>NZ_DATCMV010000139.1:0-4091 GCF_036563125.1 Microbulbifer sp.
CGCGTTGCGCCAGGCCAAGGAGCTCGGCTATCTCGCCTCCATGACCATCTGCAACGTGCCCAACAGCTCCCTGGTGCGCGAATCCGAACTGCACTTGATGACAGAAGCCGGCCCCGAAATCGGCGTCGCTTCCACCAAGGCCTTCACCACCCAGCTGGTGGCACTACAAATCTTCTGTATCGCGTTGGCCAAGGCCAACGGCATGAGCGGCGAGCGCGAAGCGGAACTGGTGAGCGCCCTGCACCAGCTGCCGAAGCTGATGGAAAAATTCACCGGTCTCGACGCGCTGGTACAGGCCACCAGTGAAGCCTTCGCGGAAAAAAATCACGCGCTGTTTTTAGGCCGCGGCGTGGAATACCCGATCGCATTGGAGGGTGCGCTCAAGCTGAAGGAAATTTCCTACATTCATGCGGAAGCCTATCCGGCGGGTGAATTGAAACACGGCCCGCTGGCGCTGGTGGACTCGGATATGCCGGTGATCGTCGTGGCCCCCAACGACGAGCTGCTGGAAAAGCTCAAGTCCAACCTGCAGGAAGTGCGCGCCCGCGGTGGAGAGCTGTTTGTATTTGCCAGCCCGCAAGCGGGATTCAAAAGTGAGTCGGGCGTGACCGTGGTGGAGGTGCCGGATGCACCGGAGAGCCTGCAGCCGATTCTATACACCGTACCGCTGCAGTTGCTGAGTTATCACGTGGCGCTGTTGAAAGGTACGGATGTGGATCAGCCGCGGAATCTGGCTAAATCAGTGACCGTTGAATAAGTTGTTATGCTTAACGTCTTCCTTGCCCGACAGGGGGAAATCGATGTTGCGCAGACTGACTCTGGTATTGATCGCTAGTATTTCGACGGTGTTGCTGTCGGCCTGCTCCTCGGGCGCATTTTTTCTTGCCAACCTGCCGGTGAAATTCGCTCGCCCAGAAGTGCACCGGGATATCAGCTACGGTCCGCAGCCGTGGCAAAAGCTGGACATCTACTTGCCGGAGGAAACAAGCGCCCCGGCGCCGGTACTGGTGTTTTTCTACGGTGGGCGCTGGAGCTTTGGCAAAAAAGAGCAGTACGCATTTGTCGCCAAAACATTTGCCGACGCTGGCTATATTGTGGTGCTGCCGGACTACTCCAAGTACCCGGCGGTGAAATTTCCGGTGTTTGTCGAAGATGCTGCCAAGGCGGTCGCTTGGACACACGACCACATACATCTTTATGGCGGCGACACCTCGCGCTTCTATATCTCGGGCCACTCGTCCGGTGCACATATGGGTGCCTTGGTCGCGGCCAATCCCGAGTATCTGAAAACCGAGGGCAAGCCGCTTTCCATCGTCACTGCCTTTGCCGGGTTGGCCGGGCCCTATGATTTCGTACCGGAAGCGGAAGATCTGAAAGACATTTTCGGCCCGCCGAACAATTATCCGAATATGCAGGTGCCGACCTTTGTCCGCGGCGACGAGCCGCCGATGCTCTTGTTACATGGCGCCGACGACAAGGATGTGATTCAGCGCAACCTGAATCGGCTGAGAGATAAAATCGAGAAGTCTGGCGGCGCTGTGGAAGCCCACATATACGATGACGTGGACCATATCGATATGATCGGATCTCTCAGCTGGCTATTGGAATTTAAGGCGCCTGTAGAGAGGGATATGTTGGAATTTTTCGAGCGTCAATCACCGAAGCAGTAAACTAAGTAGAGCAAGCGTCCGCCTGTCCGCCACATTCACCAGGAACAATGCGTAGTTGTGTACCGGTGCAGTACTCCAGAATTTGCAGCTTGGCCTGCGCTGTACAGCGGTGCATTGGCGACAAAGATCTTGCTTTCGTCCGCCTGCGGCGACCGGCAATTAAGCACATCCGATATAGCCACGGCCTTGGATTTCTGGCCCCGCGGAGTCGCAAAACTGCCAGCTACCAAGCCTTTGAATTCTGGAGGGCTCAGGTGATCCAGGTTAGCCGCGATTCCTTGAGCATCCATTTCCCGTCCTTGTTTTCGTACACAGCCTCTCCCCCCTGGTAAACCAGTTCGAAATGGACAATGGCCTTGGTCAGCTCACCATTGAAATCAATCCGGCTGATGGTTGGGTCGGTGACCAGTCGCCATCCTCCCCAGTGGCCGTGGTAAATTTTCAAATATTGATTGAGGAATTGCAGTCGCTTGTTGCTTTCACCAATCGCCATTGCCGGGGCCATGATGTTGCCCTGGCCTGCAGGGGTGGATTCTCCACCGAGAAACATTAATAACCGGTTTTTGTATTCCTCGGTGAGAATGAGGGCGAGTTTGTTGCCCTGAACCTGAGGACGGAAATTATTGAGAGTGGACTCGAAAATAATGTTATCGGGATCAATAGGATATCGATCCTGCTTTAACTGCTCATAGACGTTAACGTCGATGCTGTTCTGCACGACATAGTATTTTACACCGGCGAACTGATCGTTACCCCACTCAGGCCTACCGATGCGTCCGAGATTTGCGGGTTGATAGAAATCCTTGAATATTTCGTAAGTGAAGCGGAAGGCTTTCGGCAGCGCGTCAAGTTGCCGATTGGTGATCGGCGGATTGAGGTTTGCCCAGCCGTTGAAAAAGCTGTCCAGCAATGTGCTGTTCTGGTCCAGGTAGGCCCGATAAAGACGGAACTCCTGATATAGCTCGCGCTCACCTCGCTTGTATTCAGGGACTTCATCGTAAAGATTATCTGGAATAAATGGTTGTTGCTGGGACAGCTTTTCCTGTGGGCAGGCGCATTCTTCTGCAGGTGTTTTACTGCTGAGAAGAGCAAGTAGAATCAGGGTGAGAATACGCATAGCCGGGCTCTTCCATTGGCACTGGCCTAGTATGGACTCGAAAACATACAGATAAACAGCTAATCCGTAGTTTGTACTGTTTTGAGCTTCACACTATCGCGCTCGAGTTTTAACAGTCGTTCCGGCGCCAGCTGTGCTATTTCATAGCCCTGAGGGTAAGTGCGATGTCCGTCGGGCCAGACTGGTTCCGCGGATCGGCCGAATAGTGCCAGCCAATTAGCGCGCACTCTCAGCATAAGTGTCACCGCTGTTTTGTATATGCGACCCGGGGCGTCAAGTTGCACCGCCTTGCGTGTTGCTTCGTCCAATAGCACCGCGGATACAGGTCTTACAAAATATCTAAATGGCTTGGGCAGCCAGGATTCCACAACCGCAAGCGTTGCATTGGATACCGAGCGATTGGCGCTACTGAACGTGAAGTGGTCACGCACATATTGTTCACTGAACTGGCGCATGGCGTTCAGCGATGGGGGAATATTCTGTATTGCCATACGCTGCCCGACGTTACGCCAAAAAACGTAAAGCGCGACCTGTTCGTTTTCGCTCAATCTGCGCCAACCGTAGCGCTGGATCCAGTCGATGGGGTCCAGCATGAAGGTGGAAAGTACGAACAGGTAGTCTTCGTTGCGGATGGAAAAATACCCGTGGGTGCGGTTGATCCTCTGCAGTGCGGAACGGCCCTCAGGACTGTCGTAGCCAAAGCGCAACAGCTGCAGCATCAGCAGTGAGGTATCGTCGTAGCGCTTTTGCCCGTTGCTGGTAAATTCGCCGGTGCGCGCAAGCAATCCGCTGATACTAGGCGAGGCAAATGTCCTGAACAGGGCCAGCTCCAGTGCGCGGTTGAAATCCCACAGGAATCCATCGCAAACAATCAGGCGAGCGATTTCGCAGTGATCTTCATGGGCGCACAAACCGGCGATTATTTTTCGAATCTTATTTCTGAACATTTCTGGCGCTACGGTAGAGATAATTTTCCGGTAGCCCGAGACGCTGGCAGGCGTGTACAGCTGGACTGGCCTTGATTACAAGCCGGTCCGCCAGGCGACCGGTAAGCCTTATCAGACGTCGCTCCCAGTTTTTCAGGCGCCAGCGAGTTTGGAGCTGTAGCGATTGCTGTGCCCAACCCGGCAGGATATCCACGGCGGCGCGCACCAGAATGCGCTGATACGGACGCAGCGGTAACGGAAATATCGGAGTGCGCAGCATCAGTTCCAGGAACTCGTCGATGATGTCCGTGGCTTGCAGTTGCGGGCGCATCTGCTCGAACAGGGCTTCCAGCGCCGCCACCGAATCCGGCGCGCCAA
>NZ_DATCMV010000161.1:0-6776 GCF_036563125.1 Microbulbifer sp.
GGCCAAATTGCTGTAGCTCTCCCGCCGAGTGCACGTGGGAGTGCGCGGTTATGATGCGCTCTACCAGCGTGGTTCCGGTGCGCGGCTGCCCCAGTACAAAAATGGGGGAAGCATCGGGGTTGCCTTCGGCCAGGCGATCAAACCACTCCCGGGTGTAATGGGCCTGCAGATAATCGAACGTGGCCTGCTCGGCGTCTTCGTCGAAGGCGACCGTCTCGCGACGGGCGCTGGCGCCCTGGGCAAACGCGTCAAACGCCTGCTCCCACTGCTGCAGATCCTCAAGCTCCTTGCCGATGGCGTAGTAATAGAACGCCTGCGCCCGTGGTGGCATGTTGCTGCGCGCCAGCAATGTGCGCATTGCCTCAATATGGGACGAGTCCTGCGCTTTGCGCGCGCCGGCAAGGGCCCAGTGCGCCTGAGGACTGTCATTTTGCTGTGCAATAATTTTCAGGAATACGTCTTCTGCTTCTTCCGTTTCACCGTGGTAAACCAGGTTGTTGGCATAGTTCAGCAGATAGGCGGGATGTTCGGGGTCCGATTGTAGTGCGCGCTCGAAACAGCGCTTGGCCTCATCGTAATACCCCATCATGGAATACACGGTGCCGATCAGATCGTTCACCGCCGCGTCTGCGCCGGCGCAGTCCTCGGCCCTTTCCAGGGCATTGCCCGCTGCATTGAAATGCCCATCGCGCATGAACAACTTGGCGATGTGCGCCCAGGCTGCGGGGTGGTCCTTTTGCAGTTTGACCACCGACTGGAAGGCGCTGAAGGCGATCTTGGGTTGCTGCGACTCAAGGGCAACCAGTCCCACCAGAAAATGCCCCTGCACCAGATCCGGCTGGACCTTCAACGCTGCCTGGCAACATTTGGACGCGGTATCGATATCGCCGCGGGACAGTGCCTGGAGGCCATTTGACAAGGTTTGTTGGAGAAATGCTTGTTTGCTGAGCTGCCGGTCGTTCATCACTGTGATCCCCTTACTGCAACGGACACTATACGTCGGCGCACCCGACAAACAAAAAAAGGGACAAATAAAAAAGCGGTAACGGCGAGCCGCTACCGCTTTTTTGTTCAGGAGATCGCTTGCTTAGTCGAAATCCATCCCGAAACGCATACCAAAGGTCCGCGGACGCTTGGGACCGAAGAAATGCGACGGCAGTATCCCACCGTTGTTGTTCTGACCGTCCCAGGTGAATTCGTTGGTCAGATTTTCAATGTAGGCGTCAACCCGCCAGTTGCTGTTGGACTCGTATCCCACACGCAGGGCGACATCCTGGTAGGCATCGATCTTGGTGGTCTCGAGGCCTTCCCAGCCACCACCGCGCTCGCTTTCCCAGAAAGTTTCCAGACTGGCGGTGAGAACGCCGTCGCCATAGGGGAAGTGCGCATCCAGCACCAGGGATCCGGCGAATTCCGGCGCCCAGAACAGGGAGCTGCCCTCACAGCCATCCGCATCCTCCAGACCACAGATGTCCTGCAACTTGTTGGCCTCACTATCCAACCAGCCGAAAGAGAACATCAGGTTGAAGTTGTCGGTCAGCTCAGCGGTAATCGACGATTCAATACCAAAGCTGTCCACTTCACCAACGTTCTTCACGATGGATGCACCACCATCGTAGGTGACCACCTGCAGGTCGGTGTAGTTGTACATAAAGCCGGTGATATCGAACAGGGCACGGCCACCAAACAGGGTGCTCTTGTAGCCGGCTTCAAAGGAATCAATTTCTTCCGGGTCAAACACGTTCGGGCCGAAGCCGTCCGCCTGGGTCAGCTCGGTGTTGCCAATGGCGGGGTCGCCAGCGGCGTTGCTCGCCAGGTTGAAGCTGCCAAAACCACCGGACTTGAAGCCTTCGGTATAGCTGACGTAATACGTGTCCTCATTGTTCGGCTGGTAGGTGAGCATCGCGCGCGAGGTGAGCTTGTCCCAGGACTCGCTGCCGCGGATGAAACCATCAGTGGAGAAACCGTAGGCCCAATAGGGACCAAGCTCGCTGTCCGGGGTGGGAACGCTGATGGCGAAGTCCTTTTCATCCCGGGTGTAGCGCATACCCAGGCCGAGGGTAAGGGTATCGGTCAGCGCGTAATCCATGTTCACGTAGGAGGCCCAGCCGGAGTAGGAGCCGCGAATATGCCCGGTCTCGGTAAGCTTGCCATCCGCGGAGGGGCTCCAGGCGTAGCCGTAATAGGCATACAGGTCGGAACAGCCGGTAAAGCCATTGCCGGGATAGTAGTAGTTGCCGTAATAGGCACACATATAATCTTCATCGCCGCGGAACAAGAACTTCGCGTCGATCTCTTCCTTGTAGTAGGAAGCACCGGCATACCAGGACAGCGGGCCATCGGTAGTGGAAGTTACCCGCACTTCCTGCTGGAAGTAATCGCCGGTCTGATCCATGCCGAAGTCGTTCACATTCAGCGGTGTGCCGTCGTAGTCTTCGGTGTAGAAGTAATCGTGGTCCTTGTAACCGGTGTTCGAGGTCAGGGTAAATTTGTCGAACTCATAATCGACATGTACACCCAGGGTAAGCACATCGGAATCATCGGCATCACCACTGTAGCGATCTACATCCACATCGCCCTTGCGCGGATTGCCCCCCATCATCGGGTCGCCGATGGAATCGACGAATGCGTCCCAGATATCGCCCTCTTCGACCGCTCGGTAAACCGAGCCGGACTGTTCGCGCGACTCGTATTCCGCCATGGTATGGACGGTCAGTGCGTCCTTCTCATAAGTGGTGGAAAAGCGCAGCGCTTGCTTGGAGTGAGCGATCAGATCTGCGGAACCGGGGTAGGTATTGTTGACGAAGCCGTCTTCTTCCGAGGTGTAGCCGGCGAGACGCACGGCGAAGTTGTCGCTTACGCCGATGTTGGCGGCGCCTTCGGTTGCAAAGCGACCATACTGGCCGACATCGGTTTCAAAGTAACCGCTCACGCCGTCTTTCAACTCGGCCTTGCGGGTGTGAACACTGAAAGCACCGCCGATAGAGTTGCGGCCAAACAGGAAGCCCTGTGGACCACGCAGGATTTCAGCACGATCCATATCGTACAGGCTGGTTACCGCAGAGCCATTGCGCCCCTCGTAGAGGTCGTTCTTGAAAAAGGCCGCCGAGGGGTCACCGCCGACACCGAAGTCCTGGGTGCGGATACCACGCACGCTGATTGCATCGATAAAACTGTCCTGGCTATTGCCGGTGACACCGGGTGTAAAGGACACCAGGTCTTTCACATCATTCAGGTTCACTTTCTGGGTGAAGTCGCCGGAGAGCGCGGTAATGGCCAGCGGCACATCCTGCACGGACTCTTCGCGTTTGCTCGCGGTGACAGTCACTTCCTCGATTTCGAGCACCTGCGCCGCCGCGGGCAGAGCCAGCGCCGAAGTCAGAACGGCAGCGGTCACTGCAGAGGCCAGTTGGTTTTTCTTCAGAAGCGGAGTGCTGGAAGCCAGCTCTCCCGGACGACGATTGGTCATTGGGTTCCCTTTGCTTTTTTTATGATCAAGGCGATACCAGTACAGCCAAGACGTACATTAATCTGCCACCCGGAGCAGATAAAGCATCTTCAGTGGTACCAAGTCACAATTGACGTTGAATGTTGCGCCAATAGCGGCCCGCCTCCCCTTTTGGAGGCCATATAACTGCGCTGCAAACTTGATGCCAACAAGAGGGAAATCGTGCCACTTTTGCCGAGCTTGTGATTTAAGGCAAACGGGGATTTGAACAGGCTGCATCGCCCAAAACCAAAACACCCCGCTGGATGCGGGGTGTTTTATCGGGAACAGCGGACGGCACTGGCGTCCGCTAACGCTGGGGATCAGAGCGCCGCCAACGCCGCCTCGTAATCCGGCTCACTGGCCACTTCTGCCACCTGCTCGGTGTAGGCAACCTTGCCGTTTTCATCGATCACCACCACCGCGCGGGACATCAGCCCTTTCAGCGGACCGGTTGCAAACGCCACGCCGTAATCGCTGCCAAAGCTGGAGCGGAAAGTAGAACCAAGCTTTACATTGGCAATGCCTTCCGCACCACAGAAGCGGGTCATGGCAAAAGGCAGGTCCGCAGAAACACAGACCACCACGGCGTTTTCCAGGGACGCGACTTTTTCGTTGAATGTGCGCACCGACATGGCGCAGGTGGGCGTATCCACAGACGGGAATATATTCAATACCACGCGCTTGCCGGCGAGATCCGACAGGTTGAGTTCGGACAGGTCGCCCTGCACCAGAGTGAATGCCGGTGCCTGGCTGCCTACCGCCGGCAAATCGCCAACGGTGGTGATGGGGTTACCTTTCAGGGTGATATTGGCCATTGTGCATTCCTTGACGTTTGGGGTTGTGAAATTAGCGTCGAAAGTGCCCGCAGCATGACGAGGCATGAGGGCAAAGTCAATTTGCTCACAAGATACAAAAAACCCCGCAATTTGCGGGGTTTTAAGCGTTTTAGGATAGTCCCGGATCAGTGTTCCGTGGACACACGACCGAAATCACCTTCCATTTCCGTCGCCAAAAATGACATCACTACCCAGGCCGCCACATTCTGTTTGAGGTTTTCCGGATCCACCTTGTCGAGGGTATCGTTGGGCGTGTGGTGGTAGTCGAAGTAATCGGTGCCATCCTGGTGCAGGGTCATGGCCGGCACGCCCTGCGCCACGAACACACTGCCATCCGGGCCGCCGGATGCCTTGTTGTCACCGCGCTTGATGCCGAGCGGCGCCAGCAGCTGCATCATCTGGTCGGCGATGGCGAACTTGCTCTCGGGGATGCGGGTATCGAAGCGCCAGATTTTGCCGGCACCGAAATCGGACTCGGAAACCATCACAATTTTTTCCAGGTCGTTGGCATGGGCTTCGACGTACTGCTTGGCACCCACAAGGCCGATTTCCTCGGCGCCGAACAGTACCACACGCAGGGTGCGGCGGGGACGCTGGGGCAGCTCGGCAATCAGGCGCGCAGTTTCCATCACCACGGCTACGCCGGCGCCATCATCCAGGGCACCGGTGCCTTCATCCCAACTGTCCAGGTGGGCACCGATAATCACCACTTCTTCCGGCTTCTCGCGGCCGACTACTTCACCAATGACATTGAAGGACGGACCATCGGCCAGTGCTTCGTTGTGCACATTCAGCTTTACCTGCACCGGCTTGCCGCGCTTCAGCATGGCCTCCAGCAGGTTGGCGTCCGGTGCCGACAGCGCCAGCGCCGGTACCGGGTTTTCCACACCGTCGACAGACATCATGCCGGTGTGGGCAAAACGGTCCGAGTCGGTGCCCACGGAGCGCAGCAACAGCGCCGCCGCACCCTTCTCAGCCGCCGCACGCATCCCCTTGCTGCGGCCAGCCGCTGCCGGGCCGTAGCCCTCGCCGGTACGGGCGCGCTCCATGCGCTTGTTGATAAAGGCGATCTTACCTTTCACCTTGCGCGCCGGCGCTTTCAGCAGCGCGTCCACATCGGCAAATTCGACGATTTCCGCGGTGAGACCACCTTCCGGGGTGGACGCGCCGTAACCCAGGGAAGTCACCACCAGCGGCTGCGGGAACGGCGCGGTAACTTCTGCGTGAGCGTGACCACGGGCCCAGCGCTTGACGTCGATCTGCTCGGTGTAGACCCGGTCAAATCCGAGATCTTTCATTTTCTGCTGCGCCCAGGCCACTGCGCGCTCATCGCCTTTGGTACCGGCGCGGCGCGGGCCAACTTCCACGGTGAGGGATTCTACGTGGCTGTAGGCATCGGAGGATTCCAGCGCGCGATCCCGCAGCACTTCCGCCACGGAGATATCTTCCTGCTTCAGGGCAACGGCGTGGGCCGCGGTCACCAGCAGCGCGGCGGCCAGGCCACCACTAAAATTCATCAGGGGCTTTAACATGAGATCTCCAGTTACAGCGTTGGTTTTTATCGGGAATTATTCGGTTTCATCCTGCGGTGGCAGCGCCAGCAATCGCTCGCGCACTTCCCGCAGTTGTTGCAGACCGGGCTCGGTAAACAGGTAGGGCGGCTTGCCGGTGTACTCGTCTTCCTCGATCTGCAGGCATTCGAGGCGGAGCTGCTCCAGTGGCGGATCGTGACGCATCGGATAACTGATCAGTACCCGCCATTCGTTATCGTCCGCCTGCCCGGTAATCACATCTTCAAGACCGCGCTGGAACTGCTTGCGCTCCATGCGAAAGCGCGGTGTGCGCATATGCATCAGGCCCCAGACAATCAGGGCGAACACGGCGAAGGACAGGCAGAGCGTAATCACGATATTCACTGCTGCCCTCCTCCGTGCTCTCAGGCGCGCTCGCCCATATCGGTCTGGTTTTCCGGATTGCGTCCGCGGTATTTACTGAAGCGCCGCTGGATCTCCTGCATATCCTGCTCCAGATCACCGGTAGGCCGGTACAGGGAATCCACACAGATGCGTTTGGTGGGGAAGTCCCAGGCAACCAGCAGCACTGGCACGTCCGCGGCGTAAGCGATGCGCAGAAATCCATTCTTCCACTTGTGCGCCTTCTTGCGGGTGCCTTCCGGAGTAATCGCGACCCACATTTTTTCGTTCTGCTTGAACTGGCTCGCCATTTCCTTGGCCAGCCCTCCCGCCGCGCCGCGGTCAGTGGGAATTCCGCCCAGCGCCATGAACAGTCCTTTGAACGGGAAGAAAAACGCTTCCTTTTTCATCATCCACGACGCTTTCAGTTTAAGCGCCATGATGAACGGCATGGCCACCACAAAATCCCAGTTGGAAGTGTGCGGGGCCAGCGCCACCATCAATTTCTTTTCCGGCGGAAAATTGCCGTCAAACCGC
>NZ_DATCMV010000063.1:0-19079 GCF_036563125.1 Microbulbifer sp.
GGGACTTTACTGGTTGGTGGCGGGTTTCGGTGGCGGCCTGTTCAGCTGGTGGCTGGGGGCTCGTCAGAGCCGACGCCACGGAGTCAACAATCCCAAACTGGCCCGCCGCTATGGATTGCACTGGTCGCTGATGGGTGCCGCTTTCCTGCTGTGTTTCATACCTCTGCTGCTGGGGCGGGTATCTCCGGAGATGGGCGGAGCCAACTTCCTGCTGGTTACCGGAATCGGCTATGGTCTCGCCGGTGTGCACCTGGAACGGCCGCTGCTGTGGTGCGGCATCCTGATGCTAGCGGCCTACGGGGTGATGATTGCACTGATGCCTCCCTACACTTGGACCATCACCGGCTCCACCGTCGGACTCGCCCTGTTCTGGGCCGGTTTGAGCCGCCGCGCCGCTCTCCGCACTGCGGGCGGTGCGGCATGAAGGCGCTAGCCGCTCTCGACTCCCTGTTCGAGCACCGTATCCGTCTCGGTGCCTGTGTACTGCTGGCAAAACACGGCGAGCTGACCTTCGCGCGTCTCAAGGCACAGTTGCAGGCCACCGATGGCAATCTCGGCGCCCAATTGCGCAAGCTGGAGGAGCAGGGCTACCTCAGTAGCCGTAAGGATTTCGTGGAGCGTAAACCGACTACCTGGTACCAGCTAAGCGACACTGGCCGGACCGCGCTGGAGGCGCATATGGCGGCACTGCGGGCACTGATAGACGCAAGTGGCACGGGCGTCTGAACCGGCGCCGAACGGTGACGCCCCGGGCACATTTGAACTTGTATCAACGGGCTAATCTGGTAGTATGCGCCGACTTTTTAAACAGCCCGGGGAATTCTCCCCTGAACCAATGACGATTCCGTGCTCAGCAAAAGACTGGGTGGCGGTGTCGAAAAGAGGCCATCATGAAGACCGATATCCACCCGAATTACGTTCAGATCACTGCCACCTGCTCCTGCGGCAACGAGTTCAAAATGGGCTCCACCCTGGGCAAGGACCTGCAGCTGGACGTGTGCTCCAACTGCCACCCGTTCTACACCGGCAAGCAGAAGCAAGCGAGCACCGGCGGCCGCGTAGACCGCTTCAAGAAGCGTTTCGGCAGCCGCATCTCCAAGTAAGTATCGGCACGCCGCGCACCGGAATGACCCGTTTGTTCCCGGTGGCAGAAAAGGCATTCAGGGCCTCCCTGAGTGCCTTTTTTTATGCCTGTTTTTTGCTGCTGGCGACACTGGCTCCCGCCCACGCCGACTGCGTGCTCGGCGAACCGGACGAGGTGGTGGCACTGAAAAAGGTCGTGGACGGCGACACCCTGCGCCTGAAAGACGGCCGCCGGGTGCGCCTTATCGGCGTCAACGCCCCTGAGCTGGCCCACGGTCGGCGCCAGGCCCAGCCGCTGGCACGCGAGGCCAAGGAGTTCACCGAGCGCTTTCTCGAAGGTGGAGATGTGGAGCTGGTGTACGACCGCAGCCGCTACGACAACCACGGCCGTGTACTGGCCCATGTGTATAACCACCGCGGCGACAGCCTGGAATCGGCATTACTCGCCGCCGGGCTCGCCTTTCACGTCGCCATATACCCCAACCTGGCGCTCGCCGAGTGCCTCGCCATCCGCGAGCAGGACGCACGCACCCATAACCGCGGCGTGTGGGCCCCCGGGGTGTGGCCGGAGCTCAAGGCGGCGGATATCAAACCCGGCGACGGCGGCTTTGTGCTGCTCACCGGCACCGTGAAAAAAGTGGAGCACAACCAGTTTGTCTGGCTGGAGCTGGATGGCCCGGTGGCGGTGCGCCTCAGGAGCGGGCGGGATTATGGCCACCAGAATGGGGACAATTGGCAAGGGCGCAAAATAGAAGTGAAAGGCTGGCTGATCGATCGTGGACCGAAATATATATCCCAGAATAGGCAAAATAAACGCTGGTTTATTTCGTCAGACTCAGAATTCACCATTCAAATTAGTAGAAAATAACCCGCGAGATCAATTTTTGAGCTTGTGAACTTCCGGTCGCCTCAGTTATTCTTCGGGCCGCGGACAGGGGAGGCGAGCAAATCGTCTTTCCGACAATAAAATCAATATATCCGCGGTAACCCGCGCGCCCCAGCCACAGAATGCCGGCCGCGCAATCCAGACCAAAGAGATGACACCCCAATGACCAACTCCCTGCGCCAGGCAGCGCTGGATTACCATGCCCTGCCAACACCGGGCAAACTCTCGGTGGAGCTGACAACCCCCGCCCACACCCAGGAAGACCTGTCCCTCGCCTACAGTCCCGGCGTCGCCGAGCCAGTGCGCGAGATCGCCAAGGACCCGGAGGCCGCGTACCTCTACACCGGCAAGGGCAACCTGGTAGCGGTCATTTCCAACGGCACCGCGATCCTCGGCCTCGGCAACCTGGGCCCGCTGGCGTCCAAGCCGGTGATGGAAGGTAAATCGTTGCTGTTCAAGCGCTTCGCCGACATCAATTCCGTGGATATCGAGGTCGACACCACTAGCCCCGAGCGCTTTATCGAGACGGTGGCCGCGATTGCCAACACTTTCGGCGGCATCAACCTCGAGGACATCAAGGCGCCCGAGTGCTTCCATATTGAAGAGGCGCTGATCCAGCGCTGCTCGGTGCCGGTGTTCCACGACGACCAGCACGGCACCGCCATCGTCACCGTGGCGGGCATGCTGAACGCACTGGAGATCCAGGGTAAGAACATCAGTGACGTGCGTATCGTATGCCTGGGCGCCGGCGCCGCCGCCACCGCCTGCTGCAAGCTGCTGCTGGCAGCGGGAGCAAAGAAACACCACATCACCATGCTCGACAGTCGCGGCGTGATTCACTCCGGGCGCACCGACATCAACGCTTATAAGGGCGAGTGGGCGCGGGATACCGAGATGCGCACGCTCGACGACGCCATCGAGGGCGCCGACGTGTTCCTCGGGGTATCCGGCCCGGACCTGCTCACTGCCGAGCAGCTGGCGCATATGGCGGAGAAGCCGGTGGTGTTCGCCTGCTCCAACCCCAACCCGGAAATCTCCCCTGAGCTGGCCCACGCCACCCGCAGCGACCTGATCATGGCCACCGGTCGTTCGGACTACCCGAATCAGGTAAACAATGTGCTGTGTTTCCCGTTCATTTTCCGCGGGGCACTGGACGTGCGCGCGACGCGCATTAACGAAGACATGAAGCTGGCGGCGGTCGAGGCGCTGCGCCAGCTGGCGCACGAACCGGTGCCAGACGCGGTGCGCGCGGGTTACGGCGGTGTGGAACTGAGCTTCGGCCCGGACTACATCCTGCCGAAGCCGATCGACCCGCGCCTGCTGCCAGAAGTGGCGGCGGCGGTGGCGAAAGCGGCGGTGGAGAGCGGTGCGGCGAGACTGCCGTATCCGGCGCACTATCCGCTGAAGGCGCTTTAAGGTTTGATTCCGCGCCGCTTTCCGCGAAGGTGGCGATAGCGGGTACAGCCTTGTGAGACCTTCCGCGAGAGGGACCTCGCGGAAGAGCCCCCAAGGATGGGTTTAGGGGGGGCGCCTAGCTCGTGTCTCACAAGGCTGTACCCGCTAGCGGCACCGCCACCGGGGCACCAGCCGAAGTGGAATTCGCTTGCAAGCAGCTTCCTATCATCCCAATCCCGACACAATTCTTGAGCCTCCCCCCCTCCACCGCTAAACTGCCCCTCATGTTTGAGCAGAGTTTCCTCCCCGCATGAGTCATGTCTATGTGCTGACCAATCAGCACCAGCTTTTTTTGAGCAAAAGCAACGAATGGATCGACGGCCGCGATAGCGCCCGCTTGTTCCGCACCGAGTACAAGGACGTCGCCATCAACCAGATGTTTGAGGCCAACACTCGCGACGTCACTCTGCGCATCGAGCTGCTCGAATGCGGGCTCGATACCAAGAAAAACCCCCAGATCCCCGCCGACGCCCTGTGCGACGAACCGCTGCATGCCCATGCCGGCGAAGGCAGTGAGGAAGCGGCGGAAGAGGGTGGCGACCCGGATGAGCTACCGCAGCCAGACCCGAGTGAAGTGCCACCGGAATACAACCCGGAAGTAGATCCACAGCCCGCGCCGGAAGTGGAACCGGATCTGCAGCCGGAAATCGACCCGGACCAGTATCCCGGCGACACACCGGAAATAGAGCCGGAGCAGCCGCCGGAGTCCATCGTCGGCCAGCCCTGACGACACCTTTTAAGACCCACACTCCCTTGAGATGTGATTCTGCGCCCCCACTTAGGCGGGATACGCAGACTACCCCGATCGCGGCACATCCGGCGCAAACGCCGACCGGCTGCGCACAGGAGATCCCAGTGCCCACATTCAATCTGGCCGAACTGGCCCAGCCGGAAGCCCTGTCCCTGCTAAAGGGCATTCGCCGCGGCATCGAAAAAGAGAGCCTGCGGGTGACCCCCGAGGGCGAACTGGCGCAGACCGACCACCCCCGTGGACTGGGGTCTGCGCTCACCCACGACTGCATCACCACCGACTTCGCGGAAGCGCTGCTGGAATTCATCACCCCGCCGGTGGCGACGCCGGAGCAGGCGCTGGAAAAGCTCGACCAGATTCACCGCTTTACCTACAGCCAGATGGGCGATGAGCGCCTGTGGGTCAACAGCATGCCCGGGCGTATCGGCCGCGATGCGGACATTCCCGTCGCCCGCTATGGCAGCTCCCACAGCGGCACCATGAAGACCATTTACCGGCTCGGCCTCGGCCTGCGCTACGGCCGCGCCATGCAGACTATCGCCGGCATCCACTACAACTTCTCGCTGCCGGACGATTTCTGGCAGTGGTTGCAGGCCAAAGAAGGCAGCACCGAGTCCCTGCAGGATTTCAAGACCCGCCGCTACTTCGACCTGATCCGCAACTTCCGTCGTCACTACTGGCTGCTGATCTACCTGTTCGGCGCTGCGCCGGCGGTGTGCGGCACGTTCGTACAGAACCGCCAGCACAACCTGCAGTCCTTCGACGGCGACGGTCGCAGCCTGTATACGCCCGACGCCACATCGTTGCGCATGGGCGATCTCGGCTATACCAGCGATGCACAGAAATCCCTGGTGGTCTGCTACAACGACTTGCGGAGCTACCTGATTACCCTGTGCTCCGCCATCAGCCTGCCGTACCCGCCGTACCACGAGCTGGGCGTGAAGGATGCCGATGGCGAATACCAGCAGCTGTCCACCGGGCTGCTGCAGATCGAAAACGAGTTCTACTCGCCGATCCGCCCGAAAAATCCCGCCGGCATGGGCGAGACCGCGCTCTCCGCCCTCGACGCTCGCGGTGTCGAATACATCGAAGTGCGCTGCCTCGACCTGAACCCCTTCGTGCCGCTGGGTATCGAAGCGCCGCAGATGCGCTTTCTCGACGCCTTCCTGCTGCACTGCCTGCTCAGCGACAGCCCGCAGACCGACGAGGCCGACTATCGCGCGGTGCAGGAAAACCAGGCGCGCATCGTCTACCGTGGCCGCGATCCGGAACTTCAGCTGATTCACAACGGCAGTGAGCGCAAACTCACCGCCTGGGCGACGGAACTGCTGGACGAAATTTCCCCCATGGCCGACCTGCTGGATCAGGCCTGGCAGGGTCACGACTACCAGCGTGCCGTCAGTGTCCAGCGCGACAAGATTGCCGGCAAGATCCCGACGCCCGCCGCACAGGTGCTGGCGGAAATGCACGAGCACGGGCAGACGTTCTTCCAGTGGGCCAAGGCCAAGGCCGAACAACACCGCCAGTATTTCCTCGAGCGCCCACTGGACGCGACGGAACAGGCGGAGTTCGAGCGCCTCGCGCAAGAATCCCTGCAGAAGCAGCGAGATGTGGAAGCGGCGGACAAGGGCAGCTTCGAAGACTTTCTCGGCCGCTACTACGCGCAGTACGTATTCTGCCAGCGCGCCCTCTGACCGCGTATGAACTACCTCGCCCATCTACTGCTGTCCGGTCCCGATCCGGACTGGCAGCTGGGCGGGCTGCTGGGGGATTTTGTCAAAGGCCCCCTGAAGGGCGAGCGCCCCCAGCCCATCGAAGACGGCATCCGCCTGCACCGGCGCATCGACCTGCTGAGTGATCAGCATCCCGCTTATCTCTCCGCACTTATCCGGCTCGGCCCCCAGTGGCGCCGCCTCGGCGGTATTACCCTGGATATCTGGTTCGACCACCTGCTCGCCAGCCACTGGCACCAGTGGTCCGCAGAGTCCCTGGAAACCTTCGTCGACAACTGCTGGTCCAACTTCCGCGAACGCCGTCAGTGGATACCGGAAAACGCGCAGGCATTTATTCAGCGCGCCGAGCAATTTAAACTGCTGCCCGGCTACCGCGAGGTAGAAGTTATCCAGCGCACCCTTGAGCGCGTCGGCCAGCGCCTGCGCCGCCCGCAGCCACTGGCGGAAATGCTGCCGCTGCTACTGGCAGACCGCGCCGCACTGGAGCAAGATTTTCATTCACTGTTTACCGACTTGTCGCAACAGGCTGCACTGTTCCGGCGGCACTCACTCTGACGGCAACACTCCGGGAAAATAATTACCATGACCCTGCCAACTCCCCGCACGACTTTTCTGCTGATGTTCCTCGCTGTGGCGTTCGTACTCGGCACCGCTTTCTATCTGGAATACGCAAAAGGACTGGAACCCTGCCCGCTGTGTATCACCCAGCGGGTGATGTTCCTCGGAGTGGGGCTGGTGTCCCTGATCGCGTTCCTGCACAACCCCGCAACCATCGGTCGCCGCATCTACGGCCTGCTGGTCTCCCTGTGGGGCCTGGGCGGCCTGTACTTTGCCGGCCGCCAGCTGTGGCTGCAGAGCCTGCCGGCAGACCAAGTGCCCGCCTGTGGCCCCGGCATCACCTACATGGTGGAAATGTTCCCCATGTCCGAAGTCATCAAGACCCTGCTCAGCGGCGACGGCAACTGCGCGGAAGTGAAATGGACCCTGCTCGGCCTGTCCATTCCCGGCTGGGCGGCGGTGGGCTTTGTCGGGCTGATCCTATTCGGTCTGTGGCAGGCGTTCCGCAAGCGCTGATCGACCGTGCCCCAGATCAAAAACGTTTGCCACTGGCTGCTTGGGGCCGCGCTGCTGCTACTGTTTGACGTGGCCGGGCGCAGCCTCACCGCCACCTTCGCGCTGCCGATTCCGGGCTCGGTGCTCGGCATGCTGCTGTTGCTGCTGGCACTGATGCTTTTCGGGCGCGTGCCCTCCGGGCTCGCCATCGTCAGCGAACAAATACTTCGCTTGCTGGTACTGATTTTTCTGCCCGCCTCGGTGGGAATCTACTTTGTGCGCGATCTGTCCAACGGCGACTGGCTCGCCCTGGTCGCCGCCATGGTTATCGGCACCCTGATCAGCTTCGCGCTAACGGCACTGATGCTACAGCGACTGCTGCTCGGCAGGGGCGGGCGCCGCCGTGGAGAGCGCGGTGAAGGCTGAATCTGTCAGCGCGTGGCAGCAATGGCTGACGCAATTACAGCAAGTGGCCGCCACCTTTGCCGAGCCACTGTCGGTATCCCACCCCCTGGTGATACTGCCGCTGAATATTCTCGGCTTCTGGTTCGGCCTAAAGATTTACCGTCGCGCCGGCACGCCGATTTTGCACCCGGTGGTGGGGGGCAGCCTGCTGGTGCTTGCGGGACTGCTGCTGTTGGGCTTGGACTTTCCCGCCTACCAGAGTGGCAGCGGACTTCTCTACCTGCTGCTCGGCCCCGCCGTCGTCGCCCTCGCCATCCCACTCAAACAAAACCTGCAGGTGGTGCGCAGGGCGGGCTGGCCATTGATGCTGGGACTGCTGTTAGGCGCCGTGCTGGCGCCGCTGGTGGCCGTGGTCATCGCTGCATTGCTCGGCGGCAGCCGCACCGTGCTGGTAGCCCTGACCACCAAGTCCGTGACCACGCCGGTGGCATTGGCACTGGCGCAGGAACTGCACGGAGTCCAGAGCCTCGCCGCCGGCGTGGTGGCATTTACCGGTATTGTCGGCGCGGTATGCGGTCCGGGTTTGCTGCGTATGCTCGGTATCTCTGACGAGCGCGTGGTCGGCTTTTCCATGGGGATCAACGCCCACGCTATCGGTACCGTGCGCGCGCTGGAAATCAGCGCGCTGTGTGGCGCCTTTTCGGCGCTGGCGATGGGGCTGTGCGGCGCATTGACCGCACTCCTGCTGCCAGTCCTGGTAACGCTGTAATCAGCTAGACGAATTTCTCGTTATGGCGTTTTTTTCTGCGCCTTTCTTGCCGGCAAAGGCATAAGCTTCTACATTCCAATAAGCAGCTGTAGAAGTCACAAAAGGAAACTTGGAGATGCTGGAAAACTGTAAAAATGCGCAGGAGCGCTGGGGTGGTGTCAGCCAGATTATCGACCGCTGGCTGCAGTCACGTCAGGCGCTGCTGGTGAGTTTTTGCCACCTGTCGGAGAAAAAGGAAATTGCCGACGGCGACCGGGAAGTGGAAGCCAGTGTGCGCACCCTGTGCCAGCAGCTGGTGGACTATATTTCTGCCGGACACTTTGAGATCTACGACCAGCTGATTCAGGAAGGTCAGGCATTCGGGGACAGTGAGGGACTGGAACAGGCGAAATCGCTCTACCGCGAAATCGACGCCACCACCGATACCGCCGTGGACTTCAACGACAAATACCAGGAGACCGACGACCTCGAGTCTCTGGCGCAGGATCTCTCCGAGTTGGGTGTGGCACTGGAAACCCGTTTTGCGGCAGAGGATCGCATGATCGATACACTGCATACCGCGCACAAGAATCAGCTTGCCTGAGTGATCTTTCGGTCGGGCAACAAAAAAAGGGGCCAATGGCCCCTTTTTTGTTTATCACGCTTGCGAAGAACGCTGCGCAGCACATCCCTTAGTGGTTGTGCCCGTCATCCGCCTTGCCTTCCTCTACAGCGTCCTGCTCCGCGGCACCTTCATCATTGCTGACGTCGGCCTTGTGCAGTTCCACCTCAAAAATCAGAGTGGAGTTGGGGCCGATCAGACCGCCGGCACCACCCGGGCCATAGGCCAGGTCAGAGGGGATGTAGAGCTCCCACTTGGCGCCCTGCTTCATCAGCTGCAGCGCTTCGGTCCAGCCCTTGATGACGCCGTTTACCGGGAACTGTACCGGCTTGCCGTTTTTGTAGGAGCTATCGAATTCGGTGCCGTCAATCAGGGTGCCTTTATAGTCCACTTCAACCACGCTGGTCTCGGTCGGGCTGGGGCCGGTGCCCTCGGTAATCACCTTGTACTGGAGGCCGGACTCGGTGGTTTTCACACCTTCTTTCTTGGCGTTTTCTTCCAGGAATTTCTTGCCGTCTTCCAGGTTCTTGTCTGCGGATGCCTTGAACTCGGCTTCCTGCTTAGCCATCAGTTCTTTCTGCTTGGCCTGCATGTTTTCCTGGAATACCTGGATGACCTGCTGCTTTTCCTCTTCACTCAGACGGGACTCGCGGCCGCTGGCCACATCTTCCAGTGCCATAGCAACAATTTTCGGATCCAGCGCTACCTCCTGGGTCTTGAGGCGGTTAGCCATATCTTCGGCGATGATATAGCTGACTTTCTGCTCCTGGGTCTCGAGCTTGATATCCGCAGTGCTTGCGGATTCCTGTTTGTTACAGCCGACCAGTGCAATACCCAGTGCAACCGCAGCAGCCAAAGAAGTTTTATTCATGAGAATGATCTCTTTATTTCCGTGAAACATTATATGTGTCGAGTAGGGCTACTGATCCGTCCACCCCTCTCTGCTGTTGTACACCCAGACAACTGCGCGCATTGTGCGGCAGATCACAGTTACGTCGAGTCCGGCCAGCGACAGGCAAGTCTAACCCATGCAGATTGTGGCTGCACACTGCCCGGTAAGACGCCAAATCGCGCAGGATGTTTCATTTCCGGGTAACTTTTTTCACACCTATGACAGGGAGCCCGGATCGCGCGAGCAGCATGGCAAAGCCATGGTCAGGAAAATGCCAGGATCGACCGGGTATCAGGGATGCACTTCCGAAATAACAGCGCTATTATCAGCTTTCAACCCTGATTTTTTCTCGGATAAGAAAGGTGGTTCTGCGCTGCCGGGAGTGAGTCCAGGGTCCCGATCAAACCGATACCGACAACTCGATTCAACCGCAGGATTTCGACTCATGGCCGCCAAACGCAAAGCCGCTGTATCTATTGCCGATCTGGAAAAACAGATTGCTTCGATCACCACCCAACTCGACAAGGCGCGGGCCAAAGACGCGGCCGATGCCGAAAAAGCCCTGAAAAAAGCCACCAAGGATGCCGCCACTGCCCAGGCCCAGGTGAAGAAAGCCAAAGACAAACTGGCTGCCGCGCGCACCGCCGCAAGCAAGGCCAAGACCGCCGCTGCGAAAACCTCTGCGAAGAAAAAAGTCGATACTGCCAAGGCCACCGTCGCGAAGCTGGAGAAGTCCGCCAAAGACGCGACCAAGCTGGCCTCTGACGCCGCAGCAGCTGAAGCTGCCGCTAAACTGGTGGTGAAAACCGCCGAGACCATTCGCAAGGCAGGTGAAGCGGCTGGGAAGAAAGTACTGGGTGCGAGCAAGCCCAAGAAAAAAGCTGCTGCAAAGAAGACTGCGGCCAAGAAGGTCACCACCAAGAAAGCCACTAAAAAAGTAGCGGCCAAAGCCGAGGCAGCACCAGCCAGCGAGAAAAAAGCCAGCCCGAAGAAAACCGCGGCTAAAAAGGCTCCGGCAAAAAAAGCTGCAGCGAAAAAGGCTCCCGCCAAGAAAGCAACAGCCAAGAAAGCATCTGTGAAGAAGGCCGCTGCGGCCGAGGTAAAAGCGGAAGCGGCAGCCACCGAAGCCAAACCGGCGAAGAAGGCTAGCGCGAAGAAAGCAGTAGCCAAAAAAGCCAGCCCGAAAAAAGCAACCGCACCCAAGGCAAAGACCAAGACCAACGGCAGCAAACCGGCGGCAACTCAGGAAAAAGCACCGGCAGCGACTGAGATCACCACTCCCGAGCCAATCATGGGCAAGACCTCAGAGCCCAAGCCGCTGATGCCGGAAACCAGCTCCATCGCGATCAATCCCGTCACTCCGAGTATCACCCCCAGCACCCCGGCCAACAGCCTGTTTGCCACCGAGGAAAACCCGCACTACGGTCCGGAAGAGCACAAGCACAAGTATTGAGTTTGGCGTAATGCGCCCGCTCAGCAGTTGTCGGGCGCAGTACCCGGTGTGGAATTCGTAACAGCATCCAGTGGAGATGTCCCGCGGGCGACGCCAATGCCGGTACTGTAAGCATCGATCAGGCCCGCCCAGCGGGCCTGATCTTTTTGTAGCAGGCCATACTGCTGCCCAGCCAATTCCAGCGGCGAGCGGGTTTCCGGCCATGGCTCGCCGTTCAGTTTCCACAGTGCCGCCAGCTGCCGCTGTTCCATACGCAGCTCACTGCGTTTGCACCACTCGTACAGCCAGCCTCCTTTATTGACCCGCGCCAGCCAGCGGCGGAGATTGCGCACGCTGTTGATCATGCGCCGTCGCGGCGCCAACCCGCGGTCCGCCACTCGCCAACCTTCCTCGCTCAACTGGCGTCCGCAGGCGCTGGTGTAGCTCGCCCACAACAGCAGGCACACGTCCGCTCCGCGGGTGTCCTGGCACTCGAGCAGGAAGTCCGCGACCTGCGGCTGGCGGTAAAACTCCAAACTGAAATCCCACAGCGGATTCTGCAGTGGGGAGAGCGGCGGAGATGGAGGTGCGGTTTCTGTCACGATAGAATCCCGGCGTTTTGTTTTCGGATAGCCTAGTCAATATCCGGCGAATTCAAAGAGGTTTCCATTGATCAATCTGCAAGGCGTTTCGCTGCAGGTGGGCGGACGCGACCTGCTGCGCGATGCCAGCTGTCGTATATTCCCCGGCCACAAGGTAGGTATTATCGGCGCCAACGGCTGCGGCAAGTCCACCCTGTTCAAAATGCTGCTGAAACAGCAGGAGAGCGACGCAGGCTCTGTCGAGCTTCCTTCTGGCTGGGAAGTCGCACACATGGCCCAGGAGGTCTCTGCCAGCGACCAGAGCGCGCTGGATTACGCCCTCGACGGCGACCACCGCCTGCGCCAGCTGCAACAGGAACTGGAAGCGGCGGAAGCCGACGGCAGCGACGGCAAGCGGATCGGCGAACTGCACGAACGTATGGCGGCGATCGATGGTTACAGCGGGCCCGCGCGGGCGGCGCAGTTGCTGGATGGCCTCGGGTTTTCCCACGCCGACCAGCAGCGCCCGGTCAAAAGCTTTTCCGGTGGCTGGCGCATCCGCCTGAACCTGGCCCGCGCACTGATGTGCCCGGCGGACCTGTTACTGCTGGACGAACCCACCAACCACCTGGATCTGGATGCAACCCTGTGGCTGGAGCAGTGGCTGCAGCGCTTTCCCGGCACCCTGCTGATCATCTCCCACGACCGGGATTTTCTCGACGCAGTGGTCGACGGTATTGTCAGTTTCGAGCAGCAATCGCTGGTGCTCTACAGCGGCAACTATACGTCGTTCGAGCGCGCCCGTGCCGAGCGCCTGGCACAGCAGCAGGTGCAGTACGAGAAACAGCAGGTAGAGCGCGCGCACATGGAAGACTTCGTGCGCCGCTTCCGCGCCAAGGCCTCCAAGGCCAAGCAGGCGCAGAGCCGCCTCAAGGCGCTGGACCGCATGGCGGAGATCGCCCCGGCGCACGTGGACTCGCCGTTCCGCTTCCGCCTGCCGTCGTCGGACAAGGTTTCCAACCCGCTGGTGGACCTGCGCGAAGCGGTTATCGGCTATCCGGGTAAAGTCATCCTGCCGCGGGTGGAACTCGGCATTCAGCCCGGTCGCCGGATCGGTCTTTTAGGCCCGAACGGCGCCGGTAAATCGTCCCTGATCAAGACCCTGGCGGGTGAGCTACCGCTGCTGGGTGGCGAGCGCCAGTGCGGCGAACACCTGAAAATCGGCTATTTCGCCCAGCACCAGCTGGAAGCACTGGATTCCAACGCGTCGCCGCTGCTGCATGTGCAGCGTCTCTCTCCTGACGCCAGTGAACAGCAGCTGCGGGATTTCCTCGGCGGTTACGGGTTTGTCGGCGACCGGGTGTTCGAGCCTGTGGGTGGCTTCTCCGGCGGCGAAAAAGCGCGGGTGGCGCTGGCACTGTTGGCGTGGCAGAAACCCAACCTGCTACTGCTGGACGAACCCACCAACCACCTGGATCTGGAGATGCGCCACGCGCTGACGCTGGCGCTCGCCGAATTCCCCGGGGCGATGATCCTGGTATCCCACGATCGCCACCTGCTGGCCAACACCACCGACGAATTCATCCTGGTGGCGGACGGCCGCGCGGAGCCGTTTGACGGCGACCTGGAAGATTACAAACAGTGGCTGCTCAGCTTCAAGCGTGAGGAGAAACGCCAGAGCAGTGAAGTCCAGGGTGTAGTGGACAACAAGCCAGCGGAAGACAAAAAGGCACAGCGCCGCGCCGCCGCCGCGTTGCGCGAGCAGCTGAAGCCGCTCACCAACAAGCTCAAAAATATCGAGCAGAAAATGGCGAAGGCGGAAAAGGAGGTTCAGGAAATCGACCTGAAACTCGCCGATGAAAACCTCTACAGCGGCGGCCAGCAGGACGAGATTGCGCGCCTCACCCAGGCACAGGGACAGGCGCGGGAAACGCTGGAAGAGCTGGAAATGGAATGGCTGGAAATTTCCGAACAGCTGGAAGCGGCGCGCGACGCCTAGGCAGCAGGACAATTCCAATCAGCAAAGGGCGGCTGCGGCGCCCTTTGCCAAAAAGAATTACTTGGAAAAGTCCGCGGGGTTGTACGGCTCCCGCGGGCAACCGTCGTCGTTCACGGCCATGCCCAGAGGGGTATTCGGGCACTGGTCCATATAGTCGGGTACACCGTCGCCATCGCTGTCGATGGGACAACCGCGCATATCCACATCGATACCTACCGGGGTCTGTGGGCACTGGTCCAGGTTGCTGTAGACACCGTCACCGTCCCAATCCCGCGGTACCACGTCATCCCGCCACTGATAACCAATGGCGAGGCTCACAAATCCGTCGAGGCCACCTTCCTCAACCCCCTGAAAGCCGCGCACGTCCCCGCGCAGCTGCCAGCGTGGGGCGAGGCGGTATTTGAGGCCGGCGCCGAAATTGACCATGGTCTGGCGGTTGTGCCAGCTGTCCGGATAACCGTAGGAATCCTCGTCAATGCGAATTTCACCGGCACCCGCCACCACATAGGGCTGCCAGTCATAATTGCCACAGAATTGGCCGGCGAACTGGTACATCAGGTCGAGGTGGTAGTTCTGCACGCCCACGTCTTCGGGGATATCCTCCACGTTGACACTGAAATAGTCGTACACGCCTTCGACAACCCAGCGGTCGGTGACGTTGTAGCCGAAACCGAAACCACCGCCGGCGCTATCCTCCAGCTCAAAGCCGAAGTAAGGCGTACCGTCGAGGCGCGCGCCATCAAACCAGTAGTAGCCGCCGTTCAGGTACAAATTGAGAGTGCCCTCGCGGTCGGCGAAGGCGTGGGTACTGCCCAGCAAGACGACACCACCCAGCAGCAAGTTGCGCAGAAATTTACGGGCGGGAATTGAGCTTTTTGTCATTGTGGCTCCGGAGCATCCATTTACCGGTAGTCTGAAGATAGCACAGCGAACCCGAGCGCCGGGCCCGCTGACCAGGCATCATTCGACGCTTATTTTTTCTCGTACAGCAGATCCCAGACGCCATGACCGAGGCGCTCACCGCGACGCTCAAATTTGGTCTGCGGGCGGAATTCCGGGCGGGGGGCGTAGTTGCCCTTGCCAGCGGTATTTTCCAGCATGCTTTCCGCTTCGAGCACTTCCAGCATCTGTTCGGCGTAGTTTTCCCAGTCCGTGGCCATGTGCATAAGGCCGCCGGGTTTTAATTTATTGCACAGGAGTTTTACGAACTCGGGCTGCACAATGCGGCGCTTCTGGTGCTTTTTCTTGTGCCAGGGATCGGGGAAATACAGCTGGAAGCGGTCGAGGCTGCCATCGGCAATGCAGTCGTTCAGCACATCGACGGCGTCGGCCATGTACACCCGCAGGTTTTTCAGTTCTTCCTTGCCGGCGTTGTTAATCAGGCGACCGACACCCGGTGGGTGGACTTCGATGCCGATAAAGTCTTTGTCCTGTTCGGCTTTAGCCATTTCCAACAGGGAATCGCCCATACCGAAGCCGATTTCCAGCACCACCGGCGCTTCGCGGCCGAATACTTCTTTCGGGTCGATACTGCCGTCGAACAGGGACAGACCGTAAGGTCCCCAGTAGTTATCGAACGCGCGGCGCTGGCCTTCGGTCATGCGGCCGGCGCGGATGACATAGCTGCGGATGGATTTCTTTTTGAATTCGGTGCGGTAGGGGAAGTCCTCTTCCTCACCCGCCTGTTCGTTGATGGGTTCTTCTTGCATCGCTGTTTGGTTACCTCTGTGCTTCGTAGCCTTTTGTACTGGGCTCCGTAGCTGGTGCATTGGCGGTCAAGCACCGGGTATGGGTTTTCAGAACCGCTGTGAACCCATCCCTGGGCGCTGCGGCGCAAACATCCTGTTTGCGACGCTTCTGAAAACCCATACCCGGCACTCGGCCTTCGATTTGGAGTTTTCTACATTGTTGCTTAGTCGCGCTTACTTTGTGTAGCCGAGTGCGGCGATAAACAGTGCTATCCAGCCGCCGATCATCAGGGCGCCACCCAGCGGGGTGATTGGGCCCAGCCAACGTGGGCCACCAAATGTCAGTCCGTAGAGGCTACCCGAGAAAAACAGGATCCCAACGGCAAATAGTGCGCCGCTGACAATCAGTGAAGTTTTTGCACCGACCTGGTTGATCAACAGCGCTATGCCAATCAGGGCCAGCGCGTGGATCATCTGGTAGTGGACCCCGGTTTTATAGGCTTCCAGCAGGTTTTCCGCGACCTTGTTGCGTAGACCATGCGCGCCGAAGGCGCCGAGGATGACACCTGTGCCGCCAAAAAACGCAGCCAGCAATAAATACAATTTAGCCATTCAAATTTTCCTTTCGTCATGGCTTACGAAGTAAATCTGTTCAATGCGAAGGGGAAGTGCTGGGTATGGGTTTTCAGAAGCGTCGGCAACAGGGATGTTGCCGACGCAGCGTACAGGGATGTATTCACAGCGGTTCTGAAAACCCATACCCAGCGCTTCCCCGCCACCGAGCCAGCTTAAAGCCGCAACACCCACAAACCCCCAGATAAGAAAAAACCGCGCATAAAGCGCGGTTCTTAAATCCGGCCATTCAAGAGGACTATCAGGCCTCCATCGCCACCCGGACTTTCTTCATGGCGTTCTTTTCCAGCTGGCGGATACGCTCGGCGGAAACACCGTACTTGTCGGCCAGCTCGTGCAGGGTGGCTTTGTTGTCGGTCAGCCAGCGCGCCTCGATGATATCGCGGCTGCGGTCGTCCAACTGCTCCATTGCCATCGCCAGGTTGTTCACACTGGTTTCTTCCCAGTTGTCCTGCTCCAGCATCATTGCCGGATCGTAACGACGGTCTTCCAGGTAGTGTGCCGGCGCCTGCCATGCGGACTCGTCATCATCGTCCACGCCGGCGTCGAACGCCGCATCGTGAGCCGCGAGACGGCCTTCCATATCGTGCACGTGCGCCACGTCCACATTCAGCTCTTCCGCCACGCGCTTGGCTTCCTCATTGGTCAGCCAGGCCAGCGACTTCTTGTGGCCGCGCAGGTTGAAGAACAACTTGCGCTGCGCCTTGGTGGTCGCGATTTTCACAATGCGCCAGTTGCGCAGGATGAACTCGTGAATCTCCGCCTTGATCCAGTGCACCGCAAAAGACACCAGGCGAACCCCCTTCTCGGGGTTGAAACGCTTCACCGCCTTCATCAGGCCCACGTTGCCCTCCTGAATCAGGTCACCCTGGTTCAGACCGTAGCCGGAGTAGGACTTGGCGATGTGCACCACAAAACGCAGGTGAGACATGACCAGCTGACGGGCAGCTTCCAGGTCATTGTTGTAGTAGAGATCTTCCGCGAGTTTCTTTTCTTCCTCGGCGGTCAGTACGTCAAAGCCGCTGACTGTCTGGATGTAGGCGTTAAGGTTTCCGCCCGGTGACAGTGTATGGATCGGCTGCAGACTGGTTCCCATTCAGGATTCTCCTCGTAACTCTTAGTTGCCCCGCTTGGCACTTGCTGCCCGGACTAATTCTTACCGGGACCAGTAGTTTGCGGCGGCCTGCTCCAACCGGCCCTTGGCTTGCTCAGCCTCAAAGCGGCACCGGAAGTGCAGAGTTGGCCACAGTGTAGCACCCATGGAAGGAAATGGAACCCCGTTTGGGGCCGCCCGGCAAACCTCGCCAGGCCTTGATTTCCGGTGGGTTAGAGCAGTTATCCACAGGGGGAGTTCCGGGCGGGAGGCAGGCTTTACGAATCTTGACTGACCAGCAGGTCAAAATTGTTATTTGACCTGCCGAACAGACATGCGAAGACGGCCTAGCGGGGCTGAATGGCCGAAATATGCCGTGCGACCGCCAGCCAGGCGCCGGTCAGCCCCAGCAACGCCGCACCACCGGCGAGTCCGAGTAAATAAGTGACCCCAGGGCCATCCAGCCGGAAACTGCTGCCGTAGAGGTTCGACAATCCGCTCACCGGGCCCGCCAGCAGCCAGACCCCGAAACTCACCAGCAGCCAGGCAATCAGCCCACCCACCAGACCATACACCAGACCGGTATACAGAAAAGGCCGGCGCACGAAGGCGTCGGTACCGCCCACCAGCTTCACCACCAGAATTTCTTCCCGCCGACTCTCGATATGCAGGCGAATACTGTTCACCACCACCAGCAGCACCCCCAGCGCCAGCAGGAACGCCAGCCCCAGGCTCATACGGCGCCCCAGCTCTGTAAGCTGTGCCAGTCGCTGCACCCACGCCATATCCAGCACCACGGAATCCGTGAGCGCGCTTTCACGCAGGCGGTCTGCCAACGCTTCCAGCGCTGCACTTTCGGCCCCGGACGGACGCACCAGCAATACCGCCGGCAGCGGATTGCTCCCCATTCCGGCGAGCGCGTCACCCAGTCCCGACGCCTGCTGGAATTCCTCCAGCGCCTGCTCCGGGGAAATGTAGGTCACCTCGGCCACCAGTGGATCCGCGCGCAACTTGTCCGTCCAGGCGGAAACCGCGTCCTCCTTGGCACGTTTGTCCAGGAACACCGAAATCTGCGGCTGCCCATCCCAGCCCGCCACCGCGCGCTGGAAATTGGTGAGCCCAAGCTGCAGCGCCGCGGGCAGTGCCAGCGCAATGGCGATCACCAGTGCGGTCATGCCGCTGGACATGGGCGATGCGAAAAAACGCACCCACGACTCGTGCCACATCTCTTTGTGGTGGCCCAGCCAGCTGCGCAGGCGATCGCCGCCACTGGTGCGCGCGGTGACAGCGCCGGCGGCGCGCGGGCGCTCAGCCGGTGTTTGGGTGGCGCGGGAGGGAGAATTAATACGCTGGTTCACGGCTAGGGTATCCGTCGTAAATCAGTTGCCCCTGCTGCAGGGTGAGGACGCGCTGTTTCATGCGCGCGATCAGCTCGAGATCATGGCTCGCGATCAGCACCGTGGTACCCACCGCATTGAAATCGCGGAACAGCCGCATGATCTCTTCCGACAGCTTCGGGTCCAGGTTGCCGGTGGGCTCGTCCGCCACCAGTACCGCCGGCTTGTTCACCACCGCGCGCGCGATGCCCACCCGCTGCTGCTCACCGCCGGAGAGCACAATGGGGTTCTGGTTTTCCTTGTGCAGCAGGCCCACCTTGTCCAGCGCCGCGCGCACCCGCCGGCCGACCTCGCGCTTGCTGCAACCGGAAACCGACAGCGGCAGGGCAACGTTGTCGAACACGCTGCGGTCGAACAGCAGCTGGTGGTTCTGGAACACGATGCCGAGATTACGGCGATAGTAGGGGATCTGGCTGTTGCGCAGCCGGTTGAGATTCTGCCCGCCGACGATGACATTGCCGCGGGTCGGGCGCTCGATGGCGGTAAGAAGCTTCAGCAGGGTGCTCTTGCCGGCACCGGAGTGGCCGGTAAGAAACACCATTTCCGCGCGCTCGATTTCCAAGCTCACGCGCCCCAGCGCGTCCTGCCCGGACTCATAGCGTTTGTTGACGTTATCGAATTGGATCAT
>NZ_DATCMV010000091.1:0-121675 GCF_036563125.1 Microbulbifer sp.
GGTTTTGCAGCGGACATCCATTGCACAGTACCAAAGCCCATTGCCAGTACCAGTACAGGTGCTGCGGCTTTCAGGAATTTATTGTTCATGTGTCTTATTTTGCCTGTTTGCGAGTTCGCCAATGGGGACTGCCGGTTTGGAGTTTCCATGGGATCACGAAGTCCATTTGTTAGCTATCGGTCGGAAGCCGGGACGAGCGGATTTGGCGGCGAACGTCCGGGCTGTATGGTGGATGGACTGGGTGGGGAGGCTTTCTGGATGCAGCAGATCAAAAAAAATTTTGCGAAGGGAAAAATGGCGACGCACCAAACGGTTTAGCGGGGTTGACCTTCCCCTTGCGGTAACCCGGAGGCTCTACCACCATGTCCGACACGGGAGAAAAGGGAGGCGAGTTATGAATATTTCACAGGCGGCGCAGCAATCGGGGCTTTCCACCAAGGCATTGCGCTACTACGAATCCATTGACCTGCTGCAGCCCGCGCGCGGCCCCAATGGCTACCGGGAGTATTCCCGTGCTGACGTGGAAACCCTGCAGTTTATTCAGCGGGCGCGGGCCTGCGGATTTTCGGTGGACGAAGTGCGTCAGCTGCTGGCGCTGCACCGGGACCCGGCGCGGCAAAGTCACGACGCGAAACAATTGGTGGAAGAAAAGCTGCAGCAGGTAGAGCTGCAGCTCAAGGCGCTGAAAGCCATGAAAGTGACACTGCGGGAGCTGGCAGACAGCTGCGCGGGCGATGACTCACCGCAGTGCGCCATTCTCTCGCAGTTGGCCAGTAGAGGTTAGGGTACTCAGAAGCGCGGCTCCCAACCGGCGAGAATCCGCTCGCGGGTGTAGGCCGCTGCCTGTGCTTCGGTCAGCTGGCGGCGTTTGTCGTTGACCGCGGCACCTGGGCCGTGGCTTTCGAATTCAAAAAAACGCGCGCCTTCCGGTGCGAACACCGTGGACTTGGTACCGTCGCGACTGGTGCCGCGCATGGAATCCCAGCCGTCGCTGGTGATGTGGTCGTCCATAAATGCGTTGATATACACCGTAGCGCCAATCGCATTCGGGTCCGCATAGCGGCCGTCGGGGAAGTTGGTGGTGGGGTGCCAGGGGCGGCCCAGCGGCGTTGAATTGGCCGGTACGCCCTCCGCCTTCAGCAGGCGGCAGTTGAGAAATACCAGCCCGAACTCGTTGTCGATATCCGTGCTGGGTGCGGTGACATAGCCCACCGTCTCGCGCTCGGCGCCGCGGGGGCGGGTGACGATATCGGAGTTTTCAAACAGCGCCTGACCGGCGCCGAAAATAAAGTCCACGTTGCCCTCGATCACGCTGTCCACAAAATAGCTTCGGCCGGCCTGTACGAACAGGGTGTCCTGGTAACCCAGAAGACGAACATTGCGAAATGCGGCGCGGTCGCTGCTAAGCCCTGTTTCCAGTGCCACCGCCTGGGTGCCGTTGATTTTGTCGGTGTGGTCGCTGGGCAGGGCATCGGTGGCGAGGAAATCAAAACTGTTTTCGATGGTGAGGTTCTCCGCGCGGAAGTCATTCGCCTCAACCGTCAGGGTCGCGGTATCGAAGGTGCCCATTTTGGCCCCGGAGCCTGGCTCCGCGCCCACCGCGGGCATCCCTGCATAATCCCCATAGCTGATGATGGACTTGTCACGCCCGGCGCCGATCAGGTGGATATTGGGTTTACTGACCAGCAGCTTCTCACGGTAGGTACCTTCCGGCAGGTAGATCACGAAGGGCGTTGCACTGTTCTCCGGCGCAGCCGCCAGTGCTTCGGCAATGGTGGGAAAGGCCGGGGCATTGCCGAACCCGGCGGAAGCGGTGCCGACTAAGGCGTCATATTTGCGCTGATCGCCGGTCTGGGCGCAGGAAGTGACCGCAAGCAGGGTCAGCAGCCACAGGCCAGTCTTTATTGAGCGCGCAGTGCGCAGCCCCGCTCCCTTTGCGCGCATCGCCGTGAATATCGCCATGTGTACAGCTCCGTCTAGATATTGGTCAGATCGTGATTTTTATTGGTCAGGCCATTCTAGCGCCCGCTCCACAAGGGGCTCAACCCGCTGCACGCGTGTCTTCACTCCTGAAAAGGTGCCCAAATCCGCCCGCGGGGATCCCCGAGGCCCTTATTTTGCTGGGCTTCCTGAGGTAGAATGCGCGCCCGCTTTAACCGACCAAAGCCGACAGCTCTATGGAAATCAACCCGCTTCTCAACCAGATGAAAGACCTCGCAGAGCGCACCGACGTTCTCAGGGGGTATCTTTGACTACGCTGGCAAGAAAGAACGCCTGACCGAAGTCGAACTCGAACTGGCCGAACCCAGCGTCTGGGATGACCCCGACCGCGCCCAGGAACTGGGCCGCGAGCGTTCTTCCCTGGAAGCCGTAGTAAAAACCATCGAAGACCTCGACAGCGGACTGAGTGACTGCCGCGAACTGCTGGATATGGCAGTGGAAGAGGGCGATGAAGACTCCGTAGCCGAAGTGGCCAGCGAACTCGGAAACCTCGAGCAACAGCTCGAGACCCTCGAATTCCGCCGCATGTTCTCCGGCGAAACCGACCCCAATAACGCCTATCTGGACATCCAGGCCGGCTCCGGCGGTACCGAAGCCCAGGACTGGGCCGAAATCCTGCTGCGCATGTACCTGCGCTGGGGCGAAGCCCACGGCTTCAAAACCACCCTGGAAGAAGCTTCCGCGGGAGACGTCGCCGGGATCAAAAGTGCCACCATCCATTTCCAGGGCGAATACGCCTACGGTTGGCTGCGCACCGAAACCGGCGTGCACCGCCTGGTTCGGAAATCCCCGTTCGACTCCGGCAACCGCCGCCACACATCCTTCTCCTCCGTCTTCGTCTCCCCTGAGATCGATGACAACATCGAGATCGAAGTGGACAAGTCCCAGGTGCGTGAAGACACCTACCGCGCCTCCGGCGCCGGTGGTCAGCACGTGAACAAGACAGACTCCGCGGTGCGCTTGACCCACATTGCCACCGGCATCGTGGTGGCGTGCCAGAGCGAGCGCTCCCAGCACCAGAACCGCGACAAGGCCTGGAAAATGCTCCGGGCGCGACTCTACGAGCAGGAAATGCAGAAGCGCAATGCGGAAAAGCAGGCGCTGGAAGAAAGCAAATCCGACATCGGCTGGGGCAGCCAGATCCGCTCCTACGTACTGGACGACCAGCGCATCAAAGACCTGCGCACCGGCGTACAGACCAGCAACTGCCAGTCAGTGCTGGATGGAGACCTGGATCAGTTTATTGAGGCGAGCCTGAAGGCCGGCCTGTAAATCGGGTTGGCCATACCGAAACTGGTTTTGCCCGCGCTTACGAAGTGAATGACTTCAAATTGAAGGTGGAGTGCTGAGGATTCGGTTTCGAAAGCGTCGGCAACAGGGATGTTGCCGACGCAGCGTACAGGGACGTATTCACAGCGGTTTCGAAACCGAATACTCAGTGCTCCTCCGCCACGGAATTCAGATCAGAGCTTTACAGAAAGGCTACGAAGTCCGAAACACACCCTTAATGACACGTGATAGATCATGAGCAATACACCAACTCAGCAAGACGAAAACAAACTGATCGCCGAGCGCCGCGCCAAACTCAGCGCTATGCGCGAGAAGGGCAATGCGTTCCCGAACAGCTTTCGCCGCGAACATCTCGCCGCCGACCTGCAAAAAGAGTTTGGTGAAAAGAGCAAGGAAGAACTGGAAGCCGAAGGCAACAGCGCCTGCGTAGCCGGCCGTGTAGTCGCCAAGCGCGGCCCGTTCCTCGTGATCCAGGACGCTTCCGACCGCATCCAACTGTACGCCGACAAAGAAGCCCAGGCCGACATCAAAGAGCGCTGGGGTACTTGGGACATCGGCGACATCGTCGGCGTCAAAGGCGCACTGCACAAATCCGGTAAAGGCGACCTCTACGTCAACTGCGAAGAGTACAGCCTGCTTACCAAAGCCCTGCGCCCGCTGCCGGAAAAATTCCACGGCATCGCCGACCAGGAAATGCGCTATCGCCAGCGCTATGTCGACCTGATCGCCACCCCGGAATCCCGCAAGGTATTCCAGCTGCGCGTCCAGATCATTAATTACATCCGCCAGTACCTGAACAACAACCACTTCATGGAAGTGGAAACCCCCATGCTGCAGGTCATCCCCGGCGGTGCCGCCGCGCGCCCGTTCGTTACCCACCACAATGCACTCGACATCGATATGTACCTGCGTATCGCGCCGGAACTCTACCTCAAGCGTCTTGTGGTAGGTGGCTTTGAGCGCGTGTACGAAATCAACCGCAACTTCCGCAACGAAGGTCTGTCCACCCGCCACAACCCCGAGTTCACCATGCTCGAGTTCTACCAGGCGTATGCGGACTACCGCGACATGATGGATCACACCGAAGCCATGCTGCGCGGAATCTGCACCGACGTACTCGGCAGCACCACCGTCGAGTACCAGGGCAAGAGCTACGACTTCGCCCAGCCATTTGCGCGCATCAGCGTGTTCGACTCCATCCTGAAGTACAACCCGGAACTGAGCGCGTCCGACATCGACAACATGGAAGGTGCGCGCAAGGTTGCGGAAAAACTGAATATTCAGGTCAAGGAAACCTGGGGCCTCGGCAAGGTACAGATCGAAATCTTCGAGGCCACCGTCGAGCACCTGCTCGATCAGCCGACCTTCATCACCGAGTACCCGACCGAAGTGTCACCGCTGGCGCGCCGCAACGACGACAACCCGTTCGTAACCGACCGCTTCGAGTTTTTCATCGGTGGCCGCGAGATTGCCAACGGCTTCTCCGAGCTAAACGATGCCGAAGACCAGGCCGAGCGCTTCATGGCGCAGGTTGCCGAGAAAGACGCCGGTGACGATGAGGCCATGCACTACGACGCCGACTACGTGCGCGCGCTGGAATACGGCCTGCCGCCCACCGCTGGTGAAGGTATCGGTATCGACCGTCTGGTAATGCTGTTTACCAACTCGCCGTCTATCCGCGACGTACTGCTGTTCCCGCATATGCGTCCGGAAGCATCCGTCGAGTAATTCTCAGCGGATAAGAAAGGGCGATGGCTTTGCGGCTATCGCCCTTTTTTTTGGCTTGCTAGTAGTTGGCGTTGCTGCCGGGTGTCAGTGACGAATTCCCAAGGGACCCGCCGGCAAATAAATGGTTTCCGTGGATGAGCTGCCCTGGCGTTGTATTTCAACCGGCACCGAGGTGCCCGGTGGCACCTGGTAGACCTGGGTGCGTAGGTCGCCCATATGGAATACCCGCTGGTTGTTGTAGCGGATGATCTTGTCTCCGCTGCGCAGGCCGGCTTCATATGCCGGCGCGGATTCCAGCAGGCCGCCTATCTGGAATTCGGTGCGACCGCCGGTGGCGTCGAGGTACTGTTCGTATTCATCGCGGTTCAGTTCCTGCTCGAATACCCGGTGTGGATTGCTGTAGGTCTGCAGCTTCTCCTGCAATTCCTTGGCGCGCTTGGAACGTTTGTCTTGCAGATGCTGGTATTCGTAGCTGAACTGCATCTGCTCATACGGAATCCGCTCCTGCCTGTCGACGATATACGCTGCCCGCTCGTAGCTGAGGCCCGAATCGGTGAAGCGCCTGATCTGGTTTTCCCGTATGCGTTCAAAACGGTTGCCATTTTCGTGGTCGCGCGAACGTCGGCGGCGGGTGGTTTGCTCCTGCTCTACCGGGGATTCCAGCGAGGCCTGGCGGACATCGCCGAACGTGGATGCCGGGTCGAGGCGCTCGCTGAGATCGTTTACCAGTTCCAGCAACTGGCCCTGGATTTTAAGGGTCTGTTCCAGGGTGTCTTCCAGCTGTTGCACCCTTGTGGCGAGATCACCAGTGGGGGCTGCAGAAGTGGCGTTACCGGAAACCAGGGAATGGCGATTGCCAGATGGGATAGAATTCTCTGCGCTGGTCCAGTAGGCGACAGCGGCGCTTACCAGAAGCAGGGAAACCGCCAGTGGAATGGCGCGTCTGTGCAGTTTCATGGAGTCACCAGTTCACTTCAATAGGCGGCATCCGCCAATTATAGAAGTATCAGGTGATTGGGTAGTTCGTTCTTGACCACGCTGGCAGGTGCCGCTTCTTCCAGCAATTCGCCACATTTTTCCACGCAGTGCACAAAGGCCGCGCCGGTTCTCCCTTTCTTCACCTCGCGGATAAAATTCTCCACGATTTCCTGCCAGCGCTCGTTGGTAATGTGTTCCGCGAGACCGCGGTCGGCAAGTATTTCCACATAGTGCTCCGCCTGGGAGACAAAGATCAGCAGACCCAGACGGTCCTTGGTGTGGTGCAGTTCCTGCTCCAGAAACTGGCGGCGGGCGAGATTGGATGCACGCCAGTATTTTACCGACTTGGGGATCAGCAACATGGTCAGTGGACGCCAGCGGAACAGTACCGCGAGGACGATAAACAGGATCCACTGCAGGGTGAATGCCTGCTGGTATTCAATCCACCAGGGCAGGAATTGCATCAGCGGGGCCAACAGCAGGGCGAGAAACGCTGCCCACAGGGTGGAGATGTAAAGGTAGTTGTCAGAGCGGTGTGCCAGTACGGTCACCAGTTCGGCGTCGGTACGGGATTCCACCGCCTTGATGGTTTCGGCGACCTTGCGTCTTTCGCTCGCGTTCAGCATGTTGTTTTCCATAATTGCCGCCTGACTACCTGTCGCCCCTTTACCAGCCACCAGAGGCGCCACCACCCCCGAAGCCGCCGCCCCCACCACCGAAGCCACCGCCAAAGCCGCCGCCGCCGAATCCGCCACCACCGAAGCCTCCGCCGCCGTAGTAGCCGCCGTAGCGACCGCGGCGATAGTTGCCGTTGTTGGCAGGCGAGCCGAACACCGAGGAGCCGAAGATCTGCAGCATGATAAACAGCAGGAAAATACCTACCAGCAGCGCCAGCTGGCGGTCACCCTTGGACTCCGTCGGCTCGGGCACATACTCGTTTTTGATCACGGCAATGATGGACTCCACGCCGGACATGACGCCGGCATCGAAGTTGCCCGCGCGAAAGTACGGCAGGATTTTGGTGTGGATGATGTTGGAGGAGAGCGCATCGGTCATGGCGCCTTCGAGGCCGTAACCCACCTCGATACGCACTTCGCGTTCATTGGGGGCGACAATCAGCAATATGCCGTTGTCCTTGCCTTTCTGGCCGATTTTCCAATGTCTGCCCAGCTGGTAGCCGTATTCCTCGATGGTAAGCCCCTGCAGGTCCGGCAGAGTGACCACCACGATCTGGTTGCTGCTTTCCTTCTCGTGGCGTTGCAAAATTTCCGTGAGCTGATAGCGGGTGGCCTGGTTCAACAGGTTGGCGTTATCCACCACCCGGCCACTGAGGGTCGGGAATTTCACCTCAGCGGCGGCGAGCCCGGCCCACAACAGGGCTGGGCACAGGAGAAGCAGTAGCGCGACCCTCCGGATCGTCATTCAGGGCTCCGCTGACACATGTAGTGAGAGTTGCCGCTACTGGAAGTCGACTTCAGGTGCCTTGTCGGCATTTTCCGAGGTGGCCTCAAAGGTGTCGCGAATGGGCATGTCGCTGTACATGATGGTGTGCCAGATACGACCGGGGAAGGTGCGAATCTCGCGGTTGTAGCGTTCGACCGCAGCGATATAATCCCGCCGGGCCACGCTGATGCGGTTTTCGGTGCCCTCGAGCTGGGATTGCAGGGCGAGGAAATTCTGGTTGGCCTTCAGATCCGGGTAGCGCTCTACCACCACCATCAGGCGGGAGAGGGCGCTGCTGAGCTGGGCCTGGGCCGCTTCGAACTGCTTCAGCTTTTCGGGATCGTTGATGATGCCGGAGTCCACTTGCATGGAATTGACCTTGGCGCGCGCCTCGGTAACAGCCTGCAGGGTTTCCTGCTCGTGGGCGGCGTAGGCCTTGACGGTTTTTACCAGATTGGGGATCAGATCCGCGCGGCGCTGGTACTGGTTCTGTACCTGGGCCCAGGTGGCCTTCACATTCTCGTCGTAGGAGGGGATGTTGTTGATGCCGCAGCCAGTCAGGCCAAACGCCAGCAGTGAAAGCAACAGGGTTTGCCAGAAACGGCGTTGCGGGAAATTCAGTTCGCCTGTGAGTGCTGTGTTCATTCCGTTCATCCATGTTGGTTCCGAACAAGACAATAATAGACTCCCAAAGGCCTATATCCGGCAAGTTCCGGTAGGCTACCGTTTCAGAGAGCAGTAATGGCATTAAAAGCGACGATATTCAAAGCCCGCGTACAGATCGCGGATATGGACCGGGATTATTACGCGGAGCATCTGCTGACGCTGGCGCGCCATCCGTCGGAGACCGATGAGCGCATGATGATCCGGTTGTTGGCGTTTGCCCACAATGCCAGTGAGCAGCTGGAGTTTACCCGCGGCCTCTCCAGTGACGAGGAGGCCGATCTTTGGCAGCACAGCCTTAGCGGCGAGATTGAAACCTGGATCGAAGTGGGCTTGCCCGCAGAAGACCGTATCCGCAAGGCCTGCGGACGCGCGCGCAAGGTGCTGGTATATGCCTACGGTCAGCGCTCCGCTTCCGTGTGGTGGCAGAAAATGGAATCCGCCAGTGCGCGATTCGACAACCTGGAAATTTTTTATCTGCCCGCCGACAGTTGCGTGCAACTGGCAGCGATGGCGGAGCGCACCATGGATCTGTCCGTCACCATCCAGGATGGGCACCTGTGGTTCGCAAGTAGCGATAACAACATTGAAGTCCTGCCAGAGCGCTGGAAATAAAATTTTCACGGCCCGCCGTAGGCGCGGGCGAGATTAAAGGAGTCTTACTATGCCGTCGTTTGATATTGTTTCCGAAGTGGATAAGCACCAGCTGACCAACGCGGTGGATCAGGTCAATCGCACCATCACTACCCGCTACGACTTCAAGGGTGTGGATGCGGAAGTGGAGCGCAGCGAGTTTGTGCTGACGCTGCGCGCCGATTCCGATATGCAGATCAGCCAGATGGAAGATCTGGTGCGCCAGGCCCTGATCAAGTGCAGCATCGACCCGCTGGTGATGGATGTGGGCGAAGCGGTACAGTCCGGCAAGCAGGTAAAGCAGGAGATCAAACTGAAAAATGGCCTCGACAAAGAGCTGTCAAAAAAGATCGTTAAGATCATCAAGGATGAAAAACTCAAGGTGCAGGCGGCGATTCAGGGCGATGCCGTGCGCGTTACCGGTAAGAAACGCGACGACCTGCAGCAGGTGATCGCCATGTTGCGGAGCAAGGAGCTGGAGCAGCCGCTGCAGTTCGAGAACTTCCGCGATTGAGGTGATCCCTTTATTACGGGACAGACCTTTGAAGCATTTACCCAAGCCGATATTGCGCATTGCCGCGGCGGTGCTGTTGAGCCTTTCTGGGTTGGCCGCACCGGTCGCGGGCGCGCCGGCGCCGGTGCTGCCCGCAAAACTGATTGATGCCTGGTGGATTGACGGCAGCGAGGGGCTGGATATTTCCGGCCTGAGTTTTTGCGCTGGAGAGTTACTGGCGGTGGCCGACAAGGTTTCGGAGCATATATACCGCTTGTCTCCCGAGCCCGGCCGCGATTCCGTCGCGCTTGCCGCCAAGGCGGATTTTGCCCGCCCGCCGTTGCCGGACGATCAGCCGGTGCTGTTGAAGGCCCGTGCGCTGCACTACGCCAGCGTGCCACTCAGCATGGATTTTGAGGGCATTACCTGTGATGAAAGCGGAATTTATTTGCTGAGCGAGCGACACAATCGCATTGCCAGACTCAACGCGCAGCACCAACGGGCCGAGTGGTTACCGGTACGCTGGTCGGAAGCGGCCAAAGCGCGCGGCTTTCTGCGGCGTTTCAATGGGGAAAGCGAGGGTGTGGTTCGGGTCGGTGACGATTTCTGGGTGGCGCTGGAGCGGGACCCAAGGGGGCTGCTTAAACTGAGCGCCGGCGATCAGGTCGGGCGGGATTTTCGAATGTTGCCGGCAGTCAGCGGTCTCGATTTTCACGGTCGCTCGGAAGATCTGGCGGGGCTCGCGGTATACGGCGGTGCGCTGTTTACCCTGGAGCGCAATGCCTTTGCGGTTTGTCGCCGCAATTTCGACAACCTGCAGGCCGAGTGGTGTATTCACTACCGGGATATCGAAGAGGGGCCCAGTTATGTCTACCGGGAGACCCGATTTGGCAAGGGCGAGGGGCTCGCGGTGAGTGAGCAGGGAATATTTGTGGTGCTGGACAACAACGGTGTCGGGCGCGCCGCGGTCCCCGGTGATTCGCGCGGGCTGCTGTTGCACCTGGCATTTCCCGAAGTGCCCCGGGAAAAGCGGTAAGCGGTTTTGGCTGCGACCAAGCTGGATTTACTGCTAAAAGAAGTGCGAGCCTGCCGCTTGTGCGAGCCCCATCTGCCGCTGGGGCCGCATCCGGTTCTGAGCGCGGCGCGCACCGCGCGATTGTTGATCGTCGGTCAGGCGCCCGGTACCAAGGTGCATGCAACCGGAATCCCCTGGAATGACCCCTCCGGCGATCGCCTGCGCGAATGGCTGCAGGTTGATCGCGACACCTTCTACGATACGTCCCGAATTGCCATTGTGCCGATGGGCTTCTGTTACCCGGGACGCGGCAAGGGGGGCGACCTGCCGCCCAGGCCGGAATGCGCACCGACCTGGCATGCGCGCCTGCTGACGGAACTGCCGAATATCCAGCTCACGCTGCTGATTGGCCAGTACGCCCAGCGCTACTATCTGCCCCACTGGTATGGCAGCATTAGCAAAAATGTTCACCACTACATCGATGCGCTTCCCCATGGGTTTTTCCCGTTGCCGCACCCCAGCCCCAGAAACACGTTGTGGCTGAAACGTCGTCCCTGGTTTGACGAGGAAGTGGTGCCGGCGCTCAGGGCGCAGGTGAGAAAAATTCTATAGATTCCGACAAGAAAGAGACGATGCAGGTTTCCGACAAGGTAAAAATCCATCCCAGTTGGCTCTCGGTACTCGAACCCGAATTCAGCAAACACTACATGGGCGAGTTGCGGCAGTTTCTGCAGCAGGAAAAGCAGGCCGGGAAAAAAATCTTTCCCCCCGGTGGCCAGATTTTCAACGCGTTCAATTCCACCCCGTTTGACCAGGTCAAGGTGGTTATCCTTGGGCAGGATCCCTATCACGGTGCAGGGCAGGCCCACGGTTTGTGTTTTTCTGTGATGCCGGGTGTGCGGATTCCCCCATCACTGCAGAATATTTACAAGGAGCTGCAATCCGACCTCGGCATTACACCACCCAATCACGGCTGCCTGCAGCCCTGGGCGGAGCAGGGAGTATTACTGCTGAATGCGACGCTCACGGTTGAGGAAAGCAAGGCCGGGGCCCATCAGGGGCGCGGCTGGGAGCAATTCACCGACGCTGCAGTGCATGCGCTGGCAGAGCAGCGGGAAGGGCTGGTGTTTGTGCTGTGGGGCAGCTACGCGCAGAAGAAAGGAAATTTTATCGACCGCCGCAAGCACCTGGTGCTGGCCGGTCCACACCCGTCGCCGCTTTCGGCACACCGGGGATTTTTCGGCACCCGGCCGTTTTCACAGGCGAATGCCTATCTGCAGCAGCGCGGCGAGACGCCCATCAACTGGGCGCTGCCCGCCGCGGATGCCTTGCGCAGGGTCGCGGTAGAAATCTGAGCGGTTGAAATCTGCAGCGCAGAAATGCCAATCAGGCGAGCGGGTCGGCGTCGGCGTCGTAGGGGAGTTCCAGCAATTCCAGCACGCGACCGTCGGCTAGCTGCAGGCTCTCGCCATCGGCCACCTTGCTCTTGGTGAGTACTGCCAGCAACTCGATTTCATCGCCCACGGGGCAAGCCTGCACGGTATTGCCGACGCTAGAACCACCATTCGGGGTAAATATTTCTGCGCCGGCTTGCGGCAGCTCGCCGCCGTCGATGCGCGCGCGGTACATGCGGCGCTTGGCGGCACCCAGGTACTGCATACGCGCGACGACTTCCTGGCCCGTGTAGCAGCCTTTCTTGAAGCTCACACCGCCCAACAGGTGCAGGTTCACCATCTGCGGGATAAACATTTCGCTGCTGCTCTGGTGAACCTGCGGCAATCCCGCTTCGATAAGCTGCCGTTGCCACTGGCAGTAGCCACTGGCAACAGTGCCACTGCCGGCGAGCTTCTGCCACAGGTCCGCGGCCTGCTCCAGTGGCAACTGAATCACCACATTGCGCTCGCTCAGGCATGCGGCCAGCGCGCGGTGACCGTTATGGTCGAAACTGCGGAGCTGGCCTGCCACCAGATCGGAACTGCTGCCGTGGGACAGGCTCAGGAGATGGCTGGCGGCAGCGCCGGCATCGCGCCCGCAGAGGCCGAACCAATGTTGGCTGTCGCTGGCATCTTCCAACTGGGTTTTGAAAAACACCGCATACTTCTTCAATGCGGCGAGTGCGGTGGCCACCAGATCCCGCGGCAGCAGCAGGATGAATTCCGTCTGCGCGATTTTGAGCGCAAAAAATGCGCTGATCATGCGGCCCTTCGGGTTGCAGTGGCTGCCAAGGGTGAGGTGTTCATCCGGCAGCTTCACCAGATCGCAGGTGAGCTGGCCCTGCAGGAATTTCTGGCTGTCGGGTCCGCTAATGGAAATGGCGCCCATGGGGCTCAGGTCGATCAGCTGCAGTTCAGCGCCTGGGTCGCTGTTCTTCCCCGCGGGAAAGTCCGCTGAGCCTTCATTCCATCGGGCGCCCTGGCTACAGAGAAATTCCTGCCACTGCTGTTGATCCATGCTGAATTCGCCTTCTTCGACCGCTAATTGAAGTGGTGCAGTATCTGGGGTTTTGCGGCGGGATTTCAACTACCGCTATACTGCGCGCACTTTGCAACCCGGCTATTGAGAAAAGAAGTATGGATCGCAACCGCCTGTTTTGGGCCAGCCGTCGCGGCATGTTGGAGCTGGACCTGGTGCTGCTGCCGTTTCTGGACAATGTCTACGAAACACTTTCCGAGGAAGACAAGCAGCGCTATATCCGCCTGCTGGATGAGCAGGATCAGGATCTGTTCGCGTGGTTCCTGCGCCGCGAAGACCCGGAAGATCCGGAGCTGCTGAAAATTGTGCAGGTCATCCGTGAAAACACCGGCCTGCAGGACTGACACTCCCGCTCGCGAAGCTCACGCCCGGCCGGGCAGGGCCTTCGCCGGCCACACGGGCACTAGTACCGAGCGCAGTGCCCGGCTCGCCTGTGAGTTCTCCCCCTCTCGCCGGCTACAGTGCCTGCTGTGGCTGCTGGCTGCCCAATCCCTTTTGCTGTTCGCTTTTTCCCGCCTGCCATGGATAGCGGTGGGGGTAGCTTCGTTCCTTGTCTTTGCCATTGTGTGGCTGGAGTGGCGCCGCCTTGAGCAGTCGGTGGGGCGCCTGTCGACGGCGGAGAAACGCTGGTACTGGCAGGTGCAGGGTGGCGCGAAGCGGGAGTTTCGCTTTTGCGGTGAACTTACGCTGTGGCGCTGGCTGATTGTGATCAACGGTCGCGACCTGGAAGGGCGCAGGCTGCGGCTGGTGCTCAGCAGCGACGCCACCGCCGCCGACGACTGGCGCCGGTTGCTGGTGGCATTGCGTTTTTCTCGATAAGACAGCGCTAAAATCCGACAGAGGATCGGTGATTTCACGCTGCACTGATTGGCTCGCGGATTTCGCCTGATTCAGCTCGCGCTGATAAAGTGCTGCTGATTGGCGTAGTTTTCCGGCACCAGAATGGTATCCATCGCCAGCTCCCGCAGCCCCGGGTAGTCGAGGGAGTAATGCAGGCCGCGGCTCTCACGGCGGTCCAGTGCGGAGCGGATAATCAGTTCCGAAACCACCGCCAGGTTGCGCAGCTCAATCAGGTCGCTGGTGATCTTGTAGTTGGCGTAGAACTCCAGAATCTCCTGCTGCAGCAGCCCCACCCGGTGTTCCGCCCGCAGCAGGCGCTTGCGGGTGCGCACGATGCCCACATAGTCCCACATAAAGCGGCGCAGCTCGTCCCAGTTGTGCGAGATCACCACATCTTCATCGGAATCCGTCACCCTTGATGCGTCCCATGCCAGTGCCGGGCGCGGCGGCGCGATCTTTTCCAGGGTACTGTCGATATGCTTGGCGGCGGAGCGGGCGTAAACCACGCACTCCAGCAGGGAGTTGCTGGCCAGGCGGTTGGCACCGTGCAGGCCGGTGAACGTGGTTTCGCCAATGGCGTACAGCTGGTCCAGGTCGGTGCAGCCGTTCTGGTCCACCATCACGCCGCCACAGGTGTAGTGGGCGGCGGGAACCACAGGGATGGGCTCCTTGGTGATGTCGATACCGTATTGCAAGCAGTTCTTGTACACGGTGGGGAAGTGTTCGCGCACAAACTGCGGGTCTTTGTGGGAGATGTCCAGGTAGACACAGTCCGCACCCAGGCGCTTCATTTCGTGGTCGATGGCGCGGGCGACAATGTCCCGCGGCGCCAGCTCGCCGCGCTTGTCGAAACGCTGCATAAAGCGCTCGCCGTTCGGCAGTTTGAGCTGTGCGCCTTCGCCGCGCAGTGCCTCGGTGATCAGCATGGACTTGGCTTTGGGGTGGTAGAGGCAGGTGGGGTGGAACTGGTTGAATTCCATGTTGGCCACCCGGCAGCCGGCGCGCCACGCCATGGCGATGCCGTCGCCGCTGGCGCCGTCCGGATTACTGGTATAGAGGTAAGCCTTGGCGGCACCGCCGGTGGCCAATACCACCGCGCGCCCCTGGAAGACCTCCACCTCTTCGGTGTCCTTGTTGTAGACGTAACAGCCGGCGCAGCGGAAACGGCCAGTGGCGGCATCTGGCTGGCGGATCAGGTCGAGGGCGATATGCTGCTCAAAGCAGTCGATATTCGGGGTGTTTCTAACCCGCTCGATCAGGGTGCTGTGCACCGCCCGGCCGGTGGCATCGGCGCTGTGAATGATGCGGCGATGACTGTGTCCGCCCTCTTTGGTGAGGTGGTAGTCACCGTCCTGTTCGCGGGTGAAGTCCACCCCCTGATTGATCAGCCACTGAATGGCATCGCGGCTGTTCTCCACAGTGAAACGCACGGCGTCGGGGTGGCAGAGTCCGGCCCCGGCATCTAAGGTATCGGCTATGTGCGCCTCCACCGAGTCGGTCTCGTCCAGTACGCCGGCAATGCCGCCCTGGGCAAACCAGGTGGAGCCATCCTGCAGGCGCTGCTTGGACAGCAGCGCCACGCGGTGGCGGGCGGCAAGGTGCAGGGCCAGGGTGAGACCTGCGGCGCCACTGCCGATAACGAGAACGTCGTAGTTGTTCAAGGGTAGCTTTGCCTCTTTACTGGTAGAGTTTTATTCGTGTCGGAGGGCGCGTAGTATACGCCATCTTCAAAAATTACCGATTTGTCAGGAACTTATGACCGAATCCGGTTGTCTTCGACACAACAGAATAATCCTGTGCTCCGGGCAGTCGTGCGCCGGGGCCGCGGTTGGGAGTAGGGGATGACAGGTCATCAGGCTTCGCCGAGTGATCAACAGCTGGTGGAGCGGGTTCAGAAAGGCGACAAGCGCGCCTTCGATCTGCTCGTGCTCAAATACCAGCACAAGATCGCAGCGGTAGTCAGCCGCTATATCAATGACCACGCCGAAGTGAATGACGTGGTACAGGAGGCCTTTATCAAGGCCTACCGGGCACTGGCCAATTTCCGCGGCGAGAGTGCCTTCTACACTTGGATGTACCGCATCGCCATCAATACCGCGAAGAACTATCTGGTTTCCCGCAGCCGCCGTCCGCCATCCTACGATGTGGATCTCGAAGACGCCGAATTCTACTCCGGCGCAGAGATGCTGCGGGATATCGACACCCCGGAAAATCAGCTGTTCCGCGACCAGCTTGAGGCCACCGTGCACCGCGCCATCCGCGAGCTGCCGGAAGATTTGCGCTCTGCGGTTACCCTGCGCGAGCTGGAGGGGCTGAGTTACGAAGAGATTGCCGAGGTGATGGGCTGTCCGGTGGGTACTGTGCGTTCGCGCATCTTTCGCGCGCGCGAGTCCATCGACCGTGCGGTTCAGGCGGCCATGGCGGGCGAGCCGGAACCTGTGGGTGGTCGTGGGTAAGTCCGCACCGGCTTCTTGATTAGTATTTGGCCGGGCAATTAGTCAGATTTGTTTTATCCGGGGCTCGGACCGGAGGTTCTCGGTCTAAACGACAGCGATGACCGGAACGACAGGCAAATTTTTTGATGAATTCACACAAAATTTGCCTGCGAGTAAAACTTTTCCGGTAGACGCCGGTCTCAGATACCAACAGACAGGGTGCGGTTACAGCACCTATTGAAATTGGATTGCACTGAAAGAGGGTTGCCCCGTATGTCTCACGGGAATCATCAGCAGCGTTTGAATGAATCGCTATCCGCGTTGATGGACGGTGAAGCCAGTGAACTGGAAATTCAGCGTCTGCTCAAGGAGAGCGATATCGCCGGCGGCGATCTCAGCCAGCGCTGGTCCCGTTACCAGCTGGCCGCTAGTGTGATACGTGGTGAAAAGGTCGCGCCGGTTGATCTTGGCCTGGCGGCCAGTATCTCCGCGGCCATTGCCGATGAGCCTTCGCTGGTTGCCAGCGCGGAGCCACAGGCTGCCAATGATTCCGCCGGGACGCGCAGTCGCTGGTGGCGCCCGCTGTCGCGTGGCGCGGTGGCGGCCACGGTAGCGTTTGCCGCGGTGCTGGGTGTGCAGCAGATGCAGGCGCCGCAGACCGGTGGTGAGCTGGTGGCCGAGGTAGAGCGCCCGGCACAACAGCCGGTGCAGTCCGTACCCCAGCCCAGTGGTTTCCTGGTGCCGACGTTGAATACCCGTTCGGTGAGCACTAATCCGCAACTGGTTCCCGAGCAGCGGATTGGCATGGGTTCCTCCCCGCAAGTGCAGGTGGTTCCGTCTCCCGAGCTGATGCGTCACCTCAACCGGGTGATGATGGAGCACTCCGAGCAGGCGGCCCGTATGAGCAGTCAGGGAATGGTTCCCTTCGCTCGTGCTACTTACGGCGAGCGCCCGCCGGAATAGCGGTGATGTGATAACGGTGGATGCGGGCGGTTGCCGCCCGCCCCGTGGGCCGGTTGTGTTGCCAGCGTACGTCTACTTTGAATAAAGAATGATCATGGCAAAAATTTTTCCTTTCCCTGCCCTGAAAGCCAACAGCCCACTGTTGGCTTTTTTGCTGTTTGCAGGTCCCGTGTTGCCTGTGGCGAATGCCCAGGAAGTGGATGCTCCACGCCCCGAAATTCCGGCCCCGCCGGTTACTGACAGTGAGCCCGATTCGCAAAATTCCGCGCAAACGCTTCCGACAGAACCGGCTATCACTCCGCAGGCCGACGATGTCGAAATCCAGAAACTGCTGAGCAAGCTCGCGAATGCGGTGACCAGTTTGGAATACCGCGGGTTCGCCACCTTCGAGCATGCGGGTGTTATGGAGAGCGTCGAAGTGGTGCACGGCATTCGCAGTGGCGAGCCGGTGGAGCGTATCCGCTTTCTGACCGGCGCGCCCCGGGAGATGGTGAGCCGTGGGCAGGACGCCCAGTGCCGCCGCGACGGCAGTCCGCTGTCCCGCGCCGGCCTGTGGAGCAGTGTGGGGCTGCAGAACGTGCAGGGGAATTATCAATTCGTGCTGCGCGGCGAAGAGCGTATCGCCGATCGCGATGCGGTCGTGCTGGAAGCGCGTCCACGGGATGTGCACCGCTTCGGTATGGTGGTCAGCGTCGATCGCGAGACCGGCCTGCCGCTGAAGTCCCTGCTGGTGGCCCCCTCGGGTAGGCTGCTGGAGCGTTTCCAATTCGTTGAGCTGGATCTGGCCCCCATTGCCGATAGCGATCTGCAACCGCATTCGGACTCCGCGCGCGAAAGTGAGGGCGTCGGGCACTGCGGGAGCCTGGTGAGTCGCTGGCAGCTGAACTGGGTGCCGAACGGATTCAAGGCGGTAGCGGCGCGGGAGCTGGTGGACGGGGAAATGCAGGTTTTCAGCGATGGTTTGAGCGCGTTTACCGTGTTCGTGCAGAAGCTTGGGCCGAATATGAATTACCGGGGGCGTGCGGTGCGTGGTGCCACCGTGGCCTACATGGACCAGTTCGAAATCAACAACGAGCATTACACGGTGACCGTGGTGGGGGAGATCCCCGACAACACGGCGCTGTTGGTAGCCAAGTCGGTTAAGACTCGGCAGTGAGTGGCTGCCAGTGAAGGTTTTCGGACGATGATTGAAGAGCGCGGCAGGGTAGTAGCCCTGGACGATTCCGGTATCTGGGTGGAAACGGTACAGCGCAGCAGTTGCAACGGCTGTGCTGCCAAATCCGGCTGTGGCACCGGTTTGCTCGGTGATTTCTGGAGCCGCGCGTCCCAAGTGCGAGTGGCTGTTGCTCCACCGGCGCTCGACACTATTCGTTTACACGATACGGTCGTGATCGGGATTGCCGAAAACACGCTGGCCAGCAGCGCGCTTGTCGTCTATTTACTGCCGTTACTAACCCTGGTACTGGGGGCTCTTGTCGGGCAGTCCGCAGGCGCTGAAGTCTGGGCCATTCTTGGTGCTGTGGGTGGGTTTGTGCTGGGTGCTCTGGCGATCCGCCTCTACAGCCATCTCAATCGCGCGAATCCCGCGCTCACGCCACAGTTTTTGCGCCTGGAGCGCGAATACGCCTGTACCACCATCCCCGCTACCGAAACCCGCTGAACACTTCTCCTTTTCTTCCGTTTGCCACGGAATATCTTCCTACACTAAATGCTGGGTTGTGCTGCCGTTCACCTGTGCTGTAGGCAGATTTCAAATTTTGGAGAGCTCGAATGTCCGAAGCGCGTCCCAGTTTCGAGGCGCATGCCAATTTCGAAGCGCGCTGCTATGCGGAGAGCTGGCCACTGCGGACTGCCTTTGTGATTTCCCGTGGGGCGCGCACCGAGGCCCGCGTGGTCGTAGTGGAGGCCGCCGCAGCGGGATTCACCGGCATCGGTGAGTGCACCCCTTACCCGCGCTATGGAGAAAGTGTGGAGTCGGTACTCGCGCAGATCTCATCGGTTTTGCCGGCGCTACGCCAGGGACTGACACGCGCACAACTGCAGCAGGCTCTTCCCGCCGGTGCCGCCCGCAATGCGGTGGACTGCGCCCTGGCGGACTGGGAACGGCGCAAGTCCGGCATTGCCGATTCCGGGCCGAAATGGCTGCCGACGGTGCAGACCCTGGTGATTGCCGACCCCGATGCCATGGGGGAGGCGGCGCGCGCTGCCGCTGACCGCGGGGTAACGGTGCTCAAACTGAAACTGGATCGCCAGCAGGTGCTGGAGCGTGTGATGGCGGTGCGCGCCGCAGCACCCGAGTGCCAGTTGGTGATCGACGCCAACGAGGCGTGGGCATGGGAGGGGCTTCCGGCCCTGTGTGAAGCGCTGGCAGAGCAGGGGGTGGCCATGCTGGAGCAGCCGCTACCTGCCGGCGAGGATGCGCCGCTGGCGAGTTTCTCCCACCCGCTGCCGATATGTGCGGATGAGAGCTGCCATACCCGCGCCGACCTGCCGCGTCTTGCCGGGCGGTACGAGATGCTGAATATCAAGTTGGATAAGACCGGCGGCATTCTGGAGGCGCTGGCGCTGGCGGAAACCGCAAGGGCGCAGGGGTTTGAGCTGATGCTGGGCTGCATGCTGTGCACCTCGCGCGCGATTCGGGCGGCCTGGCCGCTGGGGCAATTCGCGCGTTTTGTGGACCTGGATGGGCCGACATGGCTGGCAAAAGATGCCAATCCATTGCGCTTTGAAGGTGGCCGTGTCTACTGGACCTGAGACGGATCTGGAGTGGCAGCCTGCTGGCCGCGGCTTGTGGGCACTTCAGGGCGTATAGCAGAGAAGCTCGATCATCGCCTCCAGATATTCCTCGCTCGCCACATCGGCGGAGATGGGCGGGTACTCAAGAGTGATGCAGGGGTATCCCTGCTCTGCACACCAGGTGCCGAAAGAGCCCGGTGTGGTGTAACCGGGGTCGGCGACCAGTGGCAGTTCGATGCGCTCCGCCAGCCAGTGACCCAGCGGGCTCTGTAGTGGGTCGTCGACACAGGCCAGAGGCTCGTGAATGGAGACCAGCCACGCAGGGCGTAATTCGCCGATCAAATGGCACAGGGCCGCGGATTCCGGCTCCGAGCCCGCGGAGTCACCGGTAGACAGGTAGACATCGCGCTCTTCGGCGGCGCTGTTCCAGCGGTAGACAGTGCCATCGGCCTTCCAGTTACTGGTGGCGAAGTTCCGGTTCAGGTCCACCCCGCGCGCGTTGGAGCGGGTGCCGAGCTGGCAGCCATCGGGATTCACCGCCAGAACTACGTGGTGGCGAAGCTGTCCGGCTTCCAGCGAGCGCAGCGCACAGGAGAGGGTAACCACCGCAGCCACTTCGTCGCCATGGGTACCGGCTAGAACCATACCGGTGTGCTCGTCGCGGACCTCCGCCGGAAAATAGAGCAGCGGTGCCCCCAGCGCAGACTGACCATATTGCCGCCGCTGATGCTGAAACAGGCCCCGTGCGGCGCGAGGGCGCAGTTGTGTGGTGGGCTTACTGTTGGGGGTGGGTTGCTGGGGCTGGCTCATGGAGTCCTTAACACTGTTTTACATTGGGTTTTGAGAACTTTTCGGCAAATTTTTCGACTAACCCTGTGTCGCTGACCGACCGGGACTGCCCGGCAAGCTGGCTCAGCGCAGAAAATTTTTGGTCGGGAGGGCGCCCGCCAACAATGACAATACTCATTGATAATTGCGCCAATCCGATTTCCGAACATACTTTTTTGCATATTAGTAGAAAGGCTTATCAGGGGTAGCAAACATGTTTGCACGTAGTACGCAGTTTTTGCTGGCACTTTGTCTTCTTTTCTCCGCCGCAGTCAGTGCGCGCGGACTTCCGGAGCTGACTGACCTTATCGAACAGAATTCTCCGGCCGTGGTGAAAATCAACACGATGGAAAATACGCGGGTGACGCGTAATTCCGTGCCTCCGCAGTATCAGCAGGAGATCCCGGATATTTTTCGCCACCTGCTCGAACCGCGTGAGCGCCAGCAGCGCCCGGTGGCCAGCATGGGTTCCGGGTTCATCATTACCAATGATGGCTACATAGTCACCAATAATCACGTGGTTGACGGCGCCGACGAGGTCCGGGTTACCCTGACCGACCGCCGGGAATATGAGGCCAAGGTAATTGGCACTGACCCGCGCTCGGACCTGGCTCTGCTCAAGGTAGAGGCCAATGACCTGCCCACGGTTCGCTGGGGCGATTCCGACAAGATGAAAGTAGGTGAGTGGGTGGTGGCCATCGGCTCCCCGTTCGGTCTCGACTACTCAGCCAGCGCCGGTATCGTGAGTGCCATGGGGCGCAGTATTCCCAATGAGAGCCGCGAGAACTATGTGCCGTTTATCCAGACCGACGTGGCCATTAATCCCGGTAACTCTGGTGGCCCGCTGTTCAACCTGAACGGTGAGGTGGTGGGTATCAACTCCCAGATTTATACCCGCAGTGGTGGCTCCATCGGTCTTTCCTTCGCCATTCCCGCGAGCCTTGCGCAGGATGTCGTGGCGCAGCTGCGAGAGAAAGGGCGCGTAGATCGCGGCTGGCTCGGTGTGGGTATCCAGGACGTTGACCGCAAACTGGCGATTGCCATGGGCCTCAACAAGCCTGCCGGCGCGCTGGTTGGCCAGCTCGAAGCGGACTCTCCGGCGGCCCAGGCTGGCATCCAGGTTGGTGACATCATCATGCACTTCGATGGCCAGAAGATCCTGATGCCCGGCGATCTGCCCCATGTGGTTGGTCAGACACGCCCGGGCGCCGAGGTGCCGGTGGTGCTCATGCGTGAAGGCAAGGAGCGCAAGCTCAAGGTGCGCGTTGGCGCGCTGCCGGGGGATGACGATGCAGAAGTGCAGGCCGGCAATGTTCCCGCTACCACCGATGTGGGCGGACGCCTGGGGCTGGCAGTGGACGATATCCCCGACAGCCTCAAGCAGCGCCTGGGTGTGGAATCCGGCGTACTGGTGAAGCAGGTAGTGCCCGGCAAGCCGGGTGCCAATGCGGGCCTGCGCAGTGGCGATATCATTGCCCAGCTCGGATTCGATCAGGTTGAGTCGCTGGTTGACTACCAGAAAATCGTCAAAAAACTGCCGAAGGGCGAGCTATTGCCGATCCGCTTCTTCCGCGGCGGCCAGCCCACCTTCCGCACCATCCAGATCGACGAGGATTGAGAGTGAGTTGAATCCCGGTAGAGTCCGGCGGTCGCCACGCCGCCGGGGCCTGCCGGCGGCCCGGAGCCCCGAGAGCCGGTGGCTCCGCGCTGACTGGATGCACTTTTCCTGCAACCTGTTAGACTTGCGCCCACAGCGCGGCCTGGTCCGCCCATTAACTCACTGATTTTTAAAAGGTTTTGTCCTCGCAGTGGCCACTGATCTCTCCCATATCCGCAATTTCTCCATCATCGCTCACATCGACCACGGGAAATCCACCCTGGCAGACCGTTTTATCCAGGTATGTGGTGGCCTGAGCGACCGCGAGATGGCCGCCCAGGTACTCGACAGCATGGATATCGAGCGCGAGCGCGGTATTACCATCAAGGCCCAGAGCGTGACTCTGGACTACACCGCCCGCGACGGCAAAACCTACCAGCTTAACTTCATCGATACTCCCGGGCACGTGGACTTCTCGTATGAAGTGTCCCGCTCACTGGCGGCCTGTGAAGGTGCGCTGCTGGTGGTGGATGCGGCACAGGGCGTAGAGGCCCAGTCCGTGGCCAACTGCTACACCGCTATCGAACAGGGCCTGGAAGTGATCCCGGTACTGAACAAGATGGACCTGCCGCAGGCAGAGCCCGAGCGTGTAGCTACCGAGATCGAAGACATCATCGGCATCGACGCTACCAATGCGACCCGCTGCAGTGCCAAATCCGGCCTCGGCATCGAGGATGTGCTGGAAGACCTGGTGCGCCTGGTGCCACCGCCGGAGGGCGATGTGGATGCGCCGCTGCAGGCGCTGATCATCGACTCCTGGTTTGACTCCTACCTCGGCGTGGTGTCTTTGGTGCGGGTCAAGCAGGGCACTCTCAAGGCCAAAGACAAGATCGTGGCGAAATCCATCGGTCGCCAGCACGTGGTGGACAACGTCGGTGTGTTCACACCCAAGCGCAAGGAAACCGGTGTGCTTCGCGCCGGCGAGGTGGGCTTTGTGGTGGCCGGTATCAAGGACATTCACGGCGCGCCCGTGGGCGATACCCTGACCCATGCCAAGGGTATGGAAGATGTGGCGATGCTGCCGGGGTTCAAAAAGGTAAAACCGCAGGTTTACGCCGGCCTGTTCCCGGTCAGCTCCGACGACTACGAGGGCTTCCGCGATGCACTGGACAAACTGTCCCTGAACGACGCCTCCCTGTTCTATGAGCCCGAGTCCTCCGATGCCCTCGGTTTTGGTTTCCGCTGCGGTTTCCTCGGTATGCTGCACATGGAGATCATTCAGGAACGCCTGGAGCGGGAATACGATCTCGACCTGATCACCACCGCGCCCACCGTAGTCTACGAAGTGTTGATGAACGATGGCTCCACAGTCTATGTGGACAACCCCTCGCGCCTGCCGGATCTGGGCTCCATCGAGGAAATGCGTGAACCCATCGCCGAAGCGAATATCCTGGTGCCGCAGGATTACCTGGGCAACGTCATTACCCTGTGTATCGAAAAGCGCGGCATCCAAAAAGATATGCAATATGTGGGTGGCCAGGTATCCCTGCGCTACGAGCTGCCGATGAGCGAAGTGGTGATGGACTTCTTCGACCGCCTCAAATCCGTGAGCCGCGGCTTCGCGTCGCTGGACTACAGCTTTGTGCGCTTCGACGCGGCAAAACTCGTGCGCCTTGATATCCTCATCAACGGCGATCGGGTGGACGCACTGGCGGTCATTCTGCATCGCGACAATGCGCAGAGCCGCGGTCGCGCCATTGCGGAAAAGATGAAAGACCTGATTCCGCGGCAGATGTTCGACGTAGCCATTCAGGCGGCCATCGGCGGTTCTGTTGTCGCCCGTACCACGGTGAAGGCGCTGCGCAAGAATGTAACCGCCAAGTGCTATGGTGGTGACGTGACCCGTAAGAAGAAACTGCTCGAGAAGCAGAAGGCCGGTAAACGCCGCATGAAGCAGCTCGGTCGGGTAGAAGTGCCCCAGGACGCGTTCCTCGCGGTACTGAAGGTCGACAGCTGACGTGAGCCCGGCGGTGGCCGGGCATCACTAAAAACAAAAACCAGTCAGAAAGAGACGTTTGAATGGATATCAATTTCCCCCTTATTTTGCTGTTGCTTGTGGTAGCGACAGGGGCAATCTGGCTGTTTGATGCACTGTTTCTGGCGCGCGGGCGCAAGGCGCTGGCGGCCAAAGGCCAGAGCCAGCCCGAGCCGGTACTGGTGGAGTACTCCAAGTCGTTCTTCCCGGTGCTGGCCATCGTGTTTGTGCTGCGCTCTTTCCTGGTGGAGCCGTTCCAGATCCCGTCCGCGTCCATGGACCCCACCCTGGAAGTGGGTGACTTCATTCTGGTGAACAAGTTTTCCTACGGCCTGCGCCTGCCGGTATCCCGCACCAAGGTGGTGGACATCGGTGAGCCCAAGCGCGGCGATGTAATGGTATTTTTCCCCCCGCACATGAACGATACCTACTACATCAAGCGGGTGATCGGTCTGCCGGGTGATGAAATTCGGGTGGTGAATAACCAGCTGTATATCAACGGCGAGCCGGTACCGCAGGAGTTTATCCGTTCCGACGTACGAATTCCGGGACGGGAACTGTTGTGGGAAACCCTGGACGGCCAGCGCCACCTGATGGCGAAGCATTCCGCCCCCACCCGCTACAGTAATACCCGTGCCATCACCGTGCCGGAAGGGCACTATTTCATGATGGGCGACAACCGTGACAACAGTCTCGACAGCCGTGAGTGGGGCTTCGTGCCGGAGAAAGACATTGTCGGCAAGGCCTTTGCAATCTGGATGCATTGGGACAAACTATTGAGCCTGCCCAGTTTTAACCGGGTAGGCGGCATCGAATAGGACTCGATGCGCACAGCCAAGCGCTGAAACCAGGGATGACCGCCAAATTAGAACGATAAAACGGTAACAGAAGATGGCATTACGACACCTTTCGGGGGCGCGTCTGTTGCGGGCGCAACGGGGTATGAGTTACTGGGGTTGGCTGTTTGTGATCGCGGTGTTCGGCTTTGGCCTCACCGTCGTGTCCAAACTGGGGCCTGGCTATATCGATGCGCATTTCGTGGAAGAGGGGCTGCAGTCCCTGTCGGAGAACGGCAACATTCGCGAAATGAGCAATAGCGAAATCAAGCGCGAGTTGGACAGGTACTTCACCATCAACAATGTGCGCGGTGAGCCCACCAAGGCGGTGAAAATTATTCGCGGTGCCGACAGTACCCTGGTCAGCATCAACTACGAACTGCGTCAGCCACTGTTCCACAATGTGGATGTGGTGATGAAGTTCGACAAGCAGCTCAATACCGCAAAGCCGGAACTGTGCTGTGAACCATTGGTAGATATCGAGCAGTTCCGCCGCCGCGAAGACTGAGCGCCCCAGGCGCTCTCAGCGAACGGCGGGCGCTCACAGCGAAAGACGACAGACTTACGGTGACAGACCTTTTACTTCAACGACTCTGCAGCCGCCTGGGCCATCAATTTGCCCGGGCGGAGCTGCTCTCCCTCGCACTTACCCATCGCTCCCACGGCAGCCACAATAACGAGCGGCTGGAATTCCTCGGCGACTCCATTCTGGGATTCACCATCAGTGCGGCGCTATTTGAAAAGTTCCCCGACGGCCGCGAAGGGCAGATGAGCCGTCTGCGCGCGCAGCTGGTCAGCGGGGAAACCCTGGCCAAGCTGGCCCAGGAACTGGAACTCGGCCAGTGCCTGCGCCTGGGAGAGGGGGAGATGAAGAGTGGCGGTCACCGCCGCGCCTCGATTCTCGCCGATGCCGTGGAAGCCATTATCGGTGCGATTTACCTGGACGCCGGGCTCGAGGCGGCGCGTGCGCGCGTACTGGCCTGGTTTGCCCCACGGCTGCAGAACCTGTCCCTGGAAACCGTCAAGGACCCGAAGACCCGCCTGCAGGAGTGGCTGCAGGCGCGCCAGAAGCCGCTGCCGGAATACACGGTGGTGGAAGTCGGGGGTGAAGAGCACTCGCAGGAATTTGTGGTGGAATGCCGGGTGGCCGGGCTCAACGCGCCGGTGCGCGGCACTGCCAGCAACCGGCGCGCGGCAGAAAAGGTCGCCGCCACCGAAGCCTACGCTCGACTGACCGGGCAGGACTGACTCTATAATCTGCCCCAATCGCCAACGCCAAATTTTATTGCCTTGCCGGCGCCATGGTATGTGCGCCTGCAGCCCCGGAGACCATCCTTGAGCGAAACAACCATCCCGCCAACTAATTCGCCTGCGACCCGCTGTGGTTACGTGGCTATCGTGGGTCGCCCCAACGTGGGCAAGTCCACCCTGCTGAACCATATTCTGGGGCAGAAGATCTGCATTACTTCTCGCAAGCCGCAGACTACCCGCCACAATATGCTCGGAATCAAGACCGAGGGTCCGAACCAGATCATCTTCGTGGATACCCCCGGTCTGCATGCGGGGGAGGATAAGGCCATCAACCGCTATATGAACCGCGCGGCCATCAGCTCCACCCGCGATGTGGATGTGGTGGTGTTCGTGGTGGAGCGGGCGCGCTGGACCGAGGGCGATGAACTGGTGGCGCAGAAGCTGCAGGGGCTCAAATGCCCGCTGATTATTGCAGTCAACAAAGTGGATCAGCTGGAAGACAAGGGCGACCTGCTACCCCAGTTGCAGGCGTTGTCGGACCGTTTCCCCCACGCGGAGATTGTGCCGCTGTCGGCGCTGCGCTCAACCAACCTGGAATCTCTGGAGAAGGTCATCGTCGAGCGTCTGCCCGAGGGAATGCACTTCTTCGAGGAGGATCAGATCACCGACCGCAGTTCGCGTTTCCTAGCCGCGGAAATCGTGCGCGAAAAAGTGATGCGTCAATTGGGCGCGGAGATTCCCTACGCAGTGACCGTGGAAGTGGAAGAGTTCGATCAGCAGGACAAAGTTCTGCATATCAGCGCCGCCATCCTGGTGGAGCGCGACGGCCAGAAGCGCATCCTCATCGGCACCAAGGGCGAGCGCATCAAGCAGATCGGACAGGCCGCGCGGCTGGATATGGAAAAGCTGTTCGACAGCAAGGTGATGCTGAATCTGTGGGTGAAGGTGAAGTCCGGCTGGTCCGATGACGAGCGCGCGCTGCGCAGTCTCGGCTATATCGACAAACAGTAATTCCCCTTTTCACCGTGCAGCAGCTGCCCCCGCAACCGGCCTATATCCTGCACTCGCGGCCATTCCGGGATACCAGCCTGATCCTGGAGCTGCTGACACCGGACTACGGGCGCATCGCCTGTATCGCCAAGGGCGCGCGCCGCGACAAGCAGCGGCGCCAGCGCGCGCTGCAGCCTTTTGCCCCATTACTGGTGACCCTGATGGGGCGCCACGACCTGAAAACCCTAGGTCCTGTTGAAAGTGCCGGGCAGTCGCTGTGGCTCAAGGGGCGTGCAGTGTATGCGGGCCTCTATGCCAACGAGCTGCTGGTTCGCTTGTTGCCGGAAGGGGAGGCGCAACTGTCGGTGTTTGCGGCCTACCAGCAGCTGCTGGCGCAGCTGGCGGCACTGACCGGGGAAGAGCAGGGTATCGAGGGCGCGGTACTGGAACTGCCCCTGCGCCGTTTCGAGTTGCAGCTGTTGCAGGCGCTGGGCTGTTGCCCCGAGCTGGATTTCAGTCCGCTAGGCAACGAACCGATTCGCGCGGAAGCGTTTTATCGCCTGACCGCGGAAGAGGGGTTTATGCCGGTACATCTGCCAGCAGGCGCAGCGCTGCGCGCCGGCGACTTTTCCGGTGCGCATTTGCTGGCGGTAAGGTCGTTGACCCTGGCTGGTGAGGAAGGTTTTGTCGAGGATGCCAGTCCGGAGGGCTGTAGAGCCGAAGTGCTCGCGGCGGCCAAGCGCCTGTGCCGTCAGATTCTGTCCCCATTGCTGGGCAACCGCCCGCTCAAGAGTCGCGAGCTGTTCCGTCAGGTGTACGGCACCCAATAGCCCTTTTCCCCCGCATATTAGTGGCTGCCTTCCTCTTCGCTAATGTCTATGCCGCTGGCGCCCACTTTCCCGATCTGTTCCAGTCCGAACAATGCATCCAGGTCCTGTTCCACGGACCAGTCCCACAGTGTGCGGATTTCCTTGCGCACTTGCTCATAGGCCTCTGCATACTTACCCGGGTCCACCTGCGCCTGGTCCTGTAGCGGGCGCAGCAGTTCCTGTAGTTGCCCAGTGGCCGAGCGCAGTCGCAACACGCCGCAATAGCAGCAACCCCCGTGAAGACGGTGTACCCGCTCAAACAGGCCCTTGTGGTCTTTGTCTGCAAACAGGCGGGCCAGTACCTGCTCGTCTTCATGCAGCCCCTTCAGCAGCATTCGCAGCAGGTCGCGGGCGAGCCCCGCATCCTGATTGGCCAGATTCAGGCTCTCGCTAATGTCTACCAGACGCGGCGCGACCACCGCGGATAAAGTGGTTTCCTCTTCGGTCCCGTTCACATTCATCCAGCGCTTCACCGTGTGGGTCAGCTGGATTTCGCTCACCGGTTTGCTGAGATAGTCGTCGAGGCCCGCGCTCAGCAGTCGCGACTTTTCCTCGGTGCCTACATGGGCGGTTAGGGCAATGACCGGTGTGCGGCGACCGGATTCCTCCTCGCGAATCTTGCGTGTGGTGGCAATGCCGTCCATATCCGGCATCTGGATATCCATAAAAATCATGTCGAAGTATTGATCCCGCCATAGATCCAGCGCCTCGGCGCCGCTGGCCGCCACCACCGCCTCGATATTCTGTGCGCGCAGCAGCTCGTTCATCAGCAGGCGATTGGCTTCGTGGTCGTCCACTACCAGTACCCGTGGCTTTGCCGGCCACGGCAGTACCGGGAAGGTCCCCGTCTGGGGGCGCGACTGGGCCTGTTGCGGTACCACCCGCTTGAGAGCCCGCAGAAGGCCCTCACGGCTGACAGGTTTGCCGAGGAACGCGAGAACCCGGGTGCGCAGTGCGTCGTAACAGCGGCGCAGGTCCACCGGCGAGCCCTGAACCACCACACGGCACTGGTAGGTATCCACCAGTTGTTGCACGGTAGCGACGAAGGTATCGAAGTTGCCGTCGGCGATGGCGGTGTCGATGATCAGGGCATCGGGCATGGCGTCGTGCCGCCACATCTGTTCGATCGCGGGCACCAGGTTCTTGCTGTCACAGTGCTCCAGCGCTTCCACCTGCCAGTGACTGAGCTGTTGGAATATCTGCTGGCGGGTCATGGGATTTGGGTCCACCAGCAGCACCCTGCATCCGGGGAACTGCTCGCGGGTGATCGCTGTGCGATTGCGATCAATGGTCAGTGGCAGCTGTATCCAGTAGCTGGAGCCGCCCTGCTCGTTGCTCTCCATTCCCAGCTCGCCGCCCATGGATTGCACCAGGCTGCGGGCGATGCTGAGCCCCATACCGTTGCTGTTCGATTGCTGTTGCTGTGGGCTTCTGTTGAGCAGTTGTCGCAGCTCGCGGCGCCCCTGTTCATCGCAGCGGGCCCCGTTGTCGACGATGCTGATATGCACCATCAGCTCGGATTCCTTGCCGCTCTGCACGGCAATACGCACGGGAATACTGCCATTTTCCGAGCAGCGAATGGCGGTGCTGACCAGGTTGGTGAGAATCTGCTTGATGCGCAGCGGGTCGCCAATCTGTGACGGTGGCAGCTGCGGGTCAACAAATGGCACCAGTTCCAGATTGTGCTCGTATCCGTAGGGGGCAAGGATCTGCAGGGTCTCCTCCAAAACCTGTCCCAGATTCATGGGGCTGTGATCCAGCACCAGGTTGCCGGATTCGATGCGGGAGAAATCCAGTATGTCGTTGATGGTGGTCAGCAGGCTCTCGGAGGAGCGCAGAATCGTCTGTAAATAGTCCTGCTGAAGCTGGTCGACTTCTGTTTTCAGCAACAGGTTGGTAAAACCGATGATGCCGTTCAGCGGGGTGCGGATTTCGTGACTGGTATTTGCCAGGAAGTTGGATTTCCCCCGGCTGTTTTCCACGGCTTTCTTGCGCGCGAGTTCGAGCTCGATGTTCTGTTCTTCCATGGCGTCCAGCGACTGGCGCAGGTCTTCCATGGACTGATGCAGCCCCTCCTGGTAATCCCGCTGGTATTCCGCCAGGTTGCCCGCCATCAGGTTGATCTCTTCTGCCAGCTGCGCCAGTTCCAGATTGCGCGAGCTGACCGCGCGGGCGGCGAACTTGCCCTGACCAACAGCGCGCAGCGCCTCCTTGATGCGCTCGAGGCTTCTGGCCGCGCGCTCCGACAGCACTACAGCCCACACCAGGGCAATCAGGGTGCATACGATCAATCCGATAAGGCCAACCAGCGCCACCTGATAAGTGCCGACCAGAAAGTAGGGGCGGTGCAGCTCAATGGTCAGCCAGCAGTTGGTGCCCCCACCGATCAGCGGGTGCAGCACCTGCAGGCTGTCCAGATCCTCGTATACATGGGCCGGCTTGCCGCGCAGATCTTCTGCGCTAAAGGTGGTGCGGGGGCGTGGGCCCACACTTGAAATCAGTTTGAACTCTTCCTCACCCGCCTCGTTGCGATCGGCGCGGTAAAGCTGCACCGAGCGGATCATGTCGCGCTCCAGCATCAGAGCCATCAGGCTTTTGTCGAGCCAGTGGATGCGTTCCTCAAAAGAATGGCCCTCGCTCAGGTGAATCAGTTCCACCAGCTGTTCGGCACTGGCGCGACCGTGGCTCAACAGCAGGTCACGGCGGTCGTGCATCTGCTGCAGAGTAAACAGCAGGGCCAGTAGCAGCGACAGGATCAGCGCCGGTGCCATGGTGTAACGGAACAGGATGGCGCGCAGGGAGTAACGCCGGCCGTAGGTGCGATAGGGGCGGGTGCGGTTGTGCTTGCGCCTGGAGTGCGGGCTCTGTTCCTGCGTCTTTTCGGAACCGGAGGCTGGCGCTGGCATAGGCTGTGGCTGGGTGGCTTGGGCCATGGCAAGAAACTGCTGTGTTATTTTTGTCCGATTCTACCCCTGCTGGCCGCAGAAGCCACCCCAATTTCACCGGCTCGCGTGGCGATTGTGCTGGTGCCCGGCAAGGCGCATTCGCAGCGGCGCCGGCTCGGGGGTAGAATGTGCGCCCGCACATGCCGATGGATCAGGAGTTGACTATGGAATATCCGACGATTGCCGATTGCGTAGGCAATACGCCCCTGGTGCGGTTGCAGCGACTGCAGGGAGATACCTCGAACACCATTCTGCTGAAGCTGGAGGGCAACAATCCGGCGGGTTCGGTAAAGGACCGCCCCGCACTGTCGATGATCAGTCGCGCGGAGGCCCGCGGTCAGATCCGCCCGGGAGACACCCTGATTGAAGCCACCAGCGGCAACACCGGCATTGCGCTGGCCATGGCGGCGGCGATCAAGGGGTACCGCCTGATCCTGATCATGCCCGCGAGTGCCACCGAGGAGCGCAAGGCCTCGATGACTGCCTACGGCGCCGAGCTGATTCTGGTCACCGCGGAGCAGGGGATGGAGGGTGCGCGGGATTTGGCATTGCAAATGCAGGCAGAAGGCAAGGGCCTGGTGCTGGACCAGTTTTCCAATATCGACAACCCCACCGCCCACATAGAAACGACGGGGCCGGAAATCTGGCGGCAGACCGGAGGGGAGATCACCCATTTCGTCTCGTCCATGGGCACCACCGGCACCATCATGGGCTGCGGCCGCTACCTGAAACAGCAGAAGCCGGAAATCCAGATTATCGGCCTGCAGCCCACCGAGGGTTCGGCCATCCCCGGCATCCGCCGCTGGCCACAGGCCTACCTGCCGAAAATCTTCGTGCCGGAAGAAGTGGACCGGGTGATGGATATCAGTCAGCAGGAGGCCGAGAACATGACCCGGCGGCTGGCGCGGGAGGAAGGAATATTCTGCGGTGTTTCATCCGGCGGCGCCGTTGCCGGTGCACTGAGGGTTTCCGCCGAGGTGGAAAATGCCATCATTGTCGCCATCATCTGCGATCGCGGCGACCGCTACCTGTCCTCGGGGTTGTTCAGTGCGGATAACTGCTGACGTACCCCGACAAGATAACAACAAAATTTTTCTTTTATTCTGACCGCGAGTTAAGACATTGGTACAAGTCAGAAAAAATTATCCCCGATTGGCCGATGGCACCCTGGATCGGGAGACATGGCTGCGTCATATTCAGGCCATGGCAAAACTGGACGGCGGCAGCCTGGTCACACTCCGCAAAGCGCTGGAAATGAGTGAGCAGGCGGAGCAGAGAGCCATTGAGGCGGAAAATATCTGGACCGAAGGCGCCAGCAGTTTTCTCACCGGCCTGGAAATGGTGGAAATCCTCGCGGACCTGCAGATTGATGGCGAAGCGCTGTGCGCCGCCATGCTGTACCGCGCGGTGCGCGAAAAGCGCCTGCCGCTCAAGTCCGTTGAAGAGGAGATGGGGGAGACCATCGCCAAACTGATTCGCGGCGTGTTGCAGATGGCGGTGATCCGCAATCGCAGCGCTGACACCGGCGTGGAAAATCAGAGTGGTGCGGTAGAGGAGCACTCGGAAAATATCCGCCGCATGCTGGTGGCGCTGGTGGACGATGTGCGCGTGGCCCTGATCAAGCTGGCGGAACGCACCTGCGCCATTCGCGCTTCCAAAAATGCGCCCGAAGCCAAGCGCCGCCGGGTGGCCAGGGAGGTGGCCGACGTCTACGCGCCGCTGGCGCACCGCCTGGGTATCGGACATATCAAATGGGAACTCGAGGACCTTTCCTTTCGCTACCTTGAACCCGATGACTATATGCAGATCGCCCGCCTGCTGGACGAAAAACGTCTGGCGCGGCAGGACTATATCGACAACGTGCTGCAGCTGTTGCGCAGCGAACTTGCGAAAGCGGATATCGAAGGGGAAGTGTTCGGCCGGGCCAAACACATCTACAGCATCTGGCGAAAGATGCGGCGCAAGAATATCGGCTTCTCGCAGGTGTATGACATCCGCGCGGTGCGTATTCTGGTACCGACGGTGCGGGATTGTTATGCGGTACTGGGTATCGTACACAACCTGTGGCGCAACATTCCGAACGAGTTCGACGATTACATCGCCTCACCCAAGGACAACGGCTACCGTTCGCTACACACGGCGGTGATCGGCCCCGACCGCAAAGTGCTCGAAGTGCAGATCCGCACCTTCGCCATGCACGAAGAGGCCGAATACGGTGTGTGCGCCCACTGGCGCTACAAGGGCACCGACAAAAAATCCGGCCAGCTCGAAGGGCAGGACGGTTACGAACAGAAAATTGCCTGGCTGCGCCAGGTGCTCGACTGGCACGAAGAGGTGGGCGGCAACCCGCTGCAGGAAGACCTGCAGGCCAGCGATGTGGATACCCGTATCTACGTATTCACGCCCGATGGCCATGTGGTGGACCTGCCAAAGGGCGCGACGCCGCTGGACTTCGCCTACAAGATCCACACGGAAATCGGCCACCGCTGCCGTGGCGCCAAGGTGGACGGCCGCATCGTGCCGTTAAACCATGAGCTGCAGACCGCGAACCAGGTGGAAATCCTCACCGGAAAACGGGAAGCACCGAGCCGCGACTGGATTTCCCGCAGCATGGGATACATCAATACCTCGCGCGCGCGCGCCAAAGTCATCCACTGGTTTAAGATGCAGGCGCGCGACCAGAATGTGGCCGAGGGTCGCACCATTCTCGACAGCGAATTCAAACAGCTGGCGCTGGCGGATTTTGATTTCGAAAAACTGGCGAAAAAACTCAATATGCATTCGCTGGACGACCTCTATGCGGCGGTCGGTGCTGGCGATATCGGTGTTGGGCAGGTACTGAATACGGCCCAGCGTATGGTGAAAGTAGGGCCGACCGAGCCGGTACTGTCCCTCACTGCGCCGGTGGCCCGGGAAGGACAGACGGATGTGTACATCGATGGGGTGGGTAACCTGCTGACCCATATCGCCCGCTGCTGCAACCCGGTACCGGGTGACGATATCATGGGCTACATAACCCTCGGGCGCGGGGTATCGATCCACCGCAAGGACTGCGCGAATATGCTGCGGATGCAGTCGGAAGAGCCCGAGCGTATCCTCCAGGTCGGCTGGTCGGAAAAACCCACCGAAGTCTACTCGGTGGAAATCATGGTGGAGGCCTACGATCGTCACGGCCTGTTGCGGGATATCACCACCATGCTGGACAGCCAGCGCATCAATATCACCGCCATGCAGACCCATTCGAACAAGCACAAGCACACGGTGGATATGGTGATCACCGCGGAAATCCATAATTTCGAGGAGCTGAGCCAGGTACTGCATCGCATCAATCAGTTGCCTAACGTGGCCTCCGCGAAACGCCGGATTCTGCATTGATCCCGGAAATGCAGGGGAAGCTGGTGAAAGCAAAGCGCCCAGTGACAGTGAATAGGTGAGATCGATGAAACAGCACTTCAACGTAGAAGACCTGCAATACTTGATGTCGCGGCTGCGCGATCCCGATAGCGGTTGTCCCTGGGACCTGAAGCAGACCTTCGCGACTATCGTGCCTTCTACCATTGAAGAGGCCTACGAGGTGGCGGAAGCGATCGAGCGGGAAGATTTTGTCCACCTGCGGGAGGAGCTCGGGGACCTGCTGTTCCAGGTCATCTTTTATGCGCAGCTGGGGCGCGAGCAGCAGCATTTCGACTTTTCCGGTATCGTCGATACGCTGGTGCGGAAACTGGTGCGCCGCCATCCCCATGTATTTCCCTCCGGTGAGCTATACGGCGATAACCAGAGCGTCGATATCGACGAAGAACAGATCAAAGCCAACTGGGAAGCGACCAAAGCGGCTGAGCGTGAATCCAAGGGAGAGCTTGGTACCTTGGGCGGGGTGGCCGCGGGCCTGCCGGCATTGACCCGCGCGGCCAAACTGCAAAAGCGTGCGGCCCAGGTGGGGTTTGACTGGCCGGCTATCGACGGTGTGCTGGAAAAGGTGGAAGAGGAGTTGCGGGAGCTTCGTGAAGCCATTGCCTCCGGGGATAGCGCACACGCCCGTGAGGAGCTGGGTGATCTGCTGTTTTCCTGCGTCAACGTGGGGCGGCACTTGAAAGTTGATCCGGAAACCGCATTGCGCCAGTGCAACCGCAAGTTCGAACAGCGGTTTGGTGCGGTAGAGGCCGCGCTCGGCGCGCGCAATTTGCAGCCCTCTGACGTCTCCCTGGAAGAGCTGGACCGGCTCTGGGAAGCGGCTAAAAGCTCCACCGTTTCCTGATGTCAACTGCGATATGTGCATTTCGGGTGGGCGAGGCCCAGCAAGGATTGGCTAAAAATAACTGGGTTTTTGTAGAAAAATTACCGAATTCGGCCTGACCACTTACGGACTTGTTCTGCCTTGGGGCAAAGTGTAAGGTAGCGCTCTTTTTATCGCTGGGGCAAAGTCGCCCCGGGTATGATCTGGAGATTATCTGATTATGCGAATCATACTTCTGGGCGCGCCGGGCGCCGGAAAGGGTACACAGGCCCAGTTCATTACCGAGAAGTTTGGTATTCCTCAGATTTCTACCGGAGACATGCTGCGCGCTGCGGTCAAGGCGGGTACCCCGCTGGGCCTGCAGGCCAAGGATGTGATGGCCGCTGGCAAGCTGGTGAGTGACGATCTGATCATCGCCCTGGTAAAAGAGCGCATCGCCCAGGCAGACTGCGCCAATGGCTTCCTGTTTGACGGTTTCCCCCGCACCATTCCCCAGGCGCAGGCTTTGCTGGATGCGGATGTAGCCATCGATCACGTGCTGGAAATTGCTGTGGATGACGAGGAAATCGTCAAGCGCCTTTCCGGTCGTCGGGTGCACGAGGGCTCCGGCCGTGTCTATCACCTGGTGTACAACCCGCCGAAAACCGAAGGCGTGGATGATGTAACGGGTGAAGCGCTGGTGCAGCGCACCGATGATAGTGAAGACACCGTACGCAACCGTCTGTCGGTTTACCACGAGCAAACCGAGCCGCTGGTGGGCTTCTACCGCGAGCTGGCCCAGCGCGCACCGGAAACGGCCCCCAAATACAGCAAGGTTGAGGGTGTTGGCTCCATGGATCAGATCCGTGAAAAAGTGATCTCTTCGCTGAGCTGACATCGTCGCCTGTAAAATAAAAAAGGCTCCCGCGGGAGCCTTTTTTAGTTGCCCTGTATGTCCCGTCACTGCCTCTGTCTATTCTTATTGGCCTCGCCTATGAGGCCGTTTGCAATGCCACTAAATACTTTTGCGCCGGACTCTGGAATACTGCCGCCCCATATCGACGCAGATTCCCGATCAGGGGGCAGCTTGTCGCCCTGACAGTGCTGGAATCGTCTCCTGAACCCAATGGAGTGCAAACGACCATGGCTCACGCGATTATTCTGATGAACCTCGGCACCCCGGCCGAGCCCACACCCGCTGCGGTGCGGCAGTTCCTGCGGGAATTCCTGTCCGATCCCCGGGTGGTGGAAATTCCTCGTCCAGTGTGGCAGTTGATTCTCAACTTGTTTGTTCTACCCCTGAGGCCTGCGCGAATTGCGCCTGCCTACGAAGAAATCTGGAATCACGGTCTCGATGGCGAGGCGGTGACGGGTTCCCCTATCACCTTTTACACACAGCGTCAGGTGGCTCTGTTGCAGCAGCGTTTCAATGGCGCCGAAGCGCGGACAAGTGTGAGCGGGGATACACGGGATAACGATATCCCGGCAATTATCGTGGCCCACGCCATGACCTACGGTGCCCCGAGCCTGGCTGACACAGTTGCCCGGTTGCAGAAAGAGGGTGCTAGCGGGTTCACCGTCCTGCCGCTGTATCCGCAATATTCCGCCACCACGACTGGCGCGATTTACGATCAGGTAGCGAAAATCATCCGCGCTTCGCGCAATGTGCCCGATATTTCCGTAGTGCACGATTACTGGCAGCACCCGCTCTATATTGAAGCCCTGGCAAATTCCGTGCGTGAGCACAGGGAAAAGCACGGCGCCGCAGAAAAACTGCTGATGTCGTTCCACGGTATTCCCAAGGCCAATATCCGCAAGGGCGACCCCTATTACCAGCAGTGCTTGGGCACTGCGGAATGTCTGGCGGCGGCACTGGATCTGCCGCGGGACAAATGGGAAATCACGTTCCAGTCCCGCTTCGGCAAGGCCGAATGGCTGCAACCCTACACGGATAAAACCCTGGTGGAGTGGGGGCAGTCGGGCGTCGGCAGTGTGGATGTGATCTGCCCGGCATTTGCTGCGGACTGCCTGGAAACCCTGGAAGAAATCGCGGTGGAGAATCGCGCTAATTTTATTGATGCCGGCGGCCGCGAATACCGCTATATCCCCGCTTTGAATGCGCGCGATGACCACCTCGCGGCCATTGAGGCGATTGTCCGGGAGAGAATGCCTGCAGGAATATTCGGGTAATATTTTTTGGATTTTTATCTTTTACCCGGTGAAATTCACCCGTGTAACGTCACCGGGGATTAAAAAGCTGAATATTTTTTAATATTTTGGGTTGTTTTTTTACTTTATTTCTTGCAAACGCCCCTTTTTTTATTAACTTTGATACAGCCGTGTCATTTTTCTGTGGCTGGCCGGTACATATCTGTGTTCAAGGTGACTTCTTTTACAGAGGAAGAGGAGACAAGGGATGGCACGAGTCGCAAAGAAAACTGCCAAGGCAAAGCGCGTTGCGAAAGCAAAGCCGGCTGCCAAGGCCAAGGTAACCACTTCAACGGCAACCACCACTCCAATAGTAACCAAGGCCCAAAAGGCGGTAGATGCTGCAGCCAAGGCGTTGGATGCGCAGTTGGATCGAGTGGGCAAGGCCCGTGCGCGTGCGCAAAAAAGCAATTCTGCTGCCGCCAAGCAGTCGCTGACCGCGGCCAATGCCAAGTTGAGAGAGCAGCGGGCAAAACTCGCAGAAGCCAAGCTGGGGCTGGCAAAGGCCAGTGCCATGGACGCAGTGCGCCAGGCTGAAGAGTCGGTCAAGAAAAAAGTCACAGACATGGCCGACAAGCTCTCCGCGAAGGCGGATAAAGAACTTGAAAAGGCGGTGAAAGCCTTTGCCAGTCGCTGGAAAAAGGCCCGGGCCAAGGTCGATGCCAAGAAAGTAAAGATGGCGGAGAAAAAAGCCACCGCCAAAGTGAAGTCGGCAGCGAAGAAGGCGGCGGCGAAAGCCAAGGTGTTGGAGAAAAAGGCGGCGGTCAAGGCCAAAGCGGAAGCCAAAAAGGCGGCCAAGGCCGCAAGCAAGAAAAAGGCAGTAAGAAAATCCGCGGCCAAGAAAACGGCCGTGAAGAAGGCTCCTGCCAAGAAGTCGGCCGCCAAAAAAGCAGCCGCCAAAACGGTGAAGGCCGCTCCGAAGAAGTCCGCCAGTCGCGGGCGCCCAGCCAAGAAGACTGCGGTCAAGAAGGCGGCCGGTCGCCGCGGTCGTCCGCCAAAGACGGCCTGATCCTGCTCCCGATCCATCAACCCCGGTCTCGCGCCGGGGTTTTGCTGTCTGCGCCGGTGCTTCGTGTCTCGGCCTTTGGCGCGATGGAATCGGGCTTCAACTCGCGTGGTTTGCGTTTGTCGCTGGTCATGCCACAATTCGTCCCCAAATTACTGGCACCCATCCCCGGGGCCAGATTGGTCTGTTTGATACCAGTACGGGGCGCTTTTCTTGAAAATCCTGGCCATTGATACCACTTCCGGTGCCTGTTCCGTCGCCCTGTACGACGATGGGCAGGTTGCGGAGCAGTTCTTCCGGGCCGAGCGGGACCACACTCGCCGTTTGTTGCCAATGGTGGAGGCGGTACTGGCGGAGGGGCAGAACAGCCTGGGGCAAGTGGATGCACTGGCCGTAAGTCAGGGACCGGGTTCCTTCACCGGTCTGCGCATTGCCATCAGCTGTGTCCAGGGGCTGGCTTTCTCCGCGGATAAGCCGGTTGTGCCAGTTTCCAGCCTGGCGGCGCTCGCGCTGGGGGCGCGGCGCTCACACCCGGAGTGGGGCGAGGCCCCGGTGCTGGCCGCGCTGGATGCGCGCATGCAGGAAGTTTACTGGGGACTCTATTCGCCCGGTGACATTACCAATGCGCTGCTCGCCGATGCCGTGTCTGCCCCGGAGCAGGTTGTTTCCGCACTGCGGGCCGCCGGCTATCTTCAGGCCGATAGCGTTAGCAGCGACTGTGCTTTCTATGGTGCCGGACCCGGCTGGGAATACCCGGAACTGGCGGCGTTGAACCCCCTGGAGGTTTCCCGCGAGTCTGCCATTCATGCACAGGACATTGCGGTACTGGCAGCGCAGCTTTGGCCGCAGGGAATTCAGGTCAGTCCTGAGGACCTGGAACCCGCCTATCTGCGCAATGAGGTGACCTGGAAAAAACGCGAGCGCATCCGTCAGCGCTAATCCTGTCACTGAGAATCTTCAATAAAAAATTATTCGACCAATAACGGGGCGTCCGTGGATCGCGGACGGATAAGTAATAGAAAATTATGGATAGTATTCATACCGTCATCCTGGCCCTGATTCAGGGCGTTACCGAATTCCTGCCTATCTCCAGCTCGGCGCACCTGATTCTTCCCAATCAGGTTTTGGGGTGGCCCGATCAGGGGCTGGCGTTCGATGTGGCCGTACACTTCGGCTCCCTTATCGCGGTGCTGCTGTATTTTCGCAAGGATGTCTGGCAATTGATTTGCGATGGCCTGGGTGGTTTTAAAACCGGGCAGTTTTCCGATGAGGGACGCCTGGCATGGCTGATCGTGTTGGCGACCATTCCCGCTGGACTGGCCGGTCTTGCGTTCAAGGAGTTCATCGAGACGCATTTGCGCTCTTCCGCGGTTATTGCTGCTACCACCATCGTGTTCGGTGTGCTGCTGTGGTGGTCGGATGTGCACGGTAAACGCAGGGATGATCTCGGCAAATTGGACTGGAAAAAGGCACTGATGATTGGCCTCGCACAGGCCGTGGCACTGATTCCCGGGACATCGCGCTCTGGAATCACCATGACCGCTGGTTTGATGTTGGGGATGAAACGTGAAGCGGCAGCACGTTTTTCCTTTTTGATGTCGATTCCGGTTATCGCGCTCAGCGCGCTGCTGCTGACTCTCGAACTGCTGGATACTGAGTCGGTGCCCTGGGACAGTATTTTTCTCGGTGTGATTCTTTCCGGTATCAGCGCTTATCTTTGTATTCATTTCTTCCTGCAATTTATCAGCCGTATAGGCATGGCTCCGTTTGCCATTTATCGCCTGTTGCTGGGCGGTGCATTGATCTGGCTGATACTCGCGCAGTGATCCGGCTACATTAAGTCATCAGTAAAAGCTGTCCCAGCATCGGTGCTGATGGACTGCATGACATCAGGTATTTCTATGACAACCAAAGTCGCTTTTATCGGACTCGGGGTTATGGGTTTTCCCATGGCCGGTTATCTCTCCCGCGCGGGTTATCAGGTTCGGGTCTTCAACCGCACCAGCAGCCGCGCCAGTGAGTGGCTCGAACGCTATCAGGGTGAAGCCTTTGCCACTCCAGCGGAAGCGGCGCGCGGCGCGGAGTTTGTATTTGCCTGTGTTGGTAATGACGAGGATCTGCGCCAGGTTACCAGTGGACCCGAGGGCGCCTTTCACGGCATGGAAAAGGGCAGCCTGTTTGTGGATCACACCACGGCGTCGGCCAATGTGGCTCGCGAGCTCGCCGACGCGGCGGCGGCCAAGGGTATCGGGTTTCTGGATGCACCGGTTTCCGGCGGTCAGGCAGGTGCGGAGAACGGCGCCCTCACTATCATGGTTGGTGGCGACGACGGCGCATACCAGCGCGCGCGACCGCTGCTGGACTGTTATGCCCGCGCAGTGAATCTGCTGGGACCGGTGGGCAGCGGCCAGCTGTGCAAGATGGTCAACCAGATCTGCATCGCGGGAGTGGTGCAGGGACTTGCCGAGGGATTGCACTTTGCCCGCGCTGCGGGGCTCGACGCCGAACAGGTGGTGGAGGTGATCTCCAAGGGCGCGGCCCAGAGCTGGCAGATGGAAAATCGCTACAAGACCATGCTCGCCGGGGAATACGAACACGGTTTCGCGGTGGACTGGATGCGCAAGGACCTTGGCATTGTGCTCGATGAGGCGAAACGCAATGGCGCACTGCTGCCGGTGACAGCACTGGTGGACCAGTTCTACAGTGAGGTGCAGGCCCTCGGCGGCAGCCGCTGGGATACCTCGAGCCTGTTTGCGCGGCTGACGAATATCCGCGATTTCAGTTAAACCTCTGGTACCTACCTGCCATTCGGGCTTGCATCGGTGAGAGTACTCCTGCTTTCCGCCTACGACGCCGACAGCCACAAGCGCTGGCGGCGCGGCCTGGTGGCCGCCATGCCCGACTGGCAGTGGACTACCTTGAGCCTGCCGCCGCGCTACTTCAGCTGGCGGGTGAGGGGCAACAGCCTCAGCTGGGGCCGGGGCGAGTCGCTGGCGCTACTGCGGCAACCCTGGGACCTGATCGTTACTACCTCGATGACAGACCTCGCCTCGTTGCGCGGGCTGGTGCCGTCCCTGGCTGGCGTGCCCACGGTCGTCTATTTCCACGAAAACCAGTTCGACTATCCGCGCAGCAAGGATGCGGTAGCGACTGTGGAACCGCAGCTTCTGAATATTTACACCGCATTGTGCGGCGACCTGCTGCTGTTCAATTCCGAATACAACCGCAGGACCCTGCTGGATGGCGCTGCGGCGCTACTTCAGAAGCTGCCGGACCATGTTCCCATAGGTATCTGCGAAGAAATCGCGGGCAAGTCTCGTGTGTTGCCGGTACCACTTGAAGGTGAGGCATTTCAGGTGCCGCGCGAGAGGCCTGAACGCCCAACCTTTGTGTGGAACCACCGCTGGGAGTACGACAAGGGCCCCGACATTCTTCTGGCGGCCGCGCGTCGCTTCGGCGCTGCGCAGATTCCTTTCACCCTGCATGTCGTCGGCCAGCAGTTTCGCCGGCAGCCGGCAGAATTCGCGGAACTTCGTCAGCTGCTGGAAGAGTTAGGTGCGCTGGGTGCCTGGGGGTATCAGGAGAGCCTGGCCGGCTACCGCCAGCTGCTCGGGCAAAGCCATGCAGTGATTTCCACGGCGCGTCACGATTTTCAGGGCCTGGCGGTACTGGAGGCGGTGGCGACCGGATGCCAGCCGCTGGTGCCGGACAACCTCGCTTACCCCGAGTGGTTTGGGAGCGGCGGCTGGCACTATTCAGAGAATGTGGCGTCGAGTGCGGCGAATCTGGCAGCGCTTATGCAGCGGTGCGCGCTGGATATTCAGCAGGGGGCGGCACGGCCTGTGCCGGATGTTTCCGCTATGAGCTGGGAAGCGTTATCGATTTCATACCGGCAGTTGCTGGAGCAGTGTGCGGGTGGTGAGTGTGGCGCGGACTGAGCGTACAACCACCGGCGTGAAACAGGTATCATGCGGCCCTGAATTGCAAAACGCAGTCATTCATCGCAGAACGGAACAGCAAGGATTTATGAGCAAGCAGCGCGTACTCACCGGTATCACGACCACCGGTACTCCCCACCTCGGCAACTATGTGGGCGCCATTCGCCCGGCCATTGCCGCCAGTCAGGATGAGAACAACCAGTCCTTCTATTTTCTGGCGGACTACCACGCGCTGATCAAATGCCAGGACCCGAAGTTGGTACATCAGTCCACCCTTGAGATCGCCGCCACCTGGCTGGCGCTGGGGCTGAACACGGATAACGCGGTGTTTTACCGCCAGTCTGATATCACCGAGATCCCGGAGCTGACCTGGTTGCTCACCTGCCAGACTGCCAAGGGGCTGATGAACCGTGCCCACGCCTACAAGGCCGCGGTGGACAGCAACCGCGACGACGGCCAGGATTCCGATTTCGGCATCACCATGGGCCTGTACAGCTACCCGATCCTGATGGCGGCAGACATCCTGATGTTCAACGCCAACAAGGTACCGGTGGGCAAGGACCAGATCCAGCATATCGAAATGGCGCGGGATATCGGTGCCCGCTTCAACCACCACTACGGTGAGCACTTCGTGCTGCCGGAAGCGGTGGTAGACGAAAACGTATCGGTGCTGCAGGGCCTGGACGGCCGCAAGATGAGCAAGAGCTACGGTAATACGATTCCGCTGTTCCTGCCGGAAAAACAGCTGAAGAAGCACATCAACAAGATCTTGACCAACCTGCTGGAGCCCGGTGAGCCGAAAGACCCGGATACCTCTACCGTATTCCAGATCTGGCAGGCGTTCGCCACACCGGAGCAGACCGCGGAAATGCGCAAGGCGTTTGAGGAGGGCATCGCCTGGGGCGAGTCCAAGAAGCAGCTGTTCGAGTTGATCAACGGCCAGATTGGTGAAGCCCGCGAACGCTACAACGAGCTGCTGGCAAACCCGGCACAGATCGAGGTGGAACTGGAAAAGGGTGCGCACAAGGCTCGCGAATATTCCCGCCCGTTCCTGGCTAAACTCCGCGAAGCGGTAGGTATTCGCAAGATCGGCTAATTCTCAGCGCAATTTATTGCGCTTCCACACGCCCGGCTGGGTCGACCCAGCCGGGATTGCGCAGCTGGATATCCAGCAAAAACTCCGCACTTTCCCCGGCGCTGGCGGCGCCTTCCAAAAGATAAATCATCAGGCGATAAGTCCCGTCCCGGGGCAGGGTGAAGGCATAGCTCGACTGCTGCCCGTGTCCGGAGTGCAGCGCGCGGGGGGCAGCTGGTGCGGTGATCCGGTAAGCGGCCTGGGCATTGCTACTGCGCAGGCCGACAGCCAGGGACTGGCCGGTTTTAGCATCGATCAGATATTCGATGGCCTGGTGGCCGCTGATGGTGCCGCGCACACTGGCGCTCTTGCTTTGCTCTCCCGATGGCGCGGCGCTGTCGTCTTCGCCGGTACTCGTGGTGGTATCCGGAAACTGGATCTTCTCCTGCTGGGTGACCGAGGCGGACACACTCAGATCCTCACTTTCTTCCAGTTCCCGCTGAAAATGGCCGTGGCGCAGATAGTGGATGACCTGTGCGATAACCCCTTCGTTTTTCATCATGAATACATGGGTCACCGGCATTACCAGGTGATCGTGCATGCCCTTGAGACGCGTGCGCGCGACGGAGACTTTACCGTCGTCCTCGCTTGGCAGCAGGGTGGAGAGAATCGGGTTGATACTTTTGGTGCCGGCAATAATTCCCACATCGAAATTCGCCGCCCCCAACTGATTGGGCACGCTCATTTTGCCGGTACCCAGCTGCAATCCCGCATCGCCAAACATAAAGTGAAAGCCGGGGAAGCTCCCGAGCTTGTCTACCACCTCACTGCCCTGATTGGGTGGCCCGAGCATGACCACACGACCGAGATTTTCCGGCTTTACCCGGCTCAGGTACTGGCGCACCAGAATGCCACCCATGGAATGGGTAACGAAATGCACCCGCGGAGCATTGGTGGTCTCTGTCGCGGCCAATTCCGCACAGCGGTCCAGTGCCGGGGCAATAGCGGGGCCAGCGAGCTTTTCAATGGGAAGGTCGGTGGACGGGTAATCCACATTCACGGTATCGAATCCAGCCTCGGATACCGCCTGCGCCAGCTTTTCCATGGAGCGGTCGGACTTGGCCAGACCGTGTAGCAGGATCACGCAGTCCTGTGTGGCAGCAGCGAAGGTGAGTCCGGGAAAACAAAACAGGCAAAATACCGCAGTGAGGAATGCGATAAGGGTGCTGTGGTGGTGTTGCGACGACTGTGAAAAGCGATCGGGCATGAGTTCACTCGCTAGCGGGTGATGGGTTTATGCAACGATTTCATCACATCAGCCGCCGTAAATCACCGCATCGGGGATCAGGTAATACTCCTGCTGTCCGGCCGCGAGCCACCAGTTGTCGCCCTGGCGCTGCCAGTTGAGGGGAGTGTCATCGTCGGTGCGGAAGCGGTCGTTGTCGAAATAGAGTACGCGCTGCCCCTGGTCTGGCAGTGGCTTGGTGGTACGAATTTCCGCGGCACCGGAGTTGCGTTTCACCTGGAATGGGCACTCGCGGCGGAAGCTGGGTTCTCCCGCGGAGCAGGGCAGGATTCCGCTGGCATCGTACGCCCAGGTCTGGTTGCGATCGCCGCTGCGCGGGCGGGGGTGGCTGGTTTGAGAAGCGTCGATATCTACGCGCAATTTAAAGTCGGCAGATTCGTTACGGCGCGCGGCACTGCGCATCATATACACCTGGATGGTGTAGGTGCCGCTGGCCGGAAGCTCGGCGGCGAAACGTTCACCGCTGGTTGAACCGATAAACATCGCCGCATCCCCGGGGCCAGTGCCCGGTGCGAACACATTGAAATAGGTGGCGGTATGATTGGTGGCAAGCTTCACCACCATTTGCTGTCCGGCCTTCGCGGTTACCTTGTAATTTACCGTTTCGTAACCGGAGATACTGCCGCTCACGGAAGTTCCCGTGGCACCCTTGGCAAACTGGAGGATTTCGGTGCGGGCCTCTTCTGCGGCGCAGACTGTGGAAGTGAGTCCCAGCAGCAGTAGTATTCCGATCGTCGTAGCAAACCTCACCGGAATTCCTCCAATATGAAATGGCGCGAATTTAATTTACCAAATCACAGTGTAGTTCAGAGATTGATAAAGTGAATCCGGCCGGGGGGTTCACCTGCTCGCTGTTTCCATGAGGCCTGACAAGGTTTCCAGAAATTGCTCTGGTTTATCCGGGGTGACCACCAGTGTTCGCGCCGGCAACTGAATGACCACGGTATGGGACATATCCGTGGCAAATGCGCGGTAGCGCCCCAGCCTCTGATTGCGAAACAGGCCACTGAACGCAAAAAAGCCGCCGTTCCCGAACAGGCGGATGGAGCCTTTGGTGGCGTCCGGTTCGAAACGGGCGGAGGTTAGCCCATTCAGCACAATGCGGGTTTTCCAGCCCGGGCGCAGCACCCACAAATTGTGCCCTTGCACACGATAGCCGCGCACCGCAAACAGCGCAGACAGCACAAGGACTCCCGGGCACATCCATATGCTTAACTGATACATAAGCGGCGGATTTTGCGGCGCTTTCAGCCAGAGAATGGTACTGATACCCAACAGGATTACGCTGGTCAGCAGCGTGATGAAGGTCAGCTGGCGGCTCCAGGGCGCGCTAAATTCAATGCTCGGAACGGCGTTTGGTTTGGTGGGCATACTGAATTGGTGTTCTGGTTATTGGTGCGGTGTTTGCTGGTGTGCTGGTTGGCATTGGGGAATTTTAATCTAACAGCAACCATTCCAGGAAATGCGGGCTCTACTGTTGTGCAAAGGCCTTGGTCGCACGGGCGATAATGGCGTCGGGAGGCAGTCCCTGGCTGAGCTGTCTTGCTCCGCCCGGTATCACCAGCGCAGATGCTGTTGCCATCGCCAGGCGTTTGCCTGCGGCGTTTACGATATCGCAGGAAGCCACTCTCAGTTGCCTGCCGCGGTGGTGTACCCGGCTGGTGAGCGTAATATCACCGTCATTGATCGCGGCAGGGCGCATGAAACGGATGTGGATATCGAGCGTTGCAAAAAGATCACCGGCGGGAAGCGTGGAGTAGACCGCGGCGCCCATGGTGAAATCCGCGGCCCAGGCCAGCATTCCTCCATAAATGACTACATTGCCGTTGGAAAACCAGGGGGAGGAAGGCAGGCGGGATTCACAATATCCGTCTTTGATAGCGCGAACACGGTAACCGGTGAAATGCCAGACCGGGTGCGTGCGCCCCTGTGCGATGGTCGCCTGTTGGCACGCGATGGGGACGACATCACCGAAACCGGCCATATCATCCAGGCTCACTTCCGGCGGTGGGCGCCGGTAGGGGTCGGGTCCATCGGATGGCCCCAGGTCAGGCTCCGGATAGTGTGCCTGTTCATCGATGGGAAAGTCGCCGACCAGGCAGCGTGAACTGCCAAACGCCAGCATCCTTCCCTGGTGATCGGTAATTTCCACGGTGGACAGTCCGACCTGGCTGCCGGAGTGCACCGTTTTCGCCCGCCCAATCAAGTTGGGGGTTTCGCGGCTCATTGGTCTCACGTAACAGAGATTCAATTCCGAAGTGGAGAGGATTTTTCCCTTTGGCAAGGTGGTCCAGATGGCGGCGGCCAGTGGGGAGTCGGCAAACAGCGCATACAATCCCCCCCAGTAGATACCGACGAAATCTTCAAGCCAGGGTGTGACCGGCATCGAGAATGTCGCCGTGCCCAGTCCAACCTCAGTAGCCTGGATACCGGTGAGGCGCCAGACCGGAGGTGCGGGGAGTTCATCGTGGGCGAACTTTCGGAAGGTATCCAGCCCGGGCTGCTGCAGGACTCGCAGGTCAGCAATAGCGCCCCGACAGGGTTCGTCGGGGATATTTGGATGCCCACTTTGACTGGACGTCATTTTACCTCCCAATTCAATACAGCGCGGCGTCTTGCGGGATACTAGCGTGGCTCCCGTGAGCTCACTAATTTGGCCTTTGTGCTCCCGGCGGCCGCCCCTGATTGCTATACTCCGCCCGCTTCAAGCTGTACCCAAATTCTGGAGAAATACATGTCGGATTCACGCTGCGATATCGGTTTTATTGGCGCGGGCGTCATGGGGAAAAACCTCATTCTCAATCTCGTCGACAACGGATACCGCGTGTGTGCGTTTGACCTGGATCACGGTCGCCTGGATGCACTGCTGGCTCAGGATGCCAAGGAACGTGGCGACCAGCCGCCGCGGGTGGAAGTGTGCAACTCCTACACCGAGTTGCTCGCGCGGGTGAAGGCGCCACATCTGGTGATTCTCTCGGTACCCGCCGGCGCGCCGGTGGACGATGTATGCAACAAACTGCTGGACGCGGGACTGCAGGCCGACGATATCGTGATCGACACCGGCAACAGCTTGTGGACCGACTCGGTCAAGCGTGCCAAGCGCTACGAGGGTAAGCTGATTTTCTTCACCACCGCGGTATCCGGCGGTGAGGTGGGCGCGCGTTTTGGGCCGTCGCTGATGCCCAGTGGCGATCGCTATGCCTGGGCGCGTATCGAGCCGGTGTGGCATGCCATTGCCGCCAAGGTGGATCCCGCCAGCGGGCAGCCCATCGAGCGCTTCGAACCCGGTAATCCGGTCACCGAAGGTGAGCCCTGTGCGGCATATATCGGCCCGATTGGTTCCGGCCATTTCGTGAAAATGGTGCACAACGGCATCGAGTACGCGGATATGCAGATGATCTGCGAAGTGTACGACGTGATGCGCAGCGCCCTGGAAATGACGCCGCAGGAAATCGCCGCCGTCTTCCGCGAGTGGAACAAGGGTGTACTCCACAGTTACCTGATCGACATCAGCGCGCAAGTCCTGGACACCCCGGACTCCATCACCGGCAAGCCGCTGGTGGATATGATTCTCGACCGCGCCGGCCAGAAAGGCACCGGCCTGTGGACCGCGGTGGATGCCCTGAAACTGGGGTGCCCGGCACCGAGTATCGCAGAGGCCGTGTTCGCCCGCGCACTTTCCACTCGCAAGGTATTGCGCACCCGCGCGGCAAAAAAACTGGCAGGCCCGGACGTGGCGCCAGTGGCGAAGGACAAGCGCGACGAAATCATTGCGCAGCTGCACGATGCCCTCTACTGCGCAAAAATCTGTGTGTACGCACAGGGCTTCGACCTGATGAAACTCGCTGCCCGCGAACAGGGATGGGAGCTGAATTTTGCGGAAATCGCGCGTATCTGGCGCGCCGGTTGTATTATCCGTGCGGTATTCCTGCAGTCCATCAGCGACGCTTATGAGCGCGACGTAAAACTTTCCAACCTGCTGCTGGACGACTTTTTTATTGAGCAGATTGCCAGCCACCAGGGTAACTGGCGTCGCGCGGTGGCGGACGCCACCATCGGTGGCATTCCGGTACCGGCGCTGTCCTCGGCACTCAGCTACTACGACGCCTTCCGTCGTGAATCCCTGCCGGCGAACCTGCTGCAGGCGCAAAGGGATTTCTTCGGCGCGCATACCTTCTCACGGGTGGATCGGCCGGAGCAGGAAAAGTATCACGTGCTCTGGGGTGAGCCCGGGCGACCAGTCAAGAAAGTCTGAGTAATCTAAAAAAAGGCCGCGATATCGCGGCCTTTTTTTAATCGTCGGAACATGCTCCCCGATTCAATCAAACTTCCTCGACTTCCGCCGCCAGCTGCTGGTCGCGCTCACTCTGCGTTGCGCGGGCGACAATTTCGTCGACGCTGGCGGTGTCGGTATTCAGTCCACCAAAGGCCTGCAACAGGTCTTTCAGCAGCGCGGAAATTTCCAGGGTCATTACCGAAAACTCGACATCAAAACGCTGCGCGGCGCTGTCCGCGTCCACGTTGTCGGCTTTCTCGGTAACGGCATCGCTGAACTTGAGGCGTTTGATCGCAAGCTGGTCGTCTACCATCAGTTCCACGCCGTCGCGCCAGATCAGCCCCAGTTTGTGCACCTGCATACCGGCAACCAGATGGTTGTGGATCTCCTCCGCGCACAGGTCCTGGTTCTTGCAGCGGATCACGCTGCCGGCTTCCTGCGGGTCGCGCAGCTCGCACTCGTTGCCGAATTCGAAATTCGCCGGCGCTTCCGGTGCGGAGAGCCAGTGGGTCATAGATTGCTGCGGAATATTCTTGGCAGTGAGCGGTACCACCGACAGGCTGCTGATAGCTTCGCGCAGGTTTTCCAGCAGCTCTTCCGCTGCCTTGGCGGAGGAGGAATTGACTACAATCCAGCCGTCTTTGGGATCGATGTAGGCAAACTGCAGGCGCGAGCGGGCGAATGCCTTGGGTCGCATTTCCAACAGTACCTCATCCTTCAGGTTCTGCCGCTCTTTGCGGCCGACACTGCGGGCTTCCTTGTCGGCAATGGCCTGTGCCATTTCCTCGACCTTCTCGTTCACCACCGCTGCGGGGATGACCTTTTCTTGCTTCTTCGCACACACCATCAGGTAGCCATTGGCGGCGTGCACCAGCTCGCTGCCGTGGCGCCCTAGTGGCGCCACCCAGCCGTAGCGGGACATATCCTGGCTGCCGCAGGGGGTGAAGGTATCGGGTTCGAGGAGCTCGTTCAGCTGCTCGGCGGAGAGGGTGAATTCACGGGTTAGGCGGTAGACGCGCAGGTTTTTAAACCACATACAGCAGGCCGTTTGTTGTCGGAGTTATCGGATTCGTCAAAGCGGCCGCGCATTATCCGATGTATGCGGAAACTGAGCCAGTCAAAATCGGGACCGGCAATTCGATTCTGCTTGGAAGCGGCCGCGAGTTTTCTGGTGGTTAAATGTTCAAATTCCCCTTCTGGCTTTGCGCATACACGGTATAGGGCAGGGCAACGGTATCTGTGGCTGCGGAGAAAATACTGTCCACCACATACACGCCAATAAGAGGAGCGAAGTAAATGGAACTACCATTCGAGTTCAGTTTGCACATATTGTAGGCAACGCCGCTATATACACGCGGAATACTTACGCAGGAAGAGTTCTGCCTCTTGAGATTGCTCGCGATCTGGCGGTCTGTATTCGTGAGTGTGGTGACAGTGCCGCAACCGGAAAGAATCATTAAACCAATAGCGCAAATCAATATAGAAAATATTTTCATTTTTTCACCTTTTTGTGGTTTTGATTTCCGAGCGTATCTGGGGCTATATGATTCAATCAATTGATGAAAGTTTCATGAGTTTGACCTGGCACCACGAAAAGGTCAGTGGGCATGACCAGCAAACCCCTGGTCTTCGCTTGGGTTCGTTAGTTCGAGCGGATCAAAGCACCAGCTCCGCAAACCGGCCACGGGTCAATTGCAACAGGTCGAGAGGCGCCAGTTCAATTTCCAGACCGCGTCGGCCGGCACTGACGAAGATGGTGGGCTGGGCTTCCGCGGAATTGTGCAGGAAGGTAGGCAGGGGCTTTTTCTGTCCCAGCGGGCTCACGCCACCGAGCACGTAGCCGGATGATCGCATTACATCGTTCTTGTCCGCCATCGCCGCCTTTTTTGCGCCCGCGGCCTTGGCGATCAGCTTCATACTCAGCTGCGTTTCCACCGGCAGTATGGCGACCGCGAGGGATTTTCCATCCAGCGACACCACAAGCGTTTTGAATACCTTCTTTGGATCCAGCCCGAGCTTTTCCGCGGCCTCAAGACCATAGGATTCCGCAGCGGGATCGTGAGTGTACTCGTGAATGTGGTAGGAAATCTTCGCTTTGCTGGCACTGTTGATCGCGGGAGTCATGATGCATTCCTTGCGGGCCTGATCACGTGATGTTGATCGCTACTGTCGCAGAAAAAATATCCGGGAAGCACAGGAATATGCTGGCTTACCGGATATTCGGGGCTCAGCCCATGCGGTGCAGTGCGCAGACTTTGTTGCCAGAGGGATCGCGCAGGTAGGCGAGGTACAGATTGCCGGCAGGGGTCTCGCGCACGCCGGGCGGATCTTCACATTCGGTGCCGCCATTGGCCAGTCCAGCGACATGCCAGGCGTCGGCTGCGGCGGGGCTGTCCGCAGCAAAGCCGATGGTGGAGCCATTGCCGTGGGACGCCGGCTCATTGTTGAGCGGCTTGGTAAGCGCAAAAACGCCGGTGGGGGTAAAGTAGAAACAGCGGCCTTTTGCGTCCATTACGCCAGGCTTATGGCCCATGGCGCCGAGAACGGCATCGTAGAAGGCCTTGGATGCTTCGACATCGTTTGCGCCAATCATGATATGACTGAACATGGAGTATCTCCTGTTTGATAATGACGATTGGAGGATTTTTGTAGCAGCTACCCCCGCCGTCGGGATTGGCGGGATAGCTGCAATTGGCCTGTTGGCCACACGGGTCGAAATTATCTGCCCGTAGGATTCTGCCGTAAATTCTGAGTGGCTTCGTGGGTATGGTGAGGGATCTTGGCCGTTTTGGCTATGTTAATTGCGGCGGCCATAGCCTGTGCAGCAGTTAAAATTGATAGCCAAAGTGCAGGCCAATAGCAACGCCATCCTTATAGTCACTTCTCACATTATCTTTGTAATAGCTTTTCCCGATATTGGCGCCTGTCAGAAATCCGGATTGGTTCGTGCCGCTGAAATAGTAAGTGTAAGTTCCAAACAGAGAGGTTTCATACCCGTCCTTTTTTTCGGTGGATTCCTCTAGCCCGAAGTAGCCTGCCGGATAATAAAGTCCTTCCCCATTTATAGTCCGGGTTCTAAATGCGAATCCAAGTGCATGATTCTCATTCATTGCACGTTCCCAGCCCAGGGTCAGGCCATAGCTTTCCGGTTCATCTTTTCGGAAAAGATCGGCGCGGCCGGCACCGATATAGAATTTGTCCAGCTCTCCGCTAAGGGAGTAATTCAAGCCTAAAATTCCACCGTATCGTGTACCGAGACCTACACCAAATTGTGAGTCGGTGGTCGCAAAAGCGCAGACTGGGAAAAGAGCAAAGATGGCAACCAGTAATTTCATAAATGCAAAACGTCCTTGAGTGATTTCGCAGTGTATGACTAATTGCCGGTGAGTTTGTTATGGCCTTTAGGAAACTTTCCTAAAAATAATTTTTTTATGGGAACTATTGTGACTTTTAAGCCTTTTGCCGGGGTTGTATCCTGGGCGGGTAGAAAAATATTGCAGCAAGAGGCCCAGTGGTGCGGTGCCGCCCTCCGACAAATAGTGCCGGAGGGCGCTCATAGCGGAAAAAATCAGGCTTTTGCAGGTATCGCTGCCACAACCCTCAGGAAGTAATCCCAGAAATTCGCCACACTCTGGATATGCACCCGCTCTTCTGGTGAGTGCGCGCGGCGGATGGTGGGGCCGAAGGAGACCATGTCCCAGTTGGGGTAGGGCTTGGCCAGCAGGCCGCATTCGAGGCCGGCGTGGATCACTTTCACTTCGGGCTCTTTGCCTTCCATTTCCAGGTAGACGTCTTTCATCAGTGCCAGCAGCGGCGACTGCATATTTGGGGTCCAGCCCGGGTAGGCATTGTCCAGGCTTGCCTGCGCACCGGCCAGCTGGAACGCGGCGGCCACATTGAGGCCGTGCTCATCGCGGGCAGTATCGGAGAGACTGCGTACCAGGCACTGGATACGCACGCGGCTGTTGCCGTTCTCGGTTTCGGTGACGACACGGGCCAGGTTGTTGGAAGTATCGGCGATGCCCTCGAGCGCGGTGCTCATGCGCTCCACGCCATTGGGGCAGCAACGGATGATGCGGATCAGTTTCAGCTGCGCGTCCGCGTCCATGACTGTCGCCGGCGCGTCAGATGGCTCCAGTGCGATATCCAGTTTGGCTTCGTTATCCAGTTCGGTTTTGATCACGGCAATCGCCTGTTGCGCGATATCCTGCAGCTGGGCGGTTTTGTCGGCGGGTACGGTGATGACACTGAACGACTCGCGCGGAATGGCGTTGCGCAGGCTGCCGCCATCGAGGCTGGCGATGCGCAATTCGGGAATCTGTTGCAGTGCGGCGTCGATGATGCGGTTGGCGATCTTGTTGGCGTTGCCGCGGCCCTTGTCGATATCGAGACCGGAGTGACCACCGCGCAGGCCGCGCACGCTCAGTTTGAATGCCTGATGCCCGGCGGGAACCGGCTCTGCGGTGTAGGGCAGGGAAGCGTTCACGTCCACGCCGCCAGCACAGCCCACATAGAGTTCTCCCTCGTCTTCGGTGTCGAGGTTCAGCAGCAGGTCGGCTTCGAAGTGGCCCGGCTGCAGGTTCTTGGCGCCGGTCATGCCAGCCTCCTCGTCGATGGTCAGCAGGGCTTCCAGGGCGGGGTGCGGGATATCGGTAGATTCCATCAGTGCGAGAATCGCGGCCACACCAATGCCGTTATCGGCGCCGAGGGTGGTGCCTTCGGCGGTCACCCAATCACCATCGATATAAGGCTTGATGGAGTCGGTGAGAAAGTCGTGCTCTGTGTCGGCATTCTTCTGCGGCACCATGTCCACGTGGCTCTGCATCGCCAGGGTCTTGCGGTCTTCCATGCCCGGGGTAGCCGGCTTCTTGATGATGACGTTGCCGATCTGGTCCAGTTTGACGTCGAGGCCGCGTTTTTTGGCAAAATCGACGATATAGGCCACTACCTGGTCTTCGTGTTTGGACGGGCGCGGGATCTCGCACAGCTTGGCAAAGTGCTTCCACAGGGGCGCGGGGGTGAGGTCAGCGATGGTCGACATGGGATTTCCTTATATTTGGGCCCGGGGGTTATCACCGCGTTCCGGGTTGGGCCGAAAAAAGCCGCGGTGCTTGTGACGCCGCGGCTGGAACTATGTGTTTGAAATTGCGCTAATGAAATTGTAGTGGCGGAATTACTCGGCAGCGTTATCAGCCTGCTCATCCGCGGCAGCGGTCTGGTTTTCGTCCGGAGTGTCGGTCACCAGCTCAAGGGCGATGCGGCGCTTTTCAATATCCACCGCACTTACTTTCACCTGAACCTCCTGGTCCAGCTGGAAGCGCTCTTCACCGCGAGTGATCCGCAGGCGCTTGCCATCAAATTCAAACGGGTTCTTTTTACCGTTGAAGCGTACAAAACCGTTGATACCGTTTTCTTCCAAACGCACACCGATGCCGGCGCCATTTACCAGCGTGATCTTGCCGGTGAACGCTTCGCCCACTTTGCCTTCCAGGTACTGGCAATACAGCCACTGCTGTAGTGCGCGGTCCGCCTGACGGCCGGTGGCCACGCTCTGATGCAGGGCTTCGCCCTGTTCGTCGTTGAGTGACGGAAGCTCGCTGCCGGCTTGGGCGGCACGCAGGGCGCGGTGGTTGTGCAGGTCATTGAACTTGCGGATAGGGGAGGTGACGGTGGCGTAGTGCGCCAGACCGAGACCAAGGTGCGGGGCCGCCTTGTTGGACAGTTCGCCCGGGCGCAGCATGCGCTTGAGCACCGCCAGCACGTTTTTCATTTCCGCGTCTGCGTGGCTTTCGAGTTCTTTCACCAGCTTCAGGTATACATCCTGCTGGTGCAGATCCTGCTCGGCGTATTCGGGCAGTGCATCTTTCAGCAGCGCGCGAATTTCCGCCATGCGCTCGTCGCGGAAACCCAGGTGAATCGAGAAGCAGCCGGCACCCAGTTCGGCGAGCTTTTCGCCGGCGCAGATGTTGGCCGCGAGCATGGCTTCTTCCACCATGCGCTGGGCCGCGGTGCGCTCCAGCTTTTCAATGCGCTCGATCTTGCGTTGGTCATTCAGGATCAGCTCATAGTCCGGGCGATCTTCCATCATTAGGGAGTGGCCGGCGCGGTAGCCGACACGGGCTTTGCTCAGGGCGTCGAGCAGACGCAGGCTCTGCTGCTGGTCCGCGGGCACCGCGCTGTCATCGCCTTCAATAAAGCGCGCCACCTGGTTGTAACTCAGTTTGTGCTGGGAGCGGATGGCGACGAATTCGTATTCGCAGCCATTGAGGGCGCCGTCGCTGCCGATGGCAATATGCAGTACCAGCGCCGGGCGCAGCTCGCCCGCCAGCAGCGAGAAGCTGTTTTCGCACAGATTCGCCGGCAGCATCGGCAGGGTTTCACCGGTCAGGTAGACGCTGTTGGCGCGCTGGCGCGCTTCCTTGTCGAGGGGCGAACCCGATTCGATCAGGCTTGAAGGGTCCGCCACGGCGATGTGCAGGGTCCAACCGTTGTCCGCAGCGGTGACGGCGAGGGCGTCGTCCATATCCCGGGTGGTCTCGGCATCGATGGTGACAAAGCCCAAATCGGACAGATCCTTGCGCTCGGCGCACAGTGCTTCCAGTTTCGCCGGAATGGCCTCCGCCTGCTCGAGGGCGGCCTGGCTGAACTGGTTCGGCAGCCGGTGCTGGGCAACGATAAACGCGTGTTCGATACCGGCCATGTCCGGCTTGCCGATGACGCATTCCACTTTCGCCTGGGACTTGCCGTCCTTGAAGGGGTGGCGATTGATGGAGCAGGCGATGAACTCACCCGGCTGCGCCTTGCCGCGCGCTTTGGGCGGCAGGAAGATCCAGCGCGACAGGCCCGGTTCACTGGGCTGGATAAAGTGGCCCTGGCCCCGCTGGATATATTGCCCCACCAGGTAGGTAAGGCTGGATTCGATCAGCTGGTCGAGCTCGGCGGTGAGCTTCCCCTGTTCCTCTTCCGTCAGGCTTATGCGCACCCGGTCGCCGGGGAAAACCCGGTCCATTTCCGTCGGTGGCAGGAATGCCTCGCGGCCATCGTCCAGCACCACAAACCCGAACTTGCCGCTGCTGCCGCGCACACGTCCCTCGGCAAACTCCTTGGAAGAGCGGATTTCGGTTTTGAGCTGGGTCAGCTGTTTGAGGGCGTCGGCATTCAGCATGGAGGCTTCTCTGGTGGTTACTCGGTTGGCTTCTCTGCATGGAGGAAGGTCTGTTTGGGCGCGGATTCTACCAGACGGAGGATTACAGGCCAGTTGGGTGGGGGATACATTGCAGTATGTTTAGTGACCGTTTGGCGGTGATCATTACCTTGGGTTGATTCATCCTAAAAAACCACGATATGTGGGATGTGGTTGATACCAATCGGTCTGTTAGAGCAAAGAACGCAATGCCTGTACGGTGCTGGAGGCTATATTCTTAGGGGCCTAGAATAAAGCGCGGTTGCGGATAAAGCTGACAAAATCGGCCGAGTCTGGCGCCGTTGTAAAACCGGCCTCCGGAGAGGATAGAAATGAGCATATTTTCCCACCCCGCATACGATAATCACGAAGAAGTGGCCTTTTACCACGACGCCAAAAGCGGCCTGAAGGCCATTATTGCCGTCCACAACACCAATCTCGGCCCCGCCCTCGGCGGCTGCCGCATGTGGCCCTATGCGGATGATTCGGAAGCCCTGAAGGACGTACTGCGTCTGTCCCGCGGCATGACCTACAAATCCGCCATGGCCGGCCTGAAGCTGGGCGGTGGCAAGTCCGTGATCATCGGCGATCCGCGCAAGCAGAAGACTCCGGAACTGCTGCGTGCCATGGGTGACTTCCTCAATACCCTGGGCGGTAAATACATCACCGCCGAAGATTCCGGCACCAGCGTGGCGGACATGAAAGTCATCGGCGAGCGCAGCCAGTTCGTTTCCGGTGTGATCCCGGGCCAGGAACACGGTGGCGACCCGTCTCCATCTACCGCCTACGGCGTATTCGTGGGTCTCAAGGCTGCGGTTGCACACCGCTGGGGCCGCACCGACCTGAACGGCCTGAAGGTATCCATTCAGGGCGTGGGCAATGTGGGCTTCCGCCTCGCCAAGCTGCTGAAAGACGCCGGTGCGGAGCTGTACGTTACCGACATTTTCCAGGACAACATCGATCGTGCGGTCAACGAGCTGGGCGCGACCGCTGTGGGTGCCGACGAAATTTTCGATCTGGATGTGGATCTGTTTGCCCCCTGTGCGCTGGGCGCAATCCTCAACGACAACACCATCAGCCGCCTGAAAGTGGGCGCCATCGCCGGCGCCGCCAACAACCAGCTGGCGGAAGAGCGCCACGCGCAGGTGCTGAAAGACAAGGGCATCCTGTATGCGCCAGACTACGTGATCAATGCCGGTGGCATCATCGACGTCTATTACCAGAAGATCGGCCAGGAACAGGGCGAATACAACGCCGAGCAAGTGAAGGCGCACATCGAAACCATCGGCACCACCATGCAGGAAGTTTTCCAGCGCGCCGATGAAACCGGTGAAACCACCGCACACGTGGCCGACCGTATTGCCGAAGAGCGCTTTGGCCACAAGGATGCACTGAACAAGGCGGATTCCGCCGCTGCTTAAGCCGATTCGCACAGGGTAACCTGTGCGTTATCCGCAAGTTCTCCCTGACGACAATTCGTCTCTCTGTGAAGTAATTTTCGGGCGCTACGGCGCCCGTTTTTTCGCCTACACTTTTACCCGCTTGCCCCATTTGCCGGCGCTTCTGACCTGGGGAATTTCCCCCGACTATCCTTCAGTCTGAGAGCTGTCTTTGCATTGCCTTTGCAGTCTCTGCCCGGCCGCGTGCAATTTTGCCGAGAGCAACTGAAAAATCAGGATAGGTGACAATGGATATGCGAACTGCCCTGTGGCCCGCTGGCCTGTTAGCCGTGTTTCTTGTGGGCAGCGTGGCCGGTTGCGACCGGCAGCAGGAAACAACCGGTGCGGACCAGAAGGTGCACAAGGCACTCAGCGTCGACAAGGAAGCCGCGGCCAGCAGCAAGGCGGCGGCCAGTGGCAATGATGCATTTGTGGAACCGCCGAAAATTGAGTTGCCTTACCATAAGGAAGTGCTCGACAACGGGCTCACCGTCATTGTTCACGAAGACCCCAAGGCGCCAGTGGTGGCGATCAATATCTGGTACAAGGTGGGCTCCAAGGATGAGACCCGCGGCAAAACCGGATTCGCTCACCTGTTTGAGCACCTGATGTTCAACGGCTCGGAAAACTTCCCCGGCGAATACTTCGAGCCGTTCCAGCGCTCCGGCGCCACCGATATGAACGGCACCACCAACAACGACCGCACGAATTATTTTGAAACCGTCCCCAAAGGCGCGCTGGATATGGCGCTGTGGATGGAGTCGGACCGCATGGGGCATTTCAAGGGCGCCATCAGCCAGGAAAAACTCGACGAGCAGCGTGGCGTGGTAAAGAACGAAAAACGCCAGGGTGAAAATGCGCCTTACGGTCAGGCATTTGATTTGATTGCCACCAATACCTTCCCCTCGGACCATCCGTATTCCTGGACCACGATCGGCTCAATGGAAGACCTGGACAACGCCAGTCTCGACGACGTCAAACAGTGGTTTTCCGATTACTACCAGCCCGCCAATGCAATTCTGGCCATCGCCGGTGATATCACGGTCGAAGAGGCGATGAAAAAGGCCCGACAGTATTTCGGTGCCATTCCCAGCACCTCGGTGCCGCGGGAGCTGAAAAACTGGGAGCTGCCAAACCAGGTCAACAAGCGCCTGGAAGTCACCGATCAGGTACCCCAGGCGCGAATTTACAAAGTATGGAATGTGCCGGCGATAGGCAGTGACGAGGAAAATGCGCTGGATTTGCTCACGTCCCTGCTGGCGAATCGAAAAAATTCCCTGCTGTACCGCCGCCTGGTGCGGGATGAAAAGGTGGCCACCAGCGTCAGCGCCTTTTATTACGGCCGCCAGCTGGCGGGACAGTTGATTTTGATGGTGGATGTGAAGCCCGGGCAGTCGGTGGAAAAGGTCGAGAAGTTGCTCGACAAGGAGTTGCGGGAGTTCGCCCGTACCGGTGTCAGCGTGGAAGAGCTGAAGCGTATCAAGCAGAGTGAGTTCGCCAGTCTGGTTAAGGGGCTGGAAAAAATTGGAGGCTTCGGCGGCAAGACCGATATTCTCGCCAGTTCCGAGTTCTATTACGAAGACCCCAGCGCACTGGTGAAAGGGCTTGAGGATTACGCCAGGGTCTCCGCCAACGATGTGCAAAACGTGGCACAGAAGTGGCTGAAGCCCGAGCACTTCACGCTGGTGATACAACCGAAGGACAAATACGCGGTTGCCGACGAAGATGTGGACCGCAGCAAACTGCCGGCGATAGACAAAACCGTAGAACTCGAGCTCCCCCAACAGCAGACCTTCACCCTGGATAATGGTCTCAAGGTGGTGCTGGCGGAGCGTCACGATACTCCCGTTGTTCTCATGAGCCTGCAGTATCGCAGTGGTGCATCCGCCGATGGCGACAAGCCGGGCCTCGCATCCGTGGTGGCGCGAATGCTGAGTGAGGGCGCGGGCAAATATGACAGCCTGGCGTTCAGTGCCCGTCAGGAAGAATTGGGTGCGAGTATCGGTGCCGGCAGCGGCCTCGATTACAACACCTTGAGTTTCAGTGCGCTGAAATCCCAGCTTGAGCCCTCCCTGGAGCTGTTCCGCGACGTTATCTCCAGTCCATTGTTCCCGGAAGACGACCTGGCCAGGGTCAAATCCAACTGGCTGGATTCCATTCGTCAGGAAGAGGCCCAACCCCAGGGACTGGCGATGCGAAAGTTGCCTCCATTGCTGTTTGGCAAGGATCATCCCTACGGTGCGCCCCTGACAGGTTCCGGAACGCCCGAGGCAATCGAGTCGATTACCCGCGACGACCTGTTGAATTTCCATCAGACCTGGTTGCGCCCGGATAACGCTCAGCTCACCGTGGTGGGGGATGTCGCCAAGGATGAGCTCCAGAAGCTGTTAAACCATACGCTGGGTGATTGGCGTGCACCAAGAGATCCTGTGCCGCAACTGAATATCCCACAGGTTAGCCGACCGGAAAAACCGCGTATCTACCTGCTCGACCGCCCGGGCGCGCAACAGAGTTTCATCATGGCGGGACTGGTGATGCCGGAGTGGACGCCGGAAAAGGCCGAGGCCTTTGATGCAATGGCATCCGCCATCGCCGGTAAATTTACATCGCGTATCAACATGAACTTGCGTGAAGAAAAACACTGGTCGTACGGTGCGCGCGCGGTCTCCCTGGATACGGAGGCGCAGCGCCCCTACATCGTGTTTGCCCCCGTGCAGACCGACAAGACCGCGCAGGCCATGCAGGAATTGCTGAAAGAGTACAGGGCCTATCTGAGTACGCGCCCGATTGAGGAAGTGGAGCTCAAGGACTACCAGGACGACGAGGTGCTGAAGCAGAGTGCGCTGTTCCAGACCAAGGGGCAGTTGCTTTCCAGCATCGCCTGGCAGGTGGAAAAAGGGTTGCCGCCGGAATATATCGCAGACTATCCGCAGCGGGTCAGCGCACTGACCAAGGAACAGGTGGCGGCGGCGGCCAAGGAATACCTGGCGCCGGAGCAGTTTACCTGGATGGTGGTTGGTGACCTGAGCAAGATCCAGAAGGATATCGAGGCACTGGGTATCGGTCAGGTGGAAGTCATTCCCACCACAGAATAGCTTTGGCGAAACTTCACGAAAGCCCGGTTGCGAAAGCGCCGGGCTTTTTTTATATCGTGAAAATGCGCTACATTGATCGCGCTTTTTTGAGGTCGACAGCGATGTTGTGATCAATATGTAAAAAGCAGCATAAAAATGGGCGGCTGAAATCGCAGCCCACTAAGATCCGGGGGGCACAGTGATTACTCATTTAGCAAAATCGTATTTTGTAACGCGCGGTTTCGGCAGTCTGTTGGCGGGGGCCGTTCTCGCCTGGTCGTCAGCTACCAGTGCGGAGAATATCGCGCTACACGCCGGCTGGCTGTTCGATAGCGAGCGCGGCCGTCTGCACGAAAAGCGCACGGTGCATATCGTCGATGACCGGGTGGAATCCGTTGAGCGCGGCTTTACCAAGCGCGACGGTGAGCGTGTGATCGATTTGAGTGCATTTACCGTGCTGCCGGGCCTGATGGATATGCATACCCACCTCGCCTTTGAATACGGCCCGCGTACCTATGTTGAAACCTTTACCTGGAATCCGGCCGATTACACCTTGCGCGCGGTCAATACCGCCGAGCGCACCCTGATGGCCGGGTTTACCACCGTACGGGATCTGGGGGACCGGGAAAATGTTACCTTGAGCCTGCGCAATGCCATCAACCGCGGCGACATTGTCGGCCCGAGGGTGTATACCGCCGGCAAGTCCATTGCCACCACCGGTGGCCATGCGGACCCCACCAATGGCTTTCGCCAGGACCTGATGGGCAGCCCCGGTCCCGCCGATGGTGTGATTAACGGCGTTGCCAGTGCCCGCGAGGCGGTGCGCCAGCGCTACAAAGACGGTGCGGACCTGATCAAGATCACTGCCACCGGCGGTGTGCTGAGTGTGGCCAAGAGCGGCCAGAATCCACAATTCATGCAGGATGAGCTGGAAGCGATCATGGCGACTGCGAAGGACTACGGGTTTACCGTGGCAGTCCACGCCCACGGTAAGGAAGGTATGGAGCGGGCAATCCGCGCCGGAGTGGATTCCGTCGAGCACGGCACCTATATGGATGAGGAGACCATGGCGCTGATGCTGGAGCACGGCACCTGGTATGTGCCCACGTTGATGGCGGGGGACTGGGTCACCCAGAAGGCGGCAGTGGAAGGATTTTTCCCGGACATGGTGCGCACCAAGGCAGCGAAAATCGGCCCTCTTATCCAGGATACGTTTTATCGCGCCCACCGGAAGGGAGTGAAAATCGCCTTCGGTACCGATACCGGTGTCAGTCGTCACGGGGACAATGCGAAAGAGTTTGCCCTGATGGTGCAGGGCGGCATGAGCCCCGCCGACGCTATTCGTTCAGCCACCTTGAACGCCGCGCAACTGTTGAAAGTGGAAGATCAACTGGGAAGTATTGCCGCGGGTAAGTGGGCGGACATGATCGCGGTGGTTGGCAATCCGCTGGAGGACATTACCGCGTTGGAGCGGGTGCGGTTTGTGATGAAGGGCGGGGAAGTTTACAAGCAGCCGGAATAGCGCTGCACTTAAATTTGTGGCGGAGGCGCTACCCTGTATCCGGTAGCGCCGCCGTCACCGCCAAGTTAAATGGCCTGATTTAGTAACTCAGATTTTATTTCGCGAGCTCAAACACCAGTTCCAGATTCACCGAAACCGAAGTCTCTCCTACCGCAATCGGCGTGCTGGCACTGTCTTTGGCGGAAGCCATTTCCGCACGCATCATCGGCCGCGGCATACCACCGTGGCTGCCTTCAGAAATACTCACGATTCTCAGTACCTTGGTGCCGAGGGAATCCGCATAGGATTTCGCGCGCGCCTGTGCCTGTTTCAGGGCTTTTTCACGGGCTTCGGCCAGCAGCGGTTCCGGCTCGCCGATGGAGAAGCTGGGGCCGTGGATCTGATTGGCGCCTGCGGCGGTGAGGAGATCGATCACCTTGCTCAGTTCATCCAGCTTGCGCACGGTAATACTGACGGTGTTGTGGGCCTGGTAACCGAGAAGCTGGCGTTCGCGATTGGGTTGATAGTCATAGCGGGGCATCAGGTTAATGCCGCTGGTTTGTACGTCTTTGTCGTCGATGCCGGCTTTCTTGATGGCCTTCATCAGTTTGTCCATCTGCTCGGCATTGGCCTGCATGGCCGCGCTGCTTTCACTCGCTTCGGTGACAACGCCGGCGGAAATATTGGCGATGTCCGGGGCCTGGCTGGCCTCACCCTGTGAAGAGATGGAGATCAGCGTGCCGGACGGGCGCTTGCCGGCATCACTGCCACAGCCGGTTGCGAATACGACGAGACCTGCAAGCAGGCCGGCGGAAAACAGTTTCAGGGTCTTTTGCATGGCGAATCCTTTTATTGCCAGTAACACTTCATTGACGATGCATATTGTTGCGCCTGAAAGATGAATCTCAGGTGAACAGGCGCGCGAAGGTTTCTTCTTGCGGGTGGTAAAGCGCAAAACCCAGTCGCAACAACTGTTGGCGGCGATCACAAAGCACATTTTTTTGCCGCAGTTCTTCCTGCAACTTTTCTGCATTTTCCGCACTGCCGCAGCGAAAAGTGAAGAAATGTCCGTGGCCATTTTCCAGATCGTGGGCGATAAGGTTGTCGCGGTTCAGCAGCGGGTGCTGTGCGTCGGCCATGGCTGCGAGAAACCGTTGCTGACTGGCCAGCACATAGTTATGGATACTGGTTACCGAAATACCTTCACTCTCGTACAGGTCGAGGACGGCGAGGGCCTTGTATAGCGGGGAAAAGTCAATGGTGGCGCCGGCGAAGCGCAGCCAGTCATTGCCAAACCCCACACCTTCCGTGCGATTCTCCAGCTCCGCCATTTCCGCAAACCAGCCGGTGTTAAGGGGGCGCAGCTCGCAATTGCGCGGAATGGTCATAAAACACATGCCTTCGCCGGCGCCCAGGTATTTGTAGGAACCCGCGGTGTAGAAGACCTTGTCGGCGATAGCGGACAGATCTGTGGGGCGCGCAAAGAAGGCATGGTAGCCGTCGATCACCATCTGGGTGGTGTCGGGCTTGCGCGCGGCCAGCTCCAGCAGGCCCGGGAAGGCCACGCCGGAGTCAAAAAACACCTGGCTGGCGTAGGCCAGCTGGTAGCGACCGCTCTGTAATTCCTGCTCAAAGCGCTGGGGCAGGGTGGCGAAGGGTTGCGTGGCCACACGCACCACTTCCACATTGGGAAGCTCTTCCAGGCGCAGCAGCTGGCGGGCAAAACTGTAGAATTCGCCATCGGTGGTGAGAATTCGCAGGGGCCTGGTCAGGTCAAAGGCGCTGATCAGCCGGTACACCAGCTCGTGGGTGTTGGGGGCAAGTGCAATCTGCTGCGGGGCAGGGTGATTCAGGGCGTGGGCAATACCGCGCTGGAAGGCTGGTATCTTTTCACCGAAAATTTTCTCCCACTTGCTGTCGGCCATCTGCGCGGCGTCCTGCCAGTAGGCGTTGACGGCATCCAGGGTGACATCTGGCCAGTAGTGGTGGGAGTGGCATGCCATGTGCAGAACTGGCAGGTCGCAAGAGTCTGAGGCTGCTTTTTGGGCGGCCTGTAAAAAATGTCGATAGTATTTTTGGTACATTTCGCGCTGGTAACTTTTTGTCTGGTGACTAAAGTAGTCACCTTGTTGATGTATCGGGATTGTAATCCCACAAAGGAGGCGTTGCAGTGGAATATTTGCACACAATGGTGCGAGTCACCGATCTCGAAAAATCTCTGGAATTTTATTGCGACAAGCTGGGTCTGTACGAGGTTAGCCGCAATGATTACGAGAAAGGCCGCTTTTCTCTGATATTTCTCGCCGCCCCGGGCGATGCCGAATCCGCCAATGGCGAGAAGCGACCCTGCCTGGAGCTGACCTACAACTGGGATCCGGAAACCTATAGTGGGGGCCGCAACTTCGGTCACCTGGCCTATCGCGTCGACAATATCTATGAAACCTGTCAGCGCCTGAGGGACATGGGTGTGACCATCAACCGCCCGCCGCGGGATGGCTACATGGCCTTTGTGCGGTCGCCGGACAATATTTCCATCGAGTTGTTGCAGAAAGGCGAACCACTCGAGCCCCAGGAACCCTGGGCCTCTATGCAAAATACCGGCGAATGGTAATCGGACCCGGCAGATAAGCAGATAAACCTAGGTGAAGTGGCGACAGTGAAGAAGCAAAGAAGCTGTGTGATCCTGGCGGGTGCGAATGCCGCGCGCCGGGTAAAAGACGAGGGATTGCGCCCGGAGATGATCTCTACGCTGGTAGGGGCGTCTGGCGGGCCAAAGTGGCTGGTGATCAGCCAACTGGACCGGGTGCTGATCGGTGAATTTTTCCGCGATCGCAGTGCACCTATCGCGACGCTCGGCTCGTCCATCGGCAGTTTCCGCAACATGTGTTATGCCACCTCCAACCCCATCGCAGCACTGGAAACGCTGGAATACGGCTACGTAAACCAGACCTATGACAGTGCGCGTCCGACACCGGCAGAGATTACCGCTGCCGGCGAACGGATACTGCGTGAGGTTCTGGGCCACAGCGGGGCCGAAGAGGTGGCCAGCAACCCGGTGTGGCGCAGCCACTTCGTTACCGTGCGCGGCCGCGGGCCTCTGGCGAGTGAAAATAAAGCCCTGCTGGCACCGGCGCTGCTGGCATCGGCGCTGGCCAACGCGGTGAGTCGCCGCAGTCTGCGCGCCTTCTGGGACAGGGTGGTATTCCATACCGGCGACAGCCCCGCGGTCACTTTCCGCAATCTGTCCACGGTCAATACGCCGCTGAATCCGGAAAACGTCTGCCCGGCGGTGCTGGCCTCAGGTTCTATTCCGCTGGTTATGGCCGGCGTACCCACCCCGGCGGGAGCGCCAGCGGGCAATTACCGCGACGGCGGCATTACCGATTACCACTTCGACCTGGGCTTTGAGCACCCGGACGGTCTGGTGCTGTACCCGCATTTCTTCCCCTATATGGTGCCCGGCTGGTTCGACAAGAGTTTCCGCTGGCGCTGGGTACGCGGTGGGGCCATGCAGGATGTCATCCTGGTGGCGCCGTCACCCGCCTGGGTGGCAAAACTGCCTTACGGCAAGATCCCGGACCGGGATGACTTTGTGAAGCTCACCACCGAGGAGCGCCTGCGCTACTGGAATGCGGTGACCGAGGCGGGCAAACAGGTTGCGGAGGATTTCTACGAATTGTGGCAAACTGGCGCCATTACCGACGAACTCATAGAAGTCGGTGGTAAACAGGCGCCACACAAACTGGCGCTGGCGATGTCCGCCTGAACGGCTAAGCGGTTCCGGCGGATTTCCTTTAACTGAATCCTTTGACGCGGGACCGCAAGTGATGGACGCCGAATTTATCGAGCCGCAGGAAGATTTTCGTACTACCCAGGAGCGGGTGTACTTTCAGGTGCGCGACGCCTTGTTGCGGGGCCAGTTTCTGCCCGGGAAGGCCATCACCATCCGCGGGTTGGCGGAGCAGTTGAACTGCAGCCCGATGCCGGTGCGCGAGGCGCTGCGCCGCCTCACCTCCGAACGGGCATTGGAGCTTTCCGATACCCGTCGGGTTACCGTTCCCAGCATGACCCGGGAAAGGCTGGATGAAATCTGTGCAGCTCGGGTGGCGCTGGAATGCCAGGCGGCGGCCCAGGCGCTGCCTTTCGTCGGCGTGGACGAGGTAGCGACCTTGCGGGCGTTGGATGACCGGGTTACCGCGGCGCTGAAGAAAAATGACATCCAGGAATACGTGACCGGCAACCTGGACTTTCACTTCACCCTGTATCGCCTCGGTCGCCCGCATATCATCCTGTCGCTGATCGAGAGCCTGTGGCTGCAGACCGCGCCACTGCAGCATCTGGTGTTTCAGCGCTTCGGTGTACAGGAGTTGCCGGATCGTCACCAGGATTTGATTGAAGCCATCGCACAAAAAGATGAGCAGCGGGTGCGTACCGCCATTCGCCAGGATATCGAAGAAGGCCTGGGTTCCATTTCTGCAGAAGAGTTGTTGCCGACCTGATGTTCAGTTACCTCCATATTTTTTTACATATTCTCGTTCCGGTGGCGATTGCCTGGTTTTTCTTCCGCAGTGAGTGGAAGAAGGCTGCACTGTTTATGCTGGCCGCCAACCTGGTGGACCTGGATCATCTGCTTGCTAACCCGATTTACGATCCGGGTCGCTGCAGTATCAACTTCCACCCGTTGCACACAATGTTCCCCATCTCGTTTTATGGCGCCATGATGTTTTTGCCGTGGAAGCCGGTGCGCTGGCTGGGTATCGGCCTGATTACCCATATGCTGCTGGATGCTGTTGACTGCGCCATCTAACCCGGTAGTTCACTAGACTGTTCTGTTTTTTCCGGAACTTGTCTGTTTTTTCCCTTATCGCGCCAGATCGATTCTTGCCTGGCGCGTATTGGGTACCTTTGAGTGGCAACAATAATAACGACCACTCAAGGAGCTCATCATGGGGATCAAGCCCACACTCTTTTTTTTAATCGCCGTATTTAGCCACTCTGCTCTTGCCTGTATTTCAGGTGAGAGTGAATCCAACGACGCCGAATCCGATGCCGATGGTCCTGTTTGTTCGGCGACGCCAATAGCCGGCAGAATCGACAGTCGGCGTGACCAGGACTGGTATTACTTCATTGTCGACTCTCCCGCTGATCTCACCATTTCCCTGAGTCACAGCAGTAGCAACGATTTCGATTGGCACCTTTACGATGTATCCCGGAAACTGTACAGCGCAGAAACTGGCGGTACTCCGGAGGAGGCAACGGTCAGTGTAAATGGCGATGGTCTCTACACGTTGAAAGTCACCCGTTACAGCGGGCGTGGCGACTATACCCTGACCGTAGACGGGGTTCCTGGCGACGGCAGTGGCGGTGGCAGCGGTAGTGGCAACTGCGGATTGGGGGTGCGCCCGACGAAGCCCGGTGGTCTCACAAGTTCCCTGGTGGGAAATGCAGCGGACCTGTGTGTGAACCAGAGTGGTGGCGGTTTGCTGGTGATGGGTGGTGGCACTGATGTTGATGCTGCGTTTACCCGCAGGGTGGCACCGTTGATTGGTGGCGGCGATGTAGTGGTATTGCGCACAAGCGGAACTGACGCCTACAACGATTATCTCCTGGAGCTTTTGAATGCCGACTCCGTGGAGACCCTGATCGTCGACCGTATCCAGTATGCCAACGATGAATATGTAGCCTGGGCAGTGCGCTCTGCGGAATTCATCTGGATTGCGGGTGGTGATCAGTCGGATTACCTCAATCAGTGGCAGGGCACCGCGTTACAGCAGGCGCTGGATGAAGTAATCGGCAGAGGTGGTGTGCTGGGTGGTACATCCGCTGGTGCCGCTGTGCAGTCTGAATATATTTACGATCCGGACGGTGTGCTTGGTGCTTATTCTTCGGAAGCGGTCAGCGATCTGTGTCATGAGTACATCAACATTTCCACGAATTTCCTCACTACCGCAGCCATGCAGTCTGTGATCGTGGATACGCATTTTACCCAGCGCGACCGGATGGGACGCCTGATGGCGTTTATGGCCGGGCTGCCTGGCGGGATTGCCGGCATTGGCGTGGACGAGGCAACCTCCATTTTCTTTACCCCCGATGGCAACGGCGTCGTGGATGGAAGCGGTAATGCGTACGTCTTGCGAGAGGATGCGCAGACATCCAGAACCCTGGCGCAGTGTGGTCAGCCGGTGGTGTATGAGGATGTGCTGCGCTACAAGCTGGGAGAGTTTGACCAATACAACATACTCACCGGTTCCAGCAGTGTTTCGCCCAAACGCATAGGAATAGACGGCCGTTCAACGAATTTCTATATCAATCAGCCGTATCAGTAATTCCGCTTCACATGCAGTGCCGGCCAAAAATACTTTTGGCCGGCAAGTCCGTAAGGCCCCGGAGGAAAATGCTCTTTACGGGAGCTTTTACTTTCTGGCGTTTTCATCCTGCGGGCTTGAATAAAACGCTGTTTCCCGTTGGTGGATGGCAGATAATTCGGTTTAAATCCGCCGCCAGCGCCGACAAGCGTGCGGCTCAAGAAACGCTTTACATTATTTTTTCTCAGTGATAAAAATTGCGTGAAGTTTGCTAGATAACAAATTTAATCAGCCAACTGAGAAACCAACGCAAGCGCCATGACAAAAAGCAAAGTGAATTTCATTGCTGCCATCGAGCGCTGCTCTTCCGACTACCACCTCAGTGAGTGGTTTGACGAGTAGCTTTCCCGCCTCGGCTTAGCCGGGCGCTCGACGCTCCGAGCGTGCTGTCGAGCACAGGGAAGCTATACGTCGGATTCCTTCCGTATCGTTTGCTCTCCATAACTTACAGAACTGCCGTGTGACCTGAGTTTTCAGGCGCTGTCGCGATGCTATTGCTTTGCCCCCATCAGTGGGTTGCGCGTAGTTCTGACTCTCGCCCGGCTTTCCGTCATCGGGGTACCTAGTACCTATGAATTTTTGACAAACACAAGAACTGCCGGAATCACAACCAGGGCGCGACGCCCGGAGGGGAATTACCGTGAATAATAAGAAACAGCATCACAGAACAGGTCTATACAAGGCGATCCAACTGGCACTCGGCTGCTCGCTAGTCAGTATTGGCTCCATCGCCCAGGAAATACCGGCTGACAGCACGGTCGAGGAAGTTGTTGTCACCGGTACCCATATCAAAGGGTTGGACACCGAGGGCGCGGTGCAGGTGGTGCAGATCAATCGCGACGATATCGAGGCGTCCGGTGCAACTTCACCGATCGAAATCTTGCAGCAGTTGACTCAGACCGGCGGCGGCAGCGGTACCTTTTCTACCGCTACCGGCGGGCCGCTCTCCAGCAATACGCCGGTGGGTGCCGCCGGTGTCTCACTGCGCGGTCTGGGTGCCAGCTCCACGCTGGTGCTGGTTAATGGTCGCCGCGTGTCCGTCAGCTCTTTCGCCAAAGGGCAGGAGTCTTTTGTCGATGTAAATTCCATTCCGCTGTCCGCCATTGAGCGTGTGGAAGTATTGCCGAGCGGTGCTGCAGCGACCTACGGTGCAGATGCAGTAGCCGGTGTGGTGAACTTCGTACTGCGCGATGATTTTGAAGGCAGTGAAATTACCCTGACCCATGGAAATTCCACCGCGGGCACCGATGAAGGTAAATACAACCTTAACTGGGTTTGGGGAAAATCCGGTGAGCGCAGCCACTCCATGGTGGTGGTGGATCTGTTCTCTCGCAATGCCATGTATGACCGCGATCGCAAGTTGACCGCCAATTCCGTGCGTCCGAGCCAGCAGGGCGTTTATCCGAGTTTCAATGACGACTTTTTTCTATATGGAAGTGGTCAGAGTTTTGACCAAACCGAGTCCGGTGCGGACGGGTGCCCTGCAGATCAGTTTGGATTTGGAAGACTGGGTGAGTATTGCGAGTTCAATACCAACGCCGTGCAGGCGACGCAGGATGAATATGAGAGTGCCAGTGTCGTCGCTACCTTCGATTACGAAATTTCTGACAAGCTGGAGTGGTTCAACAATCTGATGTTGCAAACCAACAGTTCCCGCGGCACGGCCTCTCCGGCGAATTTCAGCTATGTGCCTGTGGATCCAGAAAGTCCCCTTTGGCCGGCAGAGCTGGTTCAGGATATTGTCGACACGGCTGTGGAGCATGAACTACAAGGATTTTCCCCTTCTGATTTCACCGATTTTTACGGCTATCCGATCTTTGCCTGGGGCAAGTTTCCCGATCCCCGCGCGGTAGAAGTGGAAAGCTCCTCCGTGCGATTCCTGAGCGGCTTGCGCGGAGAGTTGGGTGGCTGGAGTTGGGAAGCCGCACTGAATATCGGCCGCAGCGAGTCCGAGCAACGCGGCGTTTCCGGCCTGTATAAATCCGACGCATTCATGAATGCCCTGGTTGGTAACCTCTGCTCCGATGGGTCGGTGGTGGATCGCTGGGATGTGAATTTGCAGTCGCCGAGCAGAACAAGCTACGGTGCCGGCGAAACCTGCGAAGACCTGGGGAAAACCACGGCCTGGTACAACCCGTTCAACGGTCAGGCAGAGCAAGTGGATGCGATCAATCAGTTTGTGCGTACCGATGCCAAGCGCAGCGGCGAATCCAGTCTCTACGCCGTCGATGGCAATATCTCTGGCTCCTGGATCGAGCTGCCCGCCGGCGCAATCCAGGTGGCGTTTGGTGGTGAGTTCCGGCGCGAATCCGTGGTGGACACCCCCTCCGGCGATGCGATTTCCACCACTCTGAATCCTGAGCCGATTCTCGGTTTCAGTTCCACCTCCGCCGACGCCGCCCGCAACCAGTGGGCGGTATATATGGAACAGATGATTCCGCTCGCGGCCAATACCGAGTTGCAAGTGGCACTGCGTCACGACTACTACGACAGCTTCGGTGGGGACACCAACCCGAAGGTGGCGCTGCGCCATGCCTTTAACGACGCCATCATTTTCCGCAGCAACTGGTCTACCTCTTTCCGCGCGCCTTCGCTGGCGCAGGTGGGTGCTGGCACGCTGCTCTCCAGCTATACCGTCGACTGCAGTGTGACGCCGGCGGCGTGCGACGGCTTTGCCGATGAAGACGGTGAAGCACTGCTGTCGGAAGAGGTGAGTAACGATGATCTCAAGCCGGAAACCGCCACTACCTGGGGCGCGGGTTTCCTGCTGAAGCCGACTGAAGATACTGAAATCAGCATCGACTACTGGAATATCGAACACGAAAACCTGATCGGTGTGGAAGAAGATGATTTTATCCTGCGTGCACTTTCCGGCGATTTCCCGATCGTGGGAGAGGGCGAACTGGCCACCGGTCAGCCGGGTTTGGAGGTGGCTGGCGGCTTTGTAGTGGATGCTCACTTCCAGCTGTCCAACCTCGGTTGGCAGAAAACCAGTGGCGTCGATATGGCGTTCACCCAGTATTTCGAGACCGAAAACTGGGGCAGTTTCCGCTTTACCCTGGATGGCACCTACATGTCGAAGTTCGACAAGTTGCCATCTGCTGCGCGCGGTATTGTGAGTGAGGCCGGTGAATATACCTATCCGCGCTGGTTGGCTAACAGTTCCCTGCGCTGGCGCATGCAAGACTGGTCCACCACGCTTTCCGCCCGGTATACCCATAGTTATCACGATGATCCTAGCCCGCGTGTACTGGATGCAATTCAGGAACCGGGTGCTGAGTACTTCCTTTCCCGGGTCAAATTCGACAAAGACGGCGGTGTGGAAGTGGACAAGTGGCTGGTATTCGACCTGAGCGTCAATCGCGACTTCAGCAATGGCAGCTGGCTCAGCCTGCGGGTCAACAACCTGCTGGACGAAGAGCCGCCGTTGGTACTCGGTACCAGTGCCAACGTGGATCACTTCAACCACAACTCAATGGGTCGTTTTTACACCTTGAGCTACGGCCACGCGTTCTGATCGGCGTCTCACAGGACCTGATCCCGGCAGGTGCGCAGTTTGCACCTGTCGACCCTTTTCCATTAACTGCGGTGTTATTTCATGCAGACCAGTGAAGCAGATTCCCACGGCGCGGCGGAGCAATCCCTCAGCAAGAAAACCTGGGCAATGCCGGATACCTATCTGATATTGCTGATGGTGGCCATGATTGCTTTTGCGCTCAATTTCGTCATTCCCGCCGGAACTTATGAAACCGTCACCAGTGTGGTTAACGGTGCGGAGCGCAGTGTGATAGATCCGCACAGCTACCAGCAGGTATCCGACCAGCCTTCCGGAATGGCACTGTTCGCAGAAGGTGGCGATATCGGGTTGCTGAATTTTGCGTTTGAAGGGATGGTTTCTGGCACTAAGTGGGGGGCATCCATTGGGGTCTTCGCCTTCATCTTGCTAACGGGCGGTGCGTTTGGGCTGATTTTTGCCAGTGGCTCAGTGGAGCGCGGACTGTTTCAGGTGATCGCGCGCAACCGGCAAGCGGGGCACCTGTACCTGGCCACGTTGTGTTTTCTATTTTCCCTGGGTGGCGCGGTGTTTGGGATGGGCGAGGAGGTGATCCCGTTTACCCTGATTCTGGTGCCGCTGCTGGTATCCATGGGGTACGACAGCATCACCGCACTGCTGGTGACCTATGTGGCTACGCAGGTCGGTTTCGCCACCTCCTGGATGAATCCCTTTGGGGTAAGTATTGCCCAGGGCATCGCCGGAGTACCGGTAATGTCGGGCAGTGGTCCGCGCATGCTGCTGTGGCTGCTCGCCACCGTCGGGCTTGCGATCTACACCATGATCTACGCGCGCCGCATCCAGCGTCGTCCGACACTTTCCCTCGCCTACCAGTCCGACCGGGTTTTCCGCGATCAGGCACAGTCCGCCGCTGCGCTCAAAACCATGGCGCGTGGCGATGGCTGGGTGCTGCTACTTTTCTGCGCCGGTATTGCCTGGATGATCTGGGGTGTGGTGGAGCGGAATTACTTTCTGCCGGAAATCGCCGCCCAGTTCTTCAGCATGGGAATCGCAATAGCCGCGGTGGCGATGGCGTTTGGATTGAACGGCCTGACCCCCAACAAGGCCGCCGCGGCGTTCAGGGAGGGCGCCCAGCAGCTGTTGCCAGCGGCAATGGTGGTGGCGTTTGCCAAGGGCATCGTCATGCTGCTTGGCGGGGATGACCCGCAGGGCGCCAGTATCCTCAATACCATTTTGCATACCGCCGGCAATGGCCTGGCGGATGTTTCCGGTGCGGTCTCTGCCTGGTTCATGCTGTTGTTCCAGACCGTATTCAATTTTTTCATCACCTCCGGTTCCGGCCAGGCGGCATTGACCATGCCAATCATGGCGCCTTTGTCCGATGTGGTTGGGGTATCGCGGCAGACCGCGGTGCTTGCATTCCAGTTGGGTGATGGCTTTAGCAACATCATCGTGCCCACGTCTGCTTCGTTGATGGGATGTCTCGGTGCGGCGCGCTTGGACTGGGGGGTATGGCTCCGGTTTGTATTGCCCGTGCAGGGAATGCTGTTTCTGTTTGCGTCCGTAGCGGTGCTGATCGCTGCGATGTCTGGATTCTGATAATTCAAACTTTATATATGTCTCAAATTACATTGATTAAAAATGCGGAGGTTTTTGCCCCGCGAAGTCTTGGCCGCTGTGATGTTTTGGTGGCGGGTGATCGGGTAGCAAAAATCGACCAGAACATTGATCTTCCGGAAAGTCTTGGTCAAACCGTCGATGCGGACGGCGCCTGGCTGATACCCGGCCTGGTGGATTCCCTGGTGCATATCAGTGGCGGCGGTGGCGAGGGTGGCTTTGGTTCGCGCACGCCGGAGCTGGATGTCAGGGACGCGGTGAGTGCCGGCGTCACTACTGTTGTTGGTGCCCTGGGTACAGATGCGACGACGCGAACGCTCAATGAGCTTTTTGGCAAAGCCAAGGCGCTGGAAGCCCAGGGAATTACCAGCTTCATACAGACGGGTTCCTATCAAGTCCCCGTCAATACCCTGACCGGCAGTGTGCGGAGCGATGTCATGCTGGTGGATAACATCATCGGCGTTGGCGAGCTGGCAATCTCCGATCACCGGTCATCCCATCCCTCGCGGGAGGAGTTGATTCGCATCGCCGCGGATGCCCGTGTTGCCGGGTTGTTGAGTGGCAAGGGCGGCGTGGTCTCGGTTCATGTAGGTGATGGCCCAGGGCGCCTGTCGCCCCTGTTTGATGTGGTCGAACATTCGGAAATTCCCATCACGCAGTTCTATCCCACGCACATGAACCGCCATGAGTCCCTGCTGACGCATGGGGTGGCGTTCACGCGCGCCGGTGGTTTTATTGATTTTACGACCTCAACTACTGAGGAAATTCTTGCCAGTGGCGAATTACGTGCAAGCTGCGCGCTCAAGCTGGCACTGGAGCAGGGGGCTTCGATAAATCAGATTACATTCTCGTCCGACGCGCAGGGTTCGCTGACAAATTTCTGTGAGCAAGGGGAGCTTCAGGATCTGGAGGTGGGCGCCATCGCCAGTCTGTTTGATGAATTCCGGCGGGCCGTCCAGGACGAGGGGGTGGAGCTTTCTCAGGCACTACAAGTGGTCACCCGCAATCCCGCGCGCGCGCTCGGACTCAAAGGCAAGGGCCAGATAGTGACCGGTCGCGATGCGGACCTGATTCTGGTCGATCGAGAACGCTTCCAGATTACTCACGTTATGGCGCGCGGTCGCTGGCAGATGTTTGACCGCCATGTTCGCACAGCGCGACTTTTCGGCTAAACCAGTAGGTTGGATCATGACACAGCAAGATCGGCATCTGTTTGAGGAATCGCTGGCACTGATGCGGAACAACCTCTCTGAACCGCTTCAGGCCGGCGAGCTTGCCGCTTACCTCGGAATCACGCCCAAGAAGCTGGAGCGATTGTTCCGCCGATTTACTGGCGAATTACCCGCGCGGTTTTATCGCACCCTCAGGTTGGAACAGGCGCGCGCGTTGTTGCACGACAGCGGACTTGGTATTGACGAGATCGGACAGCGCTGCGGGTTCAGTTCCGCTTCCCATTTCAGTCGCTGTTTTCGCGACTTTTGTGGGCATAGCCCAAGGCAAGAACGCAAGCTGAGAGAGTTGCATATTCCGCTACGGAACAACCTCTCCGGCGCTTTCGAACAAGAACTTTTTGGAGTGGAGCGAGGTTTATGAAAACAAATATTGCCGTTGGTGTAATTCTGGGCCTGCTCACCGTTTTCATAACCGCTTGCGGCGGTGAAAAAACTGCCGCGAATGATTTGGAGAGGCCGGGCAGCCTGTTGATCGTTGGCGGTGCGTTGCGCAGCGATAATTCGGCGGTTTACCAGGCATTTATCGATGCAATTCCAAGGCAATTCCCCAATGTGGCCATTGTGCCGGTTGCATCCGGGCGACCAGCACATTACGCAGAACAGTTTTCCGAGGATCTTCGTCACTATGGCTTTGCTGGAGACATTCGCGTACTGCCGATTGCGGTCCTCGATGATTCTTCTACCGGGGCCGTCGATGAAAGTCGGTGGGAGGCTGGTGGCAGAGACCCGGCGGTGGCGGACAGCCTCGGTGACGTCGGTGGCATCTGGTTTGTGGGTGGAGATCAGACACGTATTACCGGTGCGCTGTTTGCAAACGGGGAAGTCGACACTCCGGTATTGGAGGCGATTCGCCGGCAATTGTCGCGCGGCGCGGTGGTCGGCGGCACCAGTGCCGGCGCTGCCATTATGAGTCGCACCATGATTGCCGCTGGCGACTCACTCAGCGCACTCACTATGCCCGTTGCGGACCAGTACGTCGGTATGGAAACCCTGGAATCCGGGCAATTGATGCTGGCTACAGGGCTGGGGTTTCTTCCTGAGGGTATCGTGGATCAGCACTTCGACCGAAAGGCCCGTCTGGGGCGCCTGGTGAGGGCCCTTGGGCTGATGGAGGATCCGGCTGACCGTATTGGTTTTGGTGTGGACGAGGATACCGCGCTGCTGGTGGATCTGGTCGATGCCGACATAACGGTATTGGGTGCAGGGAATCTGGTAGTCGCAGATGGCCGCTTGGCACAGTTTAGCGGGGGAGGGCAGGCATTCGCTGCGCAGGGGGTGCAGCTCTCAGTATTGAGTGCCGGCGACCGTTATAACTGGCGCACCGGTAATTTCGAACTTTCCGGAAGTGAAACACAGCAGAATGAAGCCTTTGGTTATGGGGTTGTCCAGGGCGCAGGTATTGCACTTGGCAATCAGCGTCTCGATGAATTGTTGGGGTTTTCGCTGTTGGATAATGAAAAAGCCCGCGAAGTACGCCGCTTCAGCTTCGATAGTGACTCGGGAAAAGGCGTTCTCTTTCATTTCCGCCAGACCGAAAGCAGTCGCGGTTTCTGGCGTTACCGGTCCGGTACCAAGGATCAGTACTCCATCGTGGGGGTAGAACTCGACATTGCCCCGGTTTCAGTGACTATCGCCCCCCGCCCATAAGAGCAGACTTGCTGGTCACCTGGTTTCCTTTTTCTCGGCCGATAAGTTCCCGAATTTTCCACTCCGAAGCGCGAACGGTGGTGGCGTCCCGCTGACTATATTGTTTCTTGATGTTTTGCCGGGGTAGGCTGGATGCCTGCCCGAGGCCAGAAACTGGCTTGCGTCGTTATAAAGGTTGCAAGTTCGTGATGGAGTAGTGGGAGCGCTCTGCGGGAGGTGGTTGCACTCTCATAGCGGGTCACTCTAGAATGTGATCACATTTTGGTGTGCCCGCCTCTGCGAGTGTGTGGGCGCATAGTAGGAAACTGGAGTGAGTTCATGAACAAGAGCCAATTACAACAGCATGACCGCGAGCACCTGCTGCATCCCTTCACCGATTTTCACGACCTGGGCCAGCAGGGCACCCGGCTGATTACCAGTGCTGAAGGTGCTTACATCACCGATATCGACGGTCACAAGATGCTCGACGGGATGTCCGGCCTGTGGTGCTGCAACCTCGGCTACAGCCGCCGGGAAATTAGCGACGCCATTTACGAGCAGCTGAACCGGCTGCCGTTCTACAACAGCTTTTTCCAGTGCACCACGGTGCCGTCCATCGAGCTTGCGGACCTGCTCGCGGAAGTGACGCCCGCGCACATGAACAACGTGTTTTTCACTGGCTCCGGTAGTGAGGCCAATGACACCAACCTGCGTATTATCCGCCGCTACTGGGATCTGAAAGACCAGCCGGAAAAACGCATCATCATCTCGCGCAATAACGCCTACCACGGTTCTACCATCGGTGGTGCCAGCCTTGGCGGCATGAGCGGAATGCATAAACAGTTCCAGAGCCTGGACTATATCGAGCATATCCAGCAGCCCTACTGGTTTGGTGAGGGCGGCGACATGTCCCCGGAAGAGTTCGGCATCTACGCCGCCCGCTGTCTGGACGAGAAAATCCAGGAGCTGGGACCGGACAAGGTGGCTGCCTTTATCGCCGAACCGATCCAGGGCGCCGGTGGCGTGATCATCCCGCCGGAAACCTACTGGCCGGAAGTTAAGAAGGTACTGGATCAGTACGACATCCTGCTGGTGATGGACGAGGTAATCTTTGGTTTTGGCCGTACCGGGCAGTGGTTTGGCTCTGATTACTACGGTGTGAAGCCGGACCTGATGACCTTTGCCAAGGCGGTGACCAACGGTTACTTCCCGCTGGGTGGCACCATGGTAAGTGACCGGGTGGCCGACGTGATCAAGTCCAAGGGCGGCGAGTTCACCCACGGCTATACCTATTCGGCGCACCCCGCGGCCTGTATGGCGGGGCTGGCTACGCTCAACATCCTGCGGGAAGAAAAAATCATCGAAAATGTGCGCGATAACACCGCGCCGTATCTGGCCAAGCGCTGGGCGGAGTTGGCGGATCATCCGATCGTAGGGGAGGCGCGTTCGCTGGGCCTCGTCGGCGCTCTGGAACTGGTCAAAGATAAGTCCAGCCGTGCACGTTTTGACGACAAATGCACCGCCGGTGGCGTATGCCGCAATATGAGCATCAAGAACGGTCTGGTAATGCGAGCTACTGGTGACACCATGATCATCGCTCCGCCGCTGATCCTCACCACCGGGCAGATCGACGAGCTGGTAGAAAAAGCCCGTCGCGCGCTGGATGAAACCGCCAAAGCCATGGCGTAAACTGCGTGATAAAGAACCCGCTCGCGCGTACCTTTCGCGCGGGTGGGGAATGAAATACCTCCAGAAGTGAATTGGTTATGGCAGTACAAGAACAATATGAGCCGTCCCAGGAATTGCTTGCTTCGTCCGAAGCTTTTCTTGAAGCGCACCCGAAACTTAAGTGGATTGAAGGCTTTGTTTTCGACATCAACGGTGTCCCAAGAGGTAAATGGCTGCCGGTGGACTCCGCGCACAAGCTGCTGGGCGGCGGCCTGCAAATGCCGCGCAGTGCCGTTAGCCTGGATATTTGGGGACGTGATATAGAAGATAGTCCGCTGGTATTTGCCAGTGGCGACAGCGACGGTATCTGTATGCCGGTATCGTCCATCCATATGGCGCCATGGCATCGGGAGCAGACTGCGCAGCTGCATATGCAGCTGTTCGAAGCCGATGGCACTGTGCTTTACGCGGATCCTCGCGCCCAGCTGCAGAAGGTTGTCGCGCGGCTTGAGCGCCTTGGCTATAAGGCGGTGTGTGCCACCGAACTCGAGTTCTACCTCCTGCAGGAGGGGGCAGACAATCTCGGGCACCCGCGCCCGGTCAGTGACAATGACTCGGATCTTGTGCCGTCCACCGACGTTTACGATCTTTCCGAACTGGATTCGCAGCGCCACTTCTTCGCAGATGTGCGTGCCGCCTGCGAGGCCCAGGACATTCCGGCGGACTCAATCATCTCCGAGTATTCGCCTGGCCAGTTTGAGATCAACCTGCTGCACTGCAACGATCCGGTGAAAGTGGCCGATCAGACCCTGTTGTTCAAGCGACTGTTGAAAGGCGTTGCTCGAAGCCACGGTTTGCGGGTGAGTACCATGGCCAAGGTCTTTGGCGATCTCGCCGGCAATGGCATGCACGTTCACCTGAGTCTGGAAGACAAAGACGGCAACAACGTTTTTGACGATGGCAGCGAAGAGGGCACTGATCTGTTGCGCCAGGCTGTTGCCGGTATGATGACCACCGCCAATGACGCGATGGCGATCTTCGCACCGCACTTTAATTCTTATCGGCGTTTCCAGGAAAGCAGCCATGCACCGCTGAATCTCTGCTGGGGCTACGACAACCGCACTGTCACCTTCCGTATCCCTGCGGGTGACTCAGGCGCCCGTCGTATCGAACACCGCATTGCCGGTGCAGACGTCAATCCCTACCTGGTGTTGGCGGCCATCCTGGCCGGGGTGTGTCACGGTCTGGAAAATCGCCTGCAACCGCCAGAGCCGGTGGAAGGCGACGCCTACCAGATGGAAAGTGAACAACAGTTGGTCAACACCTGGAGCGATGCGCTTAACCAGTTTGAAGAAAGCAAACTGTGGAAGGACTACTTCGATCCGGAATTCGTCGACCTGTTTCTGATGCTCAAGCGCCAGGAGCAGGCGGAGATTGCCTCACGGGTGACGGACGTGGAGTACGAAAGTTACCTGCAGCGAGTCTGACTTGCTGATGATGAATATTCAGGCGTGGATTGCGACCAGTAATCAACGGCTTTGATGACAGGGTGGCAGGTAGTGGAAATTGCTCTGCTATACCTAATGAGAGGCGGCTGTGCACTTGTGTACACAGCGCGTCGCAAACTCTCCTCCTGAAAGTGTGTTCGAGAAAACTGGCCCGCCTTATGGCGGGCATTTTTTTTGATGAATACAGGCTTGCGGAAATTTCTTTCCATTTGTCAGCTAATGCTTAGGCAGTACTTGCTGTTTTCTCGAAAACTCCACCTATACTGAAACTAACCGTACGCGCGGGTCATTTTTTGTGCATTGGCCCCGGCGGCTATGGAGCATTTCAGAGTTAAAAGGAGTTACCCATGCGAACCAAGTCCCTTCTTCTACCACTGGCAATTGCCGCCGCGAGCACGGCGACACCTGCGCTTGCCGATTTCAAAGGCGGAGATTTTATTGTCCGTGTCGGCGCTGCCTATATGGATCTTACTGACGATGCGCTGAGCAGGGTTGACGTCTTTGGTGTGGAAGATCCTGTCGATCCTGATGGTCCCGATATTCCGGTCAGTGTCGCGACTTACCTGGACCTGGACGATGACACAACCTGGTTCATAAACGGCACTTTCTTTGTGGTTGATCACTGGGCGGTGCAGCTTGGTTATATGGATGGTGCGGACCTCGATACCAACTTGGGAACCAGCATATCTGCTCCCGATTATGGTGCGTGGTCGGCGGCTGGCAGCATTGGCAGTTTCGATACCAATGTCTCCACATTTTTCGTTAATTGGTATCCGGTGTGTGTTGAATCCTGGATACAGCCGTACATCGGGATCGGCGTTAATTACACCGATATTGATCAGGAGTACCTGAGAACGATTGATCTTGAGTTTGTCGGACCGAATGATGAGCTGGTGAGGGAGCCGCGCGGTCTGGTGAATTTCGGCAGCTCATTTAGCTGGACGGCCCAGATCGGTGTGGATATGGCATTTGGTCGCGATGCCAACTGGTTGATCAACGCATCGGCCATGTATATCGATGCTGATCCTCGCGTCGAAATCGGCTTTGAAGCATTCGAGCCCGTGTCGGGGGAAGGGGTCAGTGTTCGCGTCAATGAAGATATGGAGTACGACTCCTGGATCTTCAATTTGGGCGTAGGCTACAAGTTCAGCTTCTGATCTTTGACGAATGCTCCAGACTTTTACCCCGGGACACGCGTCCCGGGGCGTTTGTCTTTGGAGTATTGACTGTGGAATCCGTGATTTTTTAGACTGGTTGGTCTCGCCCCTGGTGTGGACGGATTCTGTCTGGCAGTCATTTCCTTGCCGGTGTATTCTTCGCTTTTCGGGCGCCTGATTTTTGCGTGTCCGCCAAAAAAATAATTCAGGGGAATCTATGACCGCCTTGGGAAATCGTACAGACGGTCCGACGGCCAGTATCCGGCCACTGAATATCTGTTTACTCGGCTATCGCAGCCATCCCCACTGTGGTGGTCAGGGCATATACCTTCATTATCTGAGCAAGGCTCTGGTGGATGCCGGCCACAAGGTCGATGTCATTTCCGGCCAGCCCTATCCGGAGCTGGATCCCCGAGTGCGTCTCATCAAGATGCCGGGACTCAATCTTTACGAACACGAAAATCCAACCCGCGCGTTAAAGCCCGAGCATTTACTCAGCTGGGCGGATTTTTATGAGTGGTTCGGGAAGTTGACCGGCGCATTTGCGGAACCTTATGCCTTCGGGCGCAGGGTCGCCCGCTATCTGCGCCGGCACGGTAAGCACTATGACGTGGTGCACGATAACCAGTCGCTGTGTTACGGGCTGCTGGATATTGAAAAGACCGGGCTTCCGGTAGTTGCCACGATCCATCACCCTATTACCCGGGATCGTCAGCTGGCTCTGGATGCGGCACCGGACTGGTTTTATCGGCTACTGGTTCGCCGTTGGCACAGCTTTCTGAATATGCAGATCAAGGTGTCCCGTCGCCTCAAGCATATCGTCACTGTTTCGACACAATCCTTTAACGATATCGTCGAGCAATTTGGTGTTTCGCCATCGCAATTGAAGCTGATTTACAACGGTATCGATACGGAAGTTTTTTCGCCTCAACAACAGGTTGTGGTCAACCCTTTCCAGATTATGACAACGGCTTCCGCAGATCAGCCGCTCAAGGGATTGCGTTTCCTGTTGCAGGCTATGGCGCTGCTGCGTGGGCGTTACCCGCAGTTGAATTTATTGGTGATTGGGAAGCTTAAACAGGGCGGCGACACCGAGAGGCTGTTGCGAGAGCTGAAGCTCGAAGATTGTGTGCGCTTCGTTTCCGGTATTTCCAGTCAGGAAATGGCTGAGCACTACACCTCGTCTGCAATGGTGGTTTGCCCCTCATTGTACGAGGGCTTCGGCCTGCCGGCGGGAGAGGCCATGGCCTGTGGCGTGCCAGTAATCTCCAGCGATGGTGGCGCGCTGCCGGAAGTGGTGGGGGATGCGGGGATGGTGGTGCCTGCGGGAGACAGCGGTGCTCTCGCCCGCGCCATCGAGCGCCTATTATCAGACCCGACGCTGCGTGCAGAAATGGGTGCGGCGGGGCGGAGAAGAATTGAACAGCTGTTTTCCTGGCAGGTGGCCGCGAAACATCTGGTGTTGTATTACCGCGAAATCATCGGAATCTCCGCAGAGCCAAACATTAATGCTGGCGTCGCGGAAAGTGGCGAAGAGTTGCAGATTCACAACAATGCTGATCGTCCGCGGGGTTCCCGCGATACTTTTTCCAGTAGTGTGAACAATCGGGGGGAGGCGGCCTGATGATTACCGTCAACCCTGAACTGTTGAGTCTGAGGCCCGGGCAGCGGGTTCTCGACCTTGGCTGTGGCGAAGGACGCCATGCCATTCATCTGATGCTCACTGATGCCGTGGATATTTTCGCGGTGGATCTGAGTCAGCGCGATATCGCTACCGCCCGTGGGCGTGCAGAGCCATTTAGCGAGAGCAGCCAGTCATCCGGCCGCCTGCTATTCAGCGTGAGCGACGCGCTGCAGTTGCCGTTTGCAGACAATTTTTTTGATGTGGTGATCTGTTCCGAGGTGCTGGAGCATATCGAGGATTACGAGGGCGTGTTGGCTGAAATTACCCGGGTACTGAAACCTGCGGGAATTTTTGCGGCGACGGTTCCAGCGTATTTCCCCGAGTGGGTTTGCTGGAAACTGTCCGACGCCTATCACCAGGTGGAAGGCGGGCATATCCGGATTTTTCGTGAGAAGCAGTTGCGTCGAAGTGTCGAGCAGTTTGGACACCAGTATTTCGCCCGCCACAAGGCACATGCCCTGCACGCACCTTACTGGTGGTTGAAGTGTCTGTTCTGGGGGCGCGATGATCAGCCGCTGGTATCCGCGTATCACCGCTTGCTGGTGTGGGACCTGATGCAGAAACCCAGGTTGACACGCTGGGTGGAGAAATTCCTCAATCCCGTGCTGGGTAAAAGTATTGCGCTGTATTTCGTAAAGCCGGCGAGCCGCAATCAGGTTCCTGAATCGTCCCCGAAGCTGTTGCCGCACGTATCCAGCCGCGAAATCGATAGCGAGGTGGCTGCATGAGCCCTACTGTTGCTGCAGCTATTTCCCCCGGTACAGAGCTGCCTCTGTTTCCCAAGAATTTTATTCGCCAGTGTGCTGAGTATATTCTTTCCCAGCAGCTGGAAAGCGGCTGTATCCCGTGGTTTGACGGCCATCACGCGGATCCCTGGGATCACGTGGAAGCGGCGATGGGGCTCAGTATTGCGGGTGAGTATGATGCTGCGGAAAAAGCCTACGCCTGGCTGGCGGCAGAGCAGCTTGAAGATGGCAGCTGGTGGGCGGCATACAAAAATGGCGAGGTAGACAATCGCGAACGCCGTGAAAGCAATTTTGTTGCCTATGTGGCCACGGGAATCTGGCATCATTTTCTGATTACCGGCGACCGCGAATCCCTGTCGCGCTTCTGGCCAATGGTGGAGAAGGCCCTGAATTTTGTGCTGGCGCTGCAGTCGGAGCACGGTGATATCCAGTGGGCGGTGGACGGGCGGGGCGAGCCTATGCGGGATGCACTGATTACCGGCTGCTCATCGATCTATAAAAGCTTCGAGTGCGGTATCCAGATTGCTGAGGCGCTGGGTAAACCAGCATCGAACTGGAAGGTCGCACGGTCAAAACTGGGCTATGCGCTGCGGGAAATGCCGGAGCGGTTTGATCGTACCTGGGAGAGCAAGGCACGCTTTTCCATGGACTGGTTTTACCCGGTGCTCACCGGGGTGTTTGAAGACGGCGACGCGCGGGCGCGTTTGCGTCTGAAATGGGATGAATTTGTGGTAGCCGGACTGGGTTGCCGCTGTGTGAGTGACGAGCCGTGGGTTACCGTCGCGGAATCCTGTGAGCTTACTATGGCACTAGTCGCCGCAGGCGAAGTGAGCCGGGCAGAAGAGATCTATCGCGGCCTGCACCGCTGGCAGGATCGGGATGGCGGTTACTGGACCGGTTATGTTTTTCGCGACGACGCAATCTGGCCCGAGGAAAAAACCACGTGGACAGTTGGCGCCATGCTGCTGGCGGCAGATGCGCTGGCAGGCCTTACACCCGCCAGCACACTGTTTACCCGGGTGGCGCTACTGGATACGCCGCAGGATGCCGAGCGTCTTGACCATCTCCACCAGCTCGAATTGAGCGGAAGCTAGCGCCAGCTTGTAGATCTCGAAAGGCGCCTGGCCGCCGTCTGCCGGGTTGGGAAAAATATCGTGAATGGCCAGATACCCACCGGGCACAATATGTCGGGACCAGCAGCGGTAATCTGTCATCGCCGCTTCCAGTGAGTGACCGCCGTCGATAAATACCAGACCGAGGGGTGTATTCCAGTGGCGCGCTGCAACCGCGGAGGGCGCCACGACCGGCACCACGTACTCTTCCAGACCCGCAGTACGCATATTGCCGCGGAAATTGTGAAAGCTGTCCATCAATTGGCTGCGCGCGTCAAACAGATCTTGATCGTGGTACTCCTCGCCCGGCTGGTGCTCCTCTGAACCGCGGTGGTGATCTACCGCAAACAGGGTGTTGCGCATCAGTTTGCACGCGCTGCCCAGATAAACGGTGGATTTTCCACAGTAGCTGCCTACTTCCAGGCAGGGGCCGAGATCACTGGCTTCCGCGGCGAGGCGATAAAGTGCGGCGCCTTCCTGTGGGTCGAGGAAGCCCTTGACGCTGTCGATATCCAGGGGCAGGTCGAGAGGCTGTTCAGGTGAATGCGAAATTTCCATGATCGTACTTCGGCTTTGTTTATTGCACTGGACAGTAACTGTGGTTTATCGGGTTTGCAATGCGCGCGGGGCGCAAATCCGTTGGCAAATAATATCCCCATGAGAAATCCTGAAAACAATTCAGCCGAAAGTTCCCACTGACGATACGAAAATAAATATGCGCAAGGATCATAGACCATACTGGCTCAAGCGCCTGATGCTGCGGTTTCGCAACTGGCGCTGTCACCATTTCCTATTGCCACAGTTCGATGCCGTCGGCCGCGAACCGGAAGTAATGCATCCTGCATCGGTCAAGGTTTTCGGCCGCAACATCCGCCTGGGTAATTTTCCGCACCTAATCTCCACCCCAGACAACTGTATCCGCTTTACCGCCCTTGGGCACCGTGGCGGCGATGCCCATATCACCATTGGTGATTACGTTTTGATCTCTCCGGGCGTGCGCATCTCCGCCGGTCAATCCATTATTCTGGGCGACGCCTGCATGCTTGCCGCCAACGTTTACATCTCGGACTCGGACTGGCACGGGCTGTACAATCGTACCCGTCCTTTTCGCTGCACCGCACCTGTGACCATCGGCGATAATGTCTGGATCGGCGACAGCGCGATCATTTGTAAGGGGGTCACCATCGGTGATAACGCGGTCGTGGGAGCGGGAAGTATTGTGACCCGCGACGTACCGGCCAATGCCGTGGTCGCGGGCAATCCGGCGCGTGAGATCAAGCAGATCAATCCCCGCCGGCGAATGATTACCCGCGAAGCGCTGTTTGCCGACAGCTTCCGCCAGGCGCACAACCTGGATGAATTGGATAAAATGCTGCTCACCGGCAACAGTCTGCTGGGTTGGCTGCGGTCTGTTGTTTTGCCGCGGCGTGGAGACTGAGTCGCCTGATCGTTCGTTTGATCGTCAATTTGGAAGTCTGATAACAATGAGTAAACAGGGCAGTGTGGTACTGATCGGAATGCCGGGTGCCGGCAAGAGTACGCTTGGGGTGCTGCTGGCAAAGGAGCTGGCGAAGGATTTTGTGGATACGGATGTGCTGATCCAGCTGCGGGAAGACAAGACCCTGCAGGAAATCATGAACGAAAGCGATTATCTGAATCTGCGCCGCATTGAAGGGGAGGTAATTGCCGAAGCTGTGCTGCCCAATCATGTTATCGCCACCGGAGGCAGTGCGGTGTACAGCGAAGAGGGTATGCACAACCTGCTGAAATTCGGCCCCGCGGTGTTTTTAAACTGCAGCGCAGATGAATTGCGCCGACGAATTCACAATTACGAGAGCCGCGGTATTGCCAAGGCGCCGGGGCAGAGTTTTGAAGAGCTGTTTGAGGAGCGCCAGGCGCTTTATCGCCGCTATGCCGATATCGTCGTGGATTGCGATGGAAGTGATCTGGAGCGGGTTCTGGCGGAGGTGGTCAGTAGACTGGCTGACCGCTGAGGCTTTTTCTTTGCACGTCGCACTTCGCAGGCAGGTTTGTGGCGGCGTCGCTAGCAGGTTCTTGGCCGCCACAGAAGCCAGCGCAGGGCTCCCTTGAAAACTGGGAGCACTGCGCTAAAAACCTCAAAGGGGAAGCTGGGTGGTGTACTTAACCTGTTTCAACGCAAAGGTTGAATTCACCGAAGCCACATTGGGCAAGTGAACCAGCGAGCGCTTCAGCAGCTGCTCATAGTGCTCCACACTGTCCACCACTACACGCAGCACATAGTCCTTGTCGCCGCTGGTGGAGTAACATTCGACAACCTCCTGTACATCCTGCACCGCGGATTCAAAGTTATTTAGGGAGTCCTCGTCGTGGTTGTGAATCGTCACGTAGCAGTATACTGTGACCCCCAAGTCAAGCTTGCGCGGATCAAGGAGAGTCACGCGACCACGGATGATACCCTCGGCCTCAAGGCGCTTGATACGGCGCCAGCAGGGGGTGTGGGAAAGGCCAACTTTGTCTCCAAGCTCAGCCATGGAATAATCGGCGTTTTCCTGCAGCGCCCGCAGAATCTTGCGGTCGAAATCATCCAGGTCTGTTGAGCGCTTCATATAAACTCCTGTCCTACAGTTTCAGTCTTGCTCGAGATGGCTGTCATAATTTTACGTGCAAACCCGTAAATAAAGCAATGTTTCCATGTGCCGAAGGCACTAGTATGGCTTGACCATGCCGTCGCAAATTCCGGACGCCGTATATTAGTCGTCTAATTCGGCGCCGAAATCGGCGACGCGCGCCTCTAATCACAATAATTACCGGATGTCTGCTTAAGTAGTGGGTGTCCACCAGAGGAAAAGAAGTAGGCGTATGAGTGAGCAGAATGTGAACGCTGAGTCTCAGGCCGTTGCCGCGAGATCGGTTTCCCTCGATGACCGGTATACCACTCTCAAGGGGCGGGTACTGCTTTCGGGTATCCAGGCCCTGGTGCGGCTTCCTATCGACAAAATGCGCATCGACCGCGCACGCGGACTCAACACCGCGACCTTTATCTCGGGGTATCGCGGTTCGCCCCTGGGCGGTTACGACCAGCAGCTGAGTCGCGCCAAGAAACTTCTGAGCGAGTACAACATCCGCTTTGTGCCGGGTGTGAACGAAGAGCTGGCGGCCACTTCCGTATGGGGTTCCCAGCAGGTGGGCCTGTTCGAAGGCGCAGAGGTCGATGGCGTTTGCGGTATCTGGTACGGCAAGACCCCCGGCGTAGACCGCTCCTGTGACGCCTTCCGTCACGCCAATGCCGCCGGTTCGTCCCCCAAGGGCGGCGCGCTGATCATTGCCGGCGACGACCACGGCTGTAAGTCGTCCTCCTATCCCGGGCAGTCTGAATTCGCCTTTGTGGATATGCATATTCCGGTGCTGAACCCCGCGACGGTGCAGGAAGTACTGGATTACGGTCTGTACGGCCTCGAACTGTCCCGCTTCAGTGGATGCTGGGTGGCGATGATTACCCTCGCCGAGAATATGGACAGCGCCTCTACCGTCGAGGTGAACCCGGACAGTGTTTCCTTTGTTTATCCCGAGATTGAGCGCCCACCGGGCGGACTCAATATCCGCAAGCAGGACAACCCGCTCGAACAGGAAGAGCGCCTGTGGCGCTACAAGCGCCCGGCGGCACTGGCCTTTGCCCGCGCCAACCAGCTGAACCGGCTGGTGCTCGACAACCCGGATGCCACCCTCGGTATCGTCACCGCCGGCAAGGCCCATCTGGACCTGATGCAGGCGTTCGAGGACATGGGCATCGACGAAGAGCGCGCCCGCGCACTGGGTATCCGTATTCTCAAGGTGGGCATGACCTACCCGCTGGACGTTCCTGGTATCCAGGAATTTGCCCGCGGTCTCGATCGCCTGCTGGTGCTGGAAGAAAAACGCAGCCTGATGGAGGTGCAGCTTAAAGAAGAGCTGTACAACGTCCACGTGCGCGACCCGCACTTCCCGCGCATTCTCGGCAAGGTGGATGAGCACGATAACCCGTTGCTGCCGGTATACGGTGAGCTCTCACCGGCGGTAGTGGCGCAGGTGCTGGGTTACCTGCTCGGGGAAGACAAATTGCACGAGCGAGCCCGACACCGCCTGATGCGCCTGGACGCCCTGGCGGAGCGTATTTCCGCGCAGGCGGGCTCGAGTGTTGCGCGCCTGCCGATGTTCTGCGCCGGCTGCCCCCACAACCGCTCCACCCGCGTGCCCGAAGGCAGTCGTGCGCTGGCGGGTATCGGCTGTCACTACATGGCCCAGTGGCTCGATCGCGAAACCTTCACCTTTACCCAGATGGGTGCCGAGGGTGTTAACTGGATTGGTCAGGCGGCCTTCACCAGTGAGCCTCATGTGTTCGTCAACCTGGGTGACGGAACCTATTTCCACTCCGGTATTCTCGCCATTCGCGCTTCTGTGGCCGCCAAGGTGAATATCACCTACAAGATTCTGTACAACGACGCCGTTGCCATGACCGGTGGTCAGCCCCACGACGGCGAACTGCGCCCGGACATGATCTGTCGCCAGGTACTGGCGGAAGGGGTGAAGAAAGTCGTTCTGGTGATGGATGACACCAGCAAGTACAAGACGGAGCAGTTTAAGGGCGCCCTGAACTTCCCGCGCGAAGTAGAGGTTCGTCACCGCGACCATATGCCGACCGTGATGAAAGAGTTGCGGGAAGAGCCCGGCTGTACCGTCATCGTCTACGACCAGACCTGCGCCACCGAGCTGCGCCGCAAGCGCAAGCGCGGCTTGCTGCCGAAGGCGGAAGGGCGGCCCTTCATTAACGAACTGGTGTGCGAGGGCTGTGGCGACTGTGTCACCCAGTCCAGCTGTATTGCGGTGGAAAAGGTGCCGACCGCACTCGGTGACAAGCGCCGGATCAACCAAACCGCCTGCAACCAGGATATGTCTTGTGTGAACGGCTTTTGCCCGTCCTTCGTCACGGTGAAAGGCGGCAAGCTGAGCAAGCGCGCCGGTGTCGGTGATGCGCTGTGTCAGGCGGCGGACAAACTCGCCGCGCCACAGATGCCGGATCTAGCGGAGCCATTCAATCTGTTGGTGACCGGCGTCGGTGGCACCGGCGTCGTCACCATCGGTGCATTGCTGGCGATGGCGGCGCACATTGAAGGTCGTGCCTGTAGCACCCTGGACCAGACCGGGCTTGCGCAGAAGGGTGGGGCGGTTTATTCCCATGTGCGCTTTGCCGAGCGCCCGGAGGCCTTACAGGCGGTGCGTATTTCTGATGGCCGCGCCGATGCACTGATGGCGTGCGACCTGATCGCGGCTGGCAACCTGTCTGCGAGCCTTGCGAAACTGGATGAAACCCTCAGCCGTGCGGTGGTAAATACCCACCTCAGCCCGACGGCGGCTTCGGTGTTGGGGCGCGAGGACATCCATTCGCCGCAGGCGGTGCTTGATACCATCAAGGATGCGGTGCGGGAACTTGATGTGGTGGAAGGGCACACCCTCACCAAGGCCGCGCTTGGCGACACCCTGGCAGCGAATATTTTCATGCTGGGTTTTGCCTGGCAGAAAGGCCTGATTCCCCTGGGGCTCTCCCCCATTCAGCAGGCAATTGAACTGAATGGTGTGGCTGTGGAGGCTAACCTCCAAGGTTTTGCTGCAGGTCGCCTCGCAGCGGCCGACATGCCCGCTCTGGAGCGGCTGCTGGTGAAAGGTGAGGAGAAAACGCTGCCACAGGGACTCGAGGATGTTGTGGCGCACCGGGTTGCGCACCTTACCGGTTACCAGAACGTTGACTTGGCACGCCGCTACCGCGCGCTGGTGGACAAGGTGAAGGCGGCGGAAATTCTTAAAGTGCCGGGGAGTGAGGCGTTGGCGGAAGTGGTTGCGCACAATTACGCCAAGCTGCTGGCCTACAAGGACGAATACGAGGTTGCGCGCTTGTACAGCGATGGCCGGTTTATGGATTCCCTGCGGGAGAATTTCGCCGGTGATTTCGAGCTGGAGTTTAATCTTGCGCCGCCGCTGTTGAGCCGTTTCGATAAAAACCTCGGGCGCCCGCGCAAGATGAAGTTCGGCGGCTGGATGCACCGTGCATTCGGTATGCTGGCAAAACTGCGCTTCCTGCGCGGTTCCGCGCTGGATATTTTTGGTTACACCGCCGAGCGTAAAATGGAGCGTGCATTGATTGCGGAGTACGAAAACCTGGTCAATGAAGTTATTGGCAAGCTCAATGCGGAAAACCACGCGGCGGCCATCGAACTGCTGGGTTACCCGGATTTGATTCGCGGCTACGGACTGATCAAGGATGGAAATGTAGAGAAGGCGAATCAGTTAAAAGTGAAGTCACTGCAACATTTCTACAACCCGAAAGCCGGTGTGCAGGATTCAGCCGTGCAGGTGGAAGTGTTTGATCCGGCCAAGGCGCAGCAGGTGGGGTAAAACCCAGAAGTTAGGGTGAAGCACTGCAGCAGGGTAACGCCCGTTGCAGTAACAAAAAAATGGCGAGCTCGAAGCTCGCCATTTTTTTATCTGCAATTTGCTGGAGCGTTACCAGCCGACTTGCACCCGCACACCCAGCTGGTCAGTGTTGTCTCCGGTGAAATCGTCGTCACCCATGATGTAGTTAAACATAAAGCGCACGTTGCGATTGGCGTAGAAGTTGAGGCCGATCGTGGTGCTGCTGGCTTCCAGATGCTGGATGTCGCGGTTTTCCATGGTGTCGTAGCGGAAAGTGAGCTCCCAGGCGCCGCCCCACAGGCCGTCACCGCTCGGCTTCGCGGAGCTGAACGCACCGCGTTTTTTGCTGTACGCCTTGTGTTCGCCGGTCAGCATCCAGCTGCCCTGGATGTACCAGGTGTGGATGCTCTGATTGTCGATGTAACAACCGAATTCAGGGTCGCAGGGGAATGGGGCTGGCGCACCGAATTCGTCTTCGAAATCCTCTTCCGAGAGGTAGTAATTGCCCTCGAATTCACCAACGGTGTATTCCCCCTGCAGGTAGAAGGGGCCATAGCTGCCGGCAAGTTCCAGTGCTGCGGTGGTGGCGTCACCACCGAGATCGCCCGGGGTAAGCGCCATTAACTGAGAGGGGCCGCGGCGGCCGGCATAATCGGCCTCAGACGTCAGATCGCTGGAATTTCGGTTGTTGTTTTCGAAGCTGACCGAGGTGCCCAGGTGCAGGGTCAGTTCATCGGTATTGATCGGTGCCCAGGCGAGACGGCCTGATGCGCCCACACCCTCGTTGCGTGGTGTACCCGCATCGCGCAGGTTGAAGGCCATAAAGCCGAGGGTGAAGCAGTCCTGCACGCCGGTCCAGCCGATGCCCTGCTGGAACTGATGGCCATCGTAGAGACCGGTGGCGCTGGAGAAGGGGCGTTCCAGCATGGTCAGCTCATTGGAACTGGTCATCTCCGCCATGGAGCGGAAGGGTTTGAACTGGCCGATACGGATTTCACCGTTGAGAAACTCATGCGCCAGATAGACATCGCGGTATCCGCTCAGGGTATCGCCGCCAGTGAAATCCTGTTCCAGCACATAGCTCCAGTCGTAGATATTGCCTTTCAGGGTAATGCGCGCGCGGCGGAAGTCTGTGGTGCTGATCGGGTCTTCGAGGTCGCTGTCAAACAGATAGGTATCGAAATGAATCCGCCCGCCAAGGGAGGCGGAAAAGTTGCCGTCATCGGACTTGATTTCCAGGTTGCCCTTGGTCGTTGCTTCATCCGCGGCCGCAGTGCCCGAGAGCAGGCTGGTCATAGTGATGGCCATCAGGCTCTTGTGGAGGCATGTCATGTCGTGTATCCCGTATTTATGGCTTTGTTAATGGCGGCGAATACTAGCAGCCCATTCCTTTTGTCAAAAATTGGAAACATTTCTGAAGCAATTTGAATCCATAAAAATAGATTCCACTGCTCGTAACATTTTTGTAATAAAGGTGTGATAGCGGCGGAGGGTGCTTGTCGATGTCGGTGAGTTTGCGTATGTGGCGCCAGCAGTCAGGCAATTACATCGGTATTTCTGTCTTCGCCGAGGCTAATTCAGCATATGACGTACTTGGGTAATTGCGTAAAGGTCAGCTCACAAAATGGCGTCGCGTACCTTACATCGAGCTTTCAGCTTGGAGAGGGGGAGAATATAGCCCAGGTTGCGGGTGCCGTCTTCCCGATTGTATGAGTTTTTACCGAACTACTGGCAGATTTGGCAGCGCCTTCCGTTTATGGTCGCTGCCGTACCCGGCGATTCACCTGTGATGGGGAAAGATGATGAATCAGATCTGTTTGACGCTAAATCCGGCGCTTTTCAGGTAGTCGGTAACAGACTTCCCTCCCACAAGATGGCCGGCACCCACCACTACGAACAGTGTTTCATACTGCTGGCTGAAGGTCTGGATTCTCTTCGCCATCTCTCGGTTACGCGCGTAGAAAAGGCGCTCGTGTAACTGTTCAAACTCAGGGTGGTCCTCAATGCCCTCGCGGAAGATCAGGTCGTACAGGGCGCCCTGATCACCGGCCTTCCAGGCCCCAGTCATGCGCGGTACGAACTTGTCCATTTCTTCCAGTTGCTCCAGCGTCTGCTGTAAATAGAGCTCAGGCTTTTCCAGGCTGTTCAAAAGTACCAGCTGTTGTATGACGCTTTCCAGCTCCAGGGTGGGCTTGCTGTGCTGGTGTGCCTGCAGGAGAAAGTGACGGTCGATGCCCGCGTTCGGGTCCAGTCCACGGGCCTGCATTTCCACCAGACTCAGGGTGATCATGGCGATAGCAGGGCGCATGCGGCTGAAATGGATTTCCGGAATCTGGCGCTTCTGCAGCCACGCCTGTAGCTGCCCATACACCGCGGGAGATACGTGGTTTTTCAGTTGGTCGCCCGGCGGATAAAAGGATTCCCGCATCACTTGCTGCTGTAGCTGCGGGTCGGACTCCATGGCGACCACATCGGCTTCTACCACCAGTACATCACTGCTTTTGTAAGCGTCGGAGATGGTGTCCCGCAGGGGGTAAAAGCTCTGGTCGGCGAGATGGATGGAACCCAGCAGGTACACCGTGCTTTCTCCCTTTGTTGCCTCAAGCAGCAGGCCGCGGTCGTTGGCCGCGAGTGTCTGGGTGGCGGACAGGGCAAAAAACAATACCAGCAGCCAGTAGGCAGTGGACGTTTTGCGCAGGTGATGTCGGGGCAGGGCGGCTGATTGGCAGAGTTCCATATCGTGTTCCGTGAGTTTCTGGTCGGAAAATTCTACTGGATTCCGCCCAGCTTGTGATTTGTGTCGCCGTTACGAAAATTGTGCGCCCTGGCGCAGAAATCAGCTGTACAATCGCTAGGCCACTTAAAGTCTGGATACAGAGTCAGGGAAACCCGGCGTCTACTCACTTCCGGCTCGGAGTCCGTTACAAAAAATAATCTTGTGCGACCTGCTGGGGCGGGTGAGAAGAGTGGCGATTAAATCGTGGAATGGAGTTTGCTCGGCTATGCGGATTGTACAACTGGTGCCCTCTTTGGAAGGCGGAGAACTGGCGCAAGAGACGCTGGAGTTCGCCCAGGAGCTCGCCAGGCAGGGGCATGAATCCGTCGTGATTTCTGCGGGCGGTACATTGGTGTCGCGCCTGACCCTACACAACTGTCAGCACCACGAGCTTGCCGTTGACCAGAAGGGTTTTTTCAATGCCCGTTTGCACGGCAAGTTGCGCCGGCTGCTGGAGTCCCTGCAGGCGGATGTACTGCTGGCGCGCGATGCACTGTGCAGCTGGCACGGTTGGAAAGTCTGGCAATCCCTGCCTGAAACCGGGCGCCCGCGCCTGGTAACTCTATTGCATTCCCTGCCACCTGGCGGATCTCTCCGCGGGCGCGTAAATGGCGCGCTGGCTCGTGGGGAACTGGTGTTAGCCGGTTCCAGAACCCTGGCCCGCGAGTTGCAGCTGCGTCACGCTGCAATTCTCAAGCAGGCGCCAGCGGTTTTAAGCGAAGGCGAATTTGAAGAGTACCCCGGATTGCGGGTGCATTATCGCGGGGTAAATATCCGCGAGCTGGACCGGCGGGCGCCGGTTTCCGGTCACTGGCACCAGAAACTGCTGAACCAGTTTCCGCAGCTGGAGGGCCGCAACTGGCTACTGCTGCCCGCCCCCATTGCACCAGGTAAGGGGCAGGAGCGCTTTCTGGAGCTGCTGGCGGCACTGAAACAGACATGCCCGGATATTTTCGGCCTTATTGTCGGTGCGGTTGAGCCGGGGCAGGAAAAATTTGCTCGCAATCTGGAGCGCCGCGCCGAGACAATGGGGCTTGCGGAACATGTATTGTTTCTCGGCGCCCGCAGGGATATGCGTGAGTTCTACGCCAGTGCGCGAGTAACGCTGGATCTTGCCTGCGACCGGGCCGCCAGCGGCAGGGTTGTCACCGAGTCGCTGGCCATGGGCTGTCCCGCGGTGGCGCTAGCCGGTACCGGGGTTGAGATGCTGCAGCAGTGCTTCCCGCAGGGGGTATTGCCGGACCTGTCCGGAAAAAGTGATGCTGCGGTGGTGGCGCAACTCGCGGATGCCTGCGAGTCCATACTCGGCAACCCGCTCAATGTGAATTTCGCCGGTTTCAGCCTGGCAGAGACCACGGCCCAGGCGGTGAGTTGGTTCCAGTCCCTTTGTGGGGAAAGAGTTTCAGCCCGGCATTCTGCCACTGGCATGGGCTGATTCCCGCACGGTATTAACGCCTGGTGTTCAGGCAAACAGTCCGGTGTAAACCCGCCAAGTGGCCCGCGCCATGGAGTCCAGAGTGAACTCTGACTGCGCGCGGGCAAACAGCGGTGCAAAATCCTTTTCCAGTGTTGCGCTTTGCAAGGTGGCGCGGATTTTTTCCGCGATATACGCAGGCGCGACTTCGCTCAGCAGATATTTCTGCGGCAGGTAGTCGATAACATTTCCACTGCCATTGGCAATGACCGGTGTGCGGTGCAGTAGTGCCTCCAGCAGGGTATAGGGTGTGCCTTCAGCCACCGCCGGTAGGATCACCAGGTCGGCGGCCCGCATAAAACTGGCCACCGCGTTGTTCCCCGCAAAAAAAACGACCCGCGTGTCCAGTTGCAGATTACTTACCTGCTGCTGCAGCGCCTCCTTTTCCGGTCCGTCTCCCAGCACCATCAAGTGCGCGTCCGGCAGTAGCGCCAGCGCGTCGATCAGCTGATCGACACAGCGCGCCTTGATCAGGCGGCTTGCAACCAACAGTGTCGGTCCCTCGTTGGGGGGCAGTCCCGGTAGCGGCGCACTGGCCGCCGGTGCCGACAGTTCCACGCCATTGGGAATGATGGTCCACTCCAGCTTTGAATTGGCGACGGTATTGTGACTGATGGCAATACGCGCATCGAAGGCGCTGGCGAGCTTGTCACGCGGATGCCGCACATTGTGCCGGGTGATTACCTGCCGGGTTTCCGTGAAGGGCTGTACCGCGGCCAACAACTGCGCGGATTTTGAGCCGTGCCCGTGCACGATCTGGTAGCCACCTTTGCGGATCAGGCTGGCGAGGCGCCAGACCAGGTTCGGGTGGTGGCGGCTGTGGTCGGTATTGAGCGGAATGAACTGGATGCGTTCGTCCAGTGTTATCAGATATCGGGGATGGGCAATCACGGCGACCCGGGCGCCGGTGTTGTGCGCCTGCCAGCGCGACAGGTCGGCAACGTGTTTTTCCAGCCCGCCGTGTTCCCGGCTGGCAATCAGATGGCAGATGGTCTGAATCATGCGGCTAGAGGTCCAATATCTCTGGAGCGCCGCGTTATTGTTATTGCGGTTGGGCAGGTTACCGGAAAATTCCGGTGTGGCTACGGCGCCAGGCAGTCAGCCCATTTCGGCTGTCCTTGCATGCGCTATTCTCGCCAGGCTGTGTGACAAGAATTTGATTGAATCATTACTATTTTGTTGCGCAATAATTTCAGGCGCGACATCAAAATTTCTTGTGCCAGTTCAGCGAGGCAAAATCGAACCCGGGATTGGGGGTGTTGGTATAGCCGTTGGAAAAGTGGCTGTAGCGCAGTGAGAGAGTGTCACCACCCTGCAGGGTGTAGCCCGTGGCAAAGTGCAGGGCAAAATTAAGATTGGTGGAAAGTTCGATCTGGCCAAAGCTGCGCTCGTCAAGGTAGGCTGCACCGATACCGAATTCGCCGAAAAATCCCTGTGCCTCCCGGCGCGGATACCAGCGCACCACCGGCTTCACTTCCCAAATATTCTGCTTCTGGTCGCGTCCGCGATAGTCGTGCCACATATAGCTGTAGCTTACCTGGGCCCACCACTGGAAATGGTGATTACTTGGGTAATCGTAAAACTGATACGCCCAGTTGGCGCCCACCATATTCGAGCCGGCGATGGATTTCTGCTGGATCAATGCATTTCCCAACCCTTTGCCGCCGCTGATGATGAACTCCTGTGCACCCTCCATTCCGCCACTGCTGGTCTGGGCATGGACGGGGAGTGACAGTAGTGCGGCGCCGCACAGGATAAGAATCAGGTAGGCGCGGTGTATTGCAGAATTGCCAGATCGGGGACGGGGCATGATGCTATCGCCAGTTGATTCGCCAGTTATTGCTCTTAATTTCCGGACGTTTGAAGCTTGCCGGCCATTTGCAAGGTTAGCCGTTATCAGGGCGATCGCAAGCAGGGCATCCCGGAGTCCCGGGATGCCCTGTGGGTTAGAGGTGAGCGAAAAATAAGTATCAGCGCCACTGTCGCTTGAGTTGTCGCAGCGCGTCCGAGTGCAACTGGCGCGCGCGCTCCTGGCTGAGCCCCAGTTGTTCGCCGATGACGCGGAAGGAGCAGTCGCGGTCAGAGATCAGACCATATCGAAGGCTCAATACGGTACGCTGTCGCGGCGGCAGCTTGGCCACTGCATCCCGCAATCGCTGAGCCAGTTCCTGGTTTGAAACCAGCTCGTCGGTATTGAACATCTCGTTGGCCGGTGCGTAGTCGAGTCGCGTACTGCTCTGGTCATCGGAGATAGGGTCGTCCAGGGAGCTGGTGGGGCCGGGCAGTTTCAGCAGGCTCTGCACACGCTCCAGTTCCAGTCCGGTCTGTTTGGCGATGTTCTCATCCGATGCCGACAACCCCTCCGATCGCACCTGGTTGATCGCCCGGTAGATATTGCGCAGATCGTCCTGCACATTGGCCGGTTGGCGCACCAGGTCGTCATTGCGCCGCAGGGTGAGTTGGATCTCCTGTTGAATCCACCAGTAGGCGTAGGTGGAGAAACGGTAACCCATCTGCGGTTTGAAGCGCTCGATGGCCTTCATCAAGCCGACGTTGCCCTCCTGAATCAGGTCGATAAACGGTACCGAGGGGTTGCGGAAGCGCTTGGCGATGGCAATCACCAGGCGCAGGTTGCACTGGATCAGTTTCTTGCGCTGCTCCTTGAAGCGCTTCATCAGGTTTTGCAGCGCACTGCGGTCACGCTGGGATATTTTATCGCGGTCGAGCAATGCCTCTGCCCTGGCGATGATGAGCCCGTGATCATAGGCGCCGGTGCTGCCGCGCTGTTCCACGCCTTCACTGCGCAGGTCAACCAGATCGGTGCCGCGTTTCTGCAGCAGGGCGATAATTTTGTCTTCCAACTCCCGCAACAGGCAGGTTGTGGTGTGCTCCTCTTCCGGTGTCAGCAAATCGAGCCGATACAGATGCTTGAGGTAGTTCTGCATCGGTGTGCCGACATTGTCGCCCAGGGAATCATTGGATGCGGAATCATCCTCGATCGCGTCCTGGGACGTCTGCATGGATTGTTCAGGGTCTTCCTGCTGGAAGTCATCCCCGGCCAGATTGGTGCCATTCTCCTTCAGCCATTCATCATCCCTTGAGTTGATGTTTACTCGGGACAAAAGTCTGAACCTTATGCTGGGGCAGTGCGGTGCAGCCGTCTCGACCGTTTTGCCTGCCGTAAAACCACCGGCGTTATCCTTTCGCAGGATTGCGGTATGGCGCACAAATCGCCATGCGAACATATTGAATATAGATGACGGTTGAATGGTGCGCCGGAAAAAGACCGACTGGTGGGTTTTATTTTTGGTGGGGTAAGGAAAGGGAGCGACCTTAATAATAAAAAGGTTCTAAAAATGCACCGTTATTTCCTCGTTGCCTGAGGCCAAAATCGGCGCGCACGGGGGAGAGCGGTAACGGTGCATGCGGTAGCTCACTGGATGCGCTTGACGCGCAGCGAGCGCACGCCAGTTACCTTGTGCATGATGAACGAGCCGAAGGCCCCGCGCTCCACGGCAACGCGCTCGCCACCGCGCCAGATGGCGCGCTCGCTGCTCTCCACCTGTTGCCACACCTGCCCGTTATCCAGCGTGAAAATGTATTTGCCAAAAGCGCCTTCTTTCGCGCTGGTTATGGTGGCGGTTATGGACTCGGGAGCTTCTTTGATGGCTTGCTCCTGTTCCCGGCCGAATTTTTGCTCGGCCCGTACATGCAGATTACCTGTGATTTGATCGAAACAGGCCAGGCGCTTGCTGTCATCGCTGAACTGACTGCATTGCAGCCACTGCTCGCGGAGGGATTCGGCCCCTGTTGCCGGCAGTACGATTGCTGCCAGCAAAAGGACTGGAAGCAGTACGGTGGTCCGGGAATAGAGCGGCATCATTTTTTCCATATTGTCAGTTCCGATCGTTGAGTTCAGAAGTATCTGCCCCTTCCCTGGGCTGGGGACAATGCAAACTGAGCCACCTGTCACGTTTCCTCCCGATAGGGCATGGAACAATGGAGGCTCAAGCAAGAATAACCATAAGTCGACACACTCAGGGGTTAGAAATGAAAAAATTGCTACTTCCCGCGCTCGTTATCGCCGCTGTCGGCGGCTATCTCTACTACATCAATCTGGATGCTCCGGCGCCGCAGGCGGTAACTGCGGAAGAGGCCATCGTGGAAGATGTGAACACCGCAGTGGCCGAAGCGGAGGCTGCCGGTACGGACGTCAAACCGGCCGGTGAAAAAGTGATGGCTGCTGCAGACGGCGATGTGTTCGCGGACGTGCCGGAAGCCATGGATCATGTGCTGGATGAGGCCTCCGAAGTCGTCGAGGAAGCGGCGGAGACGGCGGAAGAATCTGCGGAAGAAACCGCGGAAGGTGTCGATCACGCGCACGAGTGATAGGCGCTACTTCCAGCGTGTTCTCAGGCAAAAAAATACCCGGTTAATCCCGGGTATTTTTTTGCCTGAACAGTGCCCCGAACAGAAATAATTCAGTCGGATTTTTCCTGTTGCTGCAGATTCTGCAATGCCAGTCGCAGAAAGCCGTTGGCGTTCTCAAGTGCGGCCTCGGCCGGTGCGCGCTCGAGTCCACTCAGGATCATCATGATCGCCAGCTTGGCGTTGTGACCGCATTGATCCAGTACCCGGTCGGCTTCCTCATAGGAAGCGCCGGTGGCTTCCACCACGATACGTCGGGTGCGGTCCACCAGCTTCTGGTTCGTTGCCTTTACGTCCACCATCAGGTTGTAGAAGCTCTTGCCGATACGAATCATGCTGGCAGTCGTAATCATGTTCAGCACCAGCTTCTGTGCCGTTCCGGCTTTCATGCGGGTGGAGCCGGTGAGCACTTCTGGGCCCACTTCCGGGAGAATTGCGATATCGGCTTCTTTCGCAATCGTGGCGGCCTTGTTACACGCGAGGGCAACGGTCGTGCATCCTAGGCCGCGAGCATAGCGCAACCCTCCGGTGACATAGGGCGTACGACCGCTGGCGGCGATACCGACAACCACATCTCGCGGGTTCAGGTGAATGGATTTGAGATCCTGCGCGCCCAGTTCCGGGTTGTCTTCCGCGCCTTCCTGCGCGCGATGCACGGCAGCTTCGCCCCCGGCGATCAGGGGGATGACCATACCCTCTGGCACACCATAGGTAGGCGGACATTCCACGGCATCCAGCAGGCCGATGCGCCCACTGGTACCCGCGCCCATATAGATCAGACGCCCGCCGGAACGAAATGCTTCGACCACCGCATCGACCACCAGTGCCACTTCCGGCAGTACCTGGCGGACGACGCCGGGTACGCTGCTGTCGGCATCATTGATTTTTTCCAGAATGCCCAGGGTGGGTAGCAGGTCGATATCCAGGGTGTCCGGATTGCGCGACTCGCTGGCAAGGGATCCGAGTTCTTTCGCGAGCGTTTTCTTCATGTCCCCCTCGCCGGATGGGCGAACCTTTATTGTCACCGGAATTTTTGCGGGTAAATCCGGTCGATGTGACCGCTGGATACCGCGGTCATGGCTGGGTGAATCTGGCGGGTGGTGTCTGCGCATGACTGAAGTGTAATCAGGCCTGGTAAGCGGCACCACCGCGCTGCGGGTAATTGATCGGATGTATGGCGGTTCCAGGAAAGGTTATGCTTTGCGGGAATAAAAAAATATCGGGTTGCAATGAATGAATCTGAATCAGATCACCTTGCCGGTGCGTGACATGCCGCAGGCCACAGCGTTTTACCGCGGTCTCGGCTTTTTGCAGATTGTGGATACGCCACATTATGCGCGTTTTGAGTGTCCGCGGGGTGAGAGCAGTTTTTCGCTGGCGCTGGAGCAGGGTGATTTCCGCAACGGTGCGGTGATTTATTTCGAGTGCGAGGAGCTCGACGCACGGGTGGCGATGCTGCAGGAAAAGGGTGTCAAATTCGCGCAGATGCCGGAGGATATGTGCTGGCTGTGGCGCGAGGCGGTGCTGTATGACCCCAGCGGTAACAAGATCAAGCTCTACTGGGCGGGAGAAAATCGACTCAACCCGCCTTGGCGGGTTGAGATCTCGGCGTAGCGCAATTATTTCTGCGCGTTAAATTGTTTGCCGTTGATGCCGATGCTGTCATCGCCCATCAGGTAGAGATAGGTGGGCATGATGTCTTCCGGGGTGGCGACGGTTTTCGGGTCTTCCGCGGGGTAGGCGGCCGCGCGCATGTTGGTGCGAGTGGCGCCGGGGTTGATGCTGTTGACGCGAATATTCGACACGCCATCCACTTCGTCCGCCAGCACCTGCATCATGCCCTCGGTGGCGAACTTTGACACCGCATAGGCACCCCAGTAGGCGCGGCCTTTGAGGCCCACGCCGGACCCGGTAAAGATCACCGAAGCCGACTTGGACTCTTCCAGCAGCGGCAACATGGCCTTGGTGAGGCCGAAGGCCGCGTTCACATTGACCTGCATCACCTGTTGCCAAACCGAGTAGTGGTAGTTCGCCATCGGGGTGCGCTGCCCAAGCAGACTGGCGTTGTGCAGCAGACCGTCGAGGCGACCGAATTCCTGTTCCACCCCTTGCGCCAGAAATTCCAGTTCCTCCCAGCGGACGCCCGCCAGATCGACCGGCAAAATGGCCGGTTTGGCGTCACCGGCGGCTTCGATTTCGTCGTACACCGCTTCCAGCTTGGGCACGGTGCGTCCGAGAAGAATGACGGTGGCGCCATGGGCGGCATAGGTTTTGGCGGCTACACGGCCGATGCCGTCGCCGGCGCCGGTGACGAGGATGATTTTGTCCTTCAGCAGGTCCGCAGGAGCTTGGTAATCGGTGATGGTCTCAGACATCGGGAATCGGGCTCGTAGATAATGTTTTTTCGCGTGCGCGGCGATTACGTTTCGGGGAAATTATTTGTTCAGGTAGTGCTGCTGGAGCAGGGGCCAGATTTCACTGGCGTTGTGGATCAGGTGGTCGGCCTTCCAGTTTTCCGGATCGTCATCGCTGTCGATATAGCCATAGCTGCAGGCGATGGTAGGCATGCCAGCGGCGCGTCCGGCCATGATGTCGCGCTCGTGGTCGCCCACGTAAACCGCCTCTGACGGGTGGCAGCCAATGCGGCTGCAGGCGAGCAGAATGGGTTCCGGGTCGGGCTTGCGGTTGGCGACGTCATCGGGGCAGATAATCGCGCCGGGAGTGGGCAGGTGTGCAAATGCCTGCAGCAGCGGAATGGTATAGGCCGAGGGTTTGTTGGTGACCACGCCCCAGGCGATGCTGTTTTCCGCCAGTTGGTTCAGCAGCCGCTCGATGCCCGGGAAGGGCACAGTGTGCTTGGCCAGATGCATCAGGTACAAGTCCAGCAGGCGCTGGCGCAGGTCGCTGAACCCGATTTCGCCTTCGTCAACGCCGAAGCCGAGGCGCACCATGGCGCGGGCACCATTGGAAACCACTTCGCGGATGGTGGCATCCGCCAGTGGCGGCAGATGTTCCTGCTGGCGCAGCTGGTTGAGCACCACCACGAAGTCGGGGGCGGTGTCGAACAGGGTACCGTCGAGGTCGAAGAGTACAGCTTTCATATCCGGGTACTTCTGGTTTTATTCTGCTGGGCGAATGGTGTGCATCAGGTAGTTGACGTCTACGTCCCTCGGGTTGAGTTTGTACTGTTTTGTGAGGGGATTGTAGGTCATACCGGTGATGTCGCGGGTTTGCAGGCCCGCTTCGCGCACCCAGCGGCCGAGTTCCGACGGGCGGATGAATTTGCCGTATTCGTGGGTACCTTTGGGAAGCATGCGCAACACGTATTCGGCACCGACGACCGCAAACAGCCAGCCTTTGGGGGTGCGGTTGATGGTGGAGAAGAAAATGTGGCCGCCGGGCTTGACCAGCTTGGCGCAGGCGCGAATCACCGATGCCGGGTCGGGCACGTGTTCGAGCATCTCTAAACAGGTGACGATGTCGTAGCTGGCGGGCTCGGCTTCGGCCAGCTCTTCGACAGGGATGCGGCGGTAGTTAATGTTGACGCCGCTTTCCAGGGCGTGGAGTCTGGCGACGTTCAGCGGGGCTTCGCCCATGTCGATGCCGGTGACGTCGGCGCCGCGCTGTGCCATAGATTCGGTGAGGATGCCGCCGCCGCAACCGACGTCGAGGACCTTTTTGCCGGCGACGGGGGCGCGCTGGTCGATGTAGTTGGCGCGCAGTGGGTTGATCTCGTGCAGGGGCTTGAATTCACCCTGCTGGTCCCACCAGCGACTGGCCAGTTGTTCAAATTTGGCGATTTCCGCCGGATCTACGTTGGTCATTTGGGCCTTATTGTGGTTGTGGGGTCCGTTTTTCCCACCTTCACTGGCGCCGCCGCTCCCGGTAACCGTTTCCGGGACACGCCGTAAACCCATCCATGGGGGCTCGGCTGCGGCCGTCCTGGCCGCAGACGGTCCCGGAAACGGTTACCGGGAGCGCCAGCTTCAATTCTCAGTTTCTCACTTCGTCAGCGCCTGCTCATTTAGCGAGACCGGCGATTCTATCACGCCATACCCCGGCCCGTTGCCGCACTTCTTCCTCATTGAGAGTCATTAGTCCGCGATCCTTCAATAATAGTTTCCCCGCCACCCACACATTGCGCACATTGTGGCCGTTGGTGGTGTAAATCAGCTGTGAGAGCGGGTCGTGCAGCGGCTGTTGTTCCAGCTCGCTCATGTCGATCGCGCACAGGTCCGCGGCTTTGCCCACTTCGATACTGCCGGTTACGTCGTCGATCCCCAGGGCGCGGGCACCGTTAATGGTGGCCATGGCCAGGGCCTGGTGGGCGGGAAGGGCGGAGGCGTCGCCGGAGATCGCTTTGGCGAGCAGCGCGGCGGTGTTGGTTTCCAGCAGCATGTCGAGGCCGTTGTTGCTGGCGGCGCCGTCGGTGCCAATGGCGACATTGATACCGGCGTCGAGCAGTTTCGCAATGGGGGTGAAGCCGGAGGCGAGCTTCAGGTTGGAGCGGGGGCAGTGGGCAATGTGCGCTCCGGTCTTCTGCAGCAGTGCGATGTCGCTGTCATCTACGGCGGTCATGTGGACACAGAGCATCTGCGGAGACAGCAGGCCCAGGTTGTGCAGGCGCTGAATGGGACGCAGGCCGGTGTCGGCGATGGCCTTTTCGACTTCGCCCGCGGTTTCGTGCAGGTGCATCTGTACCGGCATCTGTAGTTCATTGGCGTAGATGGCGATTTTTCTCAGGGTTTCATCGCCCACGGTGTAGGGGGCGTGGGGGGCGAAGGCGAGGCCGATGCGGCTGTGGGAGCGGTAGTCGTCGCGGAGTGCCAGGCCTTTTTCGATGGCGTCATCACCATTTCTGGACCACGCATTGGGGAAGTCGATGATTGGGAAGGCGATCTGCGCGCGCATTCCCGCTTCCCTTGCTGCAGCGGCGGTTGCTTCCGGGAAGAAATACTGGTCGGAGAAGGTGGTAGTGCCGCTGCGGAGCATTTCTGCCATGGCGAGGCGGGTGCCGTCGGCGACGAATTCGGGGCTGACCCACTGTTGTTCGGCAGGCCAGATGTGCTTCTCCAGCCAGGTCGTCAGCGGGTGGTCGTCGGCAAAGCCTCGCAGCAGGCTCATGGCGGCGTGGTTGTGGGTGTTGATCAGGCCGGGGATCAGGATCTGATTGTCGAGCTGGTGTTCCTCCCGCGCATGGAAGCGGTTGCGGGCCTCTGCAGTGGGGAGGATGGCGGCGATAAGTCCGCCTTTGATGGCCAGTGAGCAGTTTTCATACACCCGTCTTTCCGGTACCACAGGAATGATCCAGCGGGCGTGAATCAGGGTATCGACTGCCTGTTTATTGTTCGATTTTTCCGCGAAATCGCTGCTGCTTGCTGTGGCCATTGTGTGTTTTTTGTTCCGGGGCAAAGCGGCAGACTTTAGCGGCGCTGGCGAGCGTGAACAAGTCTCTACAAGTCGTCCTTCCGCGCGCCAGTTGTGGTAGAATCGCCCGCTTGATCGGGGTCTGTGACCAGCTGGCCCCACCAGTTTCCCAGCCTGTTGCCGTGTTTGCCCTGATAGGGTGGCGGCGGTGGGTGAAGCCGGGGCCTGCCCCGTGGGTGGCGTTAACGATAAGGAATGCCTAAAAATATGGGCGAATTAGCCAAAGAAATTTCTCCGATCAATATCGAAGAAGAGCTGAAGCAATCCTACCTCGACTATGCGATGAGCGTGATTGTGGGTCGTGCGCTGCCGGATGTGCGCGACGGCCTTAAGCCGGTGCACCGCCGGGTGCTCTTCGCCATGAACGAACTCAAGAACGACTGGAACAAACCGTACAAGAAGTCCGCCCGTGTGGTGGGTGACGTGATCGGTAAATACCACCCGCACGGCGACAGTGCGGTGTATGACACCATCGTGCGTATGGCGCAGCCATTCTCTCTGCGCTACATGCTGGTGGATGGTCAGGGTAACTTTGGTTCCATCGATGGCGATAGCGCAGCGGCGATGCGTTACACCGAGATCCGCATGGACAAGCTCGCCCACGAGCTGCTGTCGGACCTGGATAAAGAGACCGTTAACTTCATCGACAACTACGACGGCTCCGAGCAGATGCCGGAAGTGTTGCCGTCGCGGGTGCCCAACCTGCTGGTTAACGGTTCCTCCGGTATTGCGGTGGGTATGGCCACCAATATTCCGCCGCACAACCTGAGTGAAGTGGTGCGCGGCTGCCTGGCGCTGATCGACAACAGTGATCTCACTGTCGATGACCTGATGGAATATATCCCGGGTCCGGACTTCCCCACGGGCGCCACCATCAATGGCCGTGCCGGCATTCTCCTGGCGTACCGTACCGGCCGCGGCCGTATCTACGTGCGTGCCAAGGCAGAGGTGGTGCGCGACGAAAAAACCAGTCGTGAAACCATCATCATTCACGAGATTCCCTACCAGCTGAACAAGGCGCGCCTGATTGAGCGCATCGCCGAACTGGTAAAAGAGAAGAAGATCGAAGGTATTTCCGAGCTGCGCGACGAGTCCGACAAAGACGGCCTGCGCGTGGTGATCGAGCTCAAGCGCGGCGAGCTTGGGGATGTGGTGTTGAATAACCTCTATTCCCAGACCCAGCTGGAAAGTGTGTTCGGTATCAACATGGTGGCGCTGGTCGATGGTCAGCCCAAGCTGCTGAACCTGAAACAGCTGCTGGAATACTTCATTCGCCACCGCCAGGAAGTAGTTACCCGCCGCACCGTGTACCTGCTGCGCAAGGCGCGCGAGCGCGGGCACATCCTGGAAGGCCTGGCGATCGCCATTTCTAATATCGACCCGGTAATTGAACTGATCAAGGCCTCAGCCACCCCGGCGGATGCGCGCGAAGCGCTGCTGGCCAAGGGCTGGCCGGTGGGTGACGTGCAGCAGTTCCTGGAGCGCGCCGGTGCCGATGCCTGTCGCCCGGACGAGTTGCCGAAAGAGTTCGGGCTGCGTGACGGTGCCTATTACCTGTCTCCGGCCCAGGCCCAGGCGATCCTGGAGCTGCGCCTGCACCGCCTCACCGGTATGGAGCACGACAAGCTGCTGGCGGAGTACAGTGAGCGTCTGGAGCAGATCGCGGAATACCTGGAAATTCTCGGCAGCCCCGAGCGTTTGATGCAGGTCATCCGCGAAGAGCTGGAGCTGCTGGAAAAAGAGTACGGCGATGCCCGCCGCACCGAGATCGTTGCTTCCCGCCAGGATCTGTCCGTGGAAGACCTGATTACCCCGGAAGACAAGGTGGTTACCATCTCCCATGGTGGTTACGCGAAAAGCCAGCCGTTGGCGGACTATCAGGCCCAGCGCCGTGGCGGCATGGGCAAGTCGGCCACCCAGGTGAAGGACGAGGATTTTGTCGAACACCTGCTGATCGCCAACTCCCACGACACCATTCTGTGCTTCTCCAACCACGGCAAGGTCTACTGGCTGAAAGTGTACGAAGTGCCCACCGCCGGTCGTGCGTCCCGCGGTCGCCCGATGGTGAACATGCTGCCGCTGGAAGAGGGTGAGCGCATCAGCAGCCTGATGCCGGTGTCGGAATACGATGAAAACCACTTTATCTTCTTTGCCACCGCCAACGGCACCGTGAAGAAGACGCCGCTGACCTCCTTTGCTCGTCCGCGCAGTGTTGGTTTGCGCGCGATAGACCTGGATGAGGGCGATCGCCTCGTTGCCACTGCGATTACCGATGGCAGCCGCGATGTATTGTTGCTGACCAGTGCGGGTAAGGCTGCCCGTTTCGCCGAGGAAAATGTGCGCTCCATGGGTCGTGTGTCCCGCGGTGTGCGTGGTATCCGTATGGCGGACGGCGTCTCTGTAATCGCCATGGTGATTCCAGAAGAGGGCGGCTCGGTGATGATGGTGACCGAGAATGGTTACGGCAAGCGCACAGCTACCTCTGACTTCCCCACCAAGGGGCGCGGTACCCAGGGTGTGATTGCCATCGCCGAGAGCGAGCGCAATGGTGCATTGATCGGTGCCTGCCAGGTACATCCGGGTGAGGAAATCATGTTGATTTCCGATCAGGGCACGATGGTGCGCACACGGGTGGATGAGGTGTCCGTGCTGGGCCGTAACACCCAGGGTGTGCGGGTAATTCGCCTGAAGGAAGGCGAGCAGCTGGTGGGGCTAGCGCGCATTCAGGAAACGGATGATGCCGGCAGCGACGAAGGTGGTGACGCCGATGATGGCGCCGCCGACGAGTAATGGCTGCACCCCTGAACCCCGAGAAAGGCTGCGATAATTCGCGGCCTTTTTTGACTTTAGTCGTCCCTATCTCTGCGGTGGCGAAAGCCCTGTAATCGAGCTGGGCAAATTCCGTGATCGCCAGTTTAGCGATGGCTGGAATTGGCAAAGATTTAATTCAGATCTGTTTTTCTTCTGGGAAGTGGAATCAATGAGGAAGTTTAATTTCTGTGCGGGTCCTGCGGCGCTGCCGGAGCCGGTGTTACGCCAGGCGCAGGAAGAGCTGTTGGACTGGCAGGGTATCGGTTGCTCGGTGATGGAGGTCAGCCACCGTTCACCGGAGTTTACCGCGGTCGCCGAGGAATCCGAACAGGACCTGCGGGATCTGCTGCAGATCCCCGACAACTACAAGGTACTGTTTCTGCAGGGCGGCGCTACCGCCCAGTTCAGCGCGATTCCCTGGAACCTGTTTGGTGCCGGCAGCAGAAAGGCGGATTACATCCACACCGGCCAGTGGGCAGAGAAAGCCATCAAGGAAGCAGAGCGCTACGGCGAGGTCAACATCGTCGCCTCGGCGGAGGATCGCAACTTCTCCTACGCGCCGGCGGCGGACAGTTGGCAGGAGAGCGCAGGCGCGGCCTATTTCCACTACACGCCCAATGAGACCATCGGCGGGGTGGAGTTTCCGTATATTCCGGAGGTGAAGAGTCCTCTGGTTGCGGACATGTCTTCCACGATCCTGTCGCAGCCGATTCCGGTGGAGAAGTTCGGCTTTATTTACGCCGGTGCGCAGAAGAATATCGGTCCCTCCGGTATCGCTGTGGGCATCGTGCGCGACGACCTGCTGGATCGCGCGCTGCCGGAAATTCCGCGCAGCCTGAGCTGGAAGATCGCGGCGGAAGGGCAGTCCATGGACAATACCCCGCCGACCTTTGCCTGGTATCTCTCCGGGCTGGTGTTCAAGTGGCTCAAGGCCCAGGGTGGTGTCGACGCGATGGCGGAGCTCAGCCTGAAGAAGTCCGGTCTGCTGTACGACTTCCTCGATCGCAGCGCATTTTTCTCCTGTCCGGTGGCGAAGGATAGTCGCTCGCGCATGAATGTGCCGTTTGTGCTGGCGGACGACAAGCTGGACAAGCTGTTCTTGCAAGAGTCGGAAGCGGCGGGGTTGTTGAACCTGAAAGGCCATCGTTCCGTGGGTGGTATGCGCGCGTCGTTGTACAACGCGGTCCCGCTGGAGGCGGTGGAGGCGCTGGTGGCCTTCATGGCGGACTTCGAGCAGCGTCACGGTTGATATAGCGTTAAAGACAAGTTAGGTATTTAGGCGAGAGTTATGTCTGAAGATAAGCCGAAGCAGGACGAGCGCCTGCTCGAACTGCGCAATCGCATCGACAGTATCGACAGCGAAATTGCGCGGCTGATTTCCGAGCGCGCCAACTGTGCGCTGGAAGTCGCGGAAGTAAAAAAGAGCAACGGCGAAGATGCGCTCTACTACCGCCCCGAGCGTGAAGCCCAGGTGCTGCGCCGGGCAATGGAGCGCAACCCTGGTCCGCTCACCAATGAAGAGATGGCGCGCCTGTTTCGCGAGATTATGTCCGCCTGTCTGGCGCTCGAAGAGCCGATCAAGGTGGCCTATCTCGGGCCCGAGGGCACCTTCACCCAGCAGGCTGCACTGAAGCACTTTGGCCATTCAGCCGTGTCCAAACCGCTGGCGGCCATCGATGAGGTGTTCCGCGAAGTGGAAGCGGGTGCGGTCAACTACGGTGTGGTGCCGGTGGAAAATTCCACCGAGGGTGTGGTGAACCACACGCTGGACAATTTCATGACGTCCAACCTGAAAATCTGCGGCGAAGTGGAGTTGCGGATTCACCAGCACCTGATGATCTCCGACATCACCCGCAAGGATTCCATCACCCGTATTTACTCCCACGCCCAGAGTCTGGCGCAGTGTCGTAAGTGGCTGGACTCTTACTACCCGAATGTGGAGCGCGTGGCGGTGGCGAGTAACGCCGAGGCAGCCAGGCGAGTGAAGGGTGAGTGGAATGCGGCGGCTATCGCCGGCGATATGGCGGCGGAGCTGTACGGCCTCAAGATCCTCAATGAGAAAATCGAGGATCGCCCGGATAACTCCACCCGCTTTCTGATCATTGGTTCGCAGGCGGTGCCGCCCAGTGGTGACGACAAAACGTCGCTGATGGTATCCATGCGCAACGCACCGGGTGCGCTGCACGACCTGCTGGCGCCGTTCCAGCACCACAAGATCGATCTGACTCGGGTGGAAACGCGCCCGGCCCAGAGTGGCAACTGGACCTATGTGTTCTTTATCGATTTCGTGGGGCACCGCGAGCGCGAAAATGTGGCTGCGGCGCTGAAAGAAGTCGGTGCCTGCGCTTCAGATATGAAAGTGCTGGGTTCCTACCCCCGCGGAGTGCTGTAAATGGCGGTGGCAGGAGAGTGCAGGGGGCAGGAAGCCTCAGGGGTTATTGTCGGTCGCCTGGTGGTGGTCGGCATTGGCCTGATCGGCGGCAGTCTTGCATTGGGCCTGAAGGCCGCCAGCGGTTGCCGCGAGGTTATCGGCGTGGCGCGCAGGGCGCAGACCTGCGAGCAGGCGGTGGCGCTCGGCGTGGTAGATCGTGCGGTTACCGATCTCGGTGAAATCCTGCCGGAGCTGGATGCGGGGGATGTAATTTTTGTTGCGGTGCCCACGCTTACCGTGGAAGCAGTATTCGCGCAGCTGAAGGGCCGTCTTCCTGTGGGCGTGACCGTTACCGACGGCGCCAGCGTCAAGGGCAGTGTGGTTGCGGCGGCGAAAAATGTCTGGGGGCAGGTGCCGGACTTTTTAGTGCCGGGGCACCCCATTGCCGGTTCCGAGCAGAGTGGCGTAACCGCCGCGCGCGATGATCTCTATATTGCTCACCGCATTATTCTCACGCCGCTGGAAAATACCGCAGCGGTGCATGTGCAGCGTATTCATGCCATGTGGGAGGCGGTTGGTGCGGAAGTGCTGACCATGCCGGTGGTGGAGCACGACGAGGTGCTTGCGGCCACCAGCCACCTTCCTCATGTGATTGCCTTCGGGCTGGTGGATACCCTGGCCCACGACGCGGAAAACGAGAATATTTTCCGCTATGCCGCCGGTGGCTTTCGCGATTTTACCCGCATTGCTTCCAGTGACCCGGTGATGTGGCGGGACATCATGCTCGCCAACCGGGAGGCAATTCTCAAAGCCATCGATCTATACACCTCCAATCTGGAATCCCTGCGCAGTGCCATTGCCAGCGGCGACAGCGAACACCTTATGGGGGTTTTTACCCGTGCCAAGGCGGCGCGGGATCACTTCACCAAAATGCTGGCCAAAAAAGCGTACACGGAAATTATGGAAGCGAAGGAAGTAACGTTTGTCGCCCGTCCGGGCGGCGCAGTGAATGGCGATCTGCGGGTGCCGGGCGACAAGTCTATGTCGCACCGCTCCATCATGCTGGGCTCTCTGGCAGAAGGCGTCACCGAGGTAGAGGGATTTCTGGAGGGGGAGGACGCACTGGCGACCCTGCAGGCTTTCCGCGATATGGGTGTGGTGATCGAGGGGCCGGTCAATGGTCGCGTCACCATTCACGGCGTGGGTATGCACGGACTGCAGGCGCCACCCGGGCCGCTGTATGTGGGCAATTCCGGAACCTCCATGCGTCTGCTTGCCGGCCTGCTGGCGGGGCAGAAATTCGATTCGGTGCTGACCGGTGATGAATCCCTGTCCAAGCGCCCGATGAATCGCGTGGCCAATCCGCTGCGGGAGATGGGCGCAGCGGTGGAGACTGGTGAGGATGGTCGTCCGCCGGTAAAAATCACTGGCGGCCAGTCCCTGAGGGCGATCGATTACACCCTGCCCATGGCCAGTGCCCAGGTGAAGTCCTGTGTGTTGTTGGCGGGACTCTACGCTGACGGTGATACCAGTACCACCGAGCCTGCGCCCACCCGCGACCACACCGAGCGCATGCTGGCCGGGTTCGGCTATGAGGTTAACCGCGATGGCGCCCGCGCCAGCTTGAGTGGTGGCGGTAATCTGACAGCCTGTCATATCGATGTGCCTGCGGATATCTCCTCGGCCACCTTCTTTATGGTGGCGGCCTCCATTGCCCCGGGTTCAGATGTGCTGCTGCGGCATGTGGGGATCAACCCCACCCGCGACGGGGCCATCAATATCCTGCGGGCCATGGGTGCGGACATTACTCTTGAGAATCGCCGCGAAGTGGGCGGTGAGCCAGTGGCGGATATCCGTGTGCGCTATGCGCCGCTCAAGGGTATCCAGATCCCGGAAGATCAGGTGCCGCTCGCCATTGACGAGTTCCCGGCAATCTTTGTCGCAGCCTCCTGTGCGGAAGGGGAAACCGTGCTTACCGGCGCGGAAGAGCTGCGGGTGAAGGAGAGTGATCGCATTCAGGCCATGGCGGACGGACTCAAGATCCTTGGTATCAATGCGGAGCCTACGCCCGATGGCATTGTGATTCAGGGTAAGGGCGGCAACGGTGAAGCGGCAGTATTTGGCGGTGGCGAGGTGGACAGTCTCGGGGACCACCGGATTGCCATGTCGTTCGCAGTGGCGGCGTTGCGCGCGGGTGCGGACATCCGTATCTTGCACTGCGCCAATGTGGCCACGTCTTTCCCCAATTTTGCCGAGTTGGCACAGGGTGCGGGAATGAACCTGGAGGTGCACTGAGCGCACCTCCATCCTATACCGGCAAAAAGCAAACTAAAGCAGTACCAAATTAGTTATGACTGAAGCAATCACAAAAGCGCCTGTAATCACCATTGACGGACCGAGCGGTTCTGGCAAGGGCACCATTGCCAAGCTGTTGGCGGACAAGCTCGGGTTCGCGCTGCTGGATTCCGGCGCGCTCTACCGTCTGACTGCACTGGCGGCATTGAATGCCGATGTGGACCTGGCGGATGAGGCCCGGCTTGCGGATATCGCGGGCAACCTGGATATCCAGTTTGCGATTGCCAACGATGAAGTGAGCGCGCTGCTGTGTGGCAAGGATGTGAGTCGCGATATTCGCATGGAGCGGGTGAGCATGGCGGCCTCCAAGGTCGCGGCTATTCCCGCGGTGCGGGACGCCCTGCTGCAGCGCCAGCGTGACTTCCGCGCTGCCCCTGGCCTGGTGGCGGATGGTCGAGATATGGGGACGACAGTCTTCCCCGACGCCCCGGTCAAGATTTTCCTTACCGCCAGTGCGGAAGAGCGCGCCCGGCGGCGCTACGATCAGTTGCAGGGCAGGGGGGTTTCTGTTAGCCTCCGCGACCTGCTGGAGGACATCCGCGCCCGGGACGACCGGGACATGAATCGCGCAGCCTCCCCTCTGGCGCCGGCGGAAGACGCCTTGGTGCTGGACAGCACGAGCATCGACATAAACGGTGTTCTGGAAAAGGTGCTTGAATTGGTTCATAAGCGCATCAGTTGATGCTTCTTTGGGAATCAATTCCTAAAAACAGATTTTTAACAGCAGCGGCCGGGATCAGCCAGAATTGCCCGGCCGCAGTTGTAATCCGACCCGCGTACTGGCAGCGCGGTGGGGTTCCTACTGGCGGCTGACTAAACTTAATAGTTGTCATCGGTGGAGCCCATATATATAGGTAATGTAATGAGCGAGAGCTTTGCTGAACTATTTGAAGAGAGCCTGAAAAGCGTTGAAATGGCACCGGGTGCAATCGTTACCGGTGTTGTAATCGACGTGGACAAAGACTGGGTTACCGTACACGCGGGCCTGAAGTCTGAAGGCGTTATTCCTGCGGAACAGTTCAAGAACGAGAAAGGCGAACTGCTGCTGCAAGTGGGCGACGAAGTACAGGTTGCCCTGGAAGCGGTTGAAGACGGTTTCGGTGAAACCCGTCTGTCCCGTGAAAAAGCCAAGCGCGCTGAAGCCTGGAAAATCCTCGACGCTGCACACGCTGCAGACGAAGTGGTTAAAGGTGTTATCAGTGGCAAGGTTAAAGGCGGCTTTACTGTTGACGTTGCCAACATCCGTGCATTCCTGCCGGGTTCTCTGGTAGACGTTCGTCCGGTTCGCGATACCGCGCACCTGGAAGGCAAAGAGCTCGACTTCAAAGTTATCAAGCTGGACGCCAAGCGCAACAACGTTGTTGTTTCCCGTCGCGCAGTGATGGAAGCAGCCAACAGCGAAGAGCGCGAAGCTCTGCTGGCTAGCCTGCAAGAAGGTATGGCAGTTAAGGGTATCGTGAAGAACCTGACCGACTACGGCGCGTTCGTAGATCTGGGCGGTATCGATGGCCTGCTGCACATCACCGACATGGCGTGGAAGCGTATCAAGCACCCGAGCGAGATCGTGAACGTTGGCGACGAAATCGAAGTCAAGGTTCTGAAGTTCGACCGCGATCGCAGCCGTGTATCCCTGGGTCTGAAGCAACTGGGCGAAGATCCGTGGGTATCCATCAAGCAGCGTTACCCGGAGAACAGCCGCGTGAAGGCTGTTGTAACCAACCTGACCGACTACGGCTGCTTCGCAGAGCTGGAAGAAGGTGTGGAAGGTCTGGTACACGTTTCCGAAATGGATTGGACCAACAAAAACATTCACCCGTCCAAAGTTGTCAACGTTGGCGACGAGGTCGAGGTAATGATCCTGGACATCGACGAAGAGCGTCGTCGTATCTCCCTGGGTATCAAACAGTGCCAGGAAAACCCCTGGGACGCGTTCGCGCGTAAGTTTGCCAAGGGCGACAAGATCTCCGGTAAGATCAAGTCCATCACCGACTTCGGTATCTTCATCGGTCTGGACGGCAGCATCGACGGTCTGGTTCACCTGTCCGACATCTCCTGGAACGAAGCTGGCGAAGAAGCCGTGCGCAAGTTCAAGAAAGGCGACGAGCTGGAAACCGTTATCCTGGGTATCGACTCCGACCGCGAGCGTATCTCCCTGGGTATCAAGCAGCTGGAATCCGATCCGTTCTCTGACTACGTTGCCACCAACGATCGCGGCAGCATCGTGATGGGCACCGTGAAGGAAGTTGACGCCAAGCAGGCGATCATCACCCTGGCCGGCGAAGTGGAAGGTGTTCTGCGCGCTTCCGAAATCAGCCGCGACAAGGTTGAAGATGCTCGCAACGCCCTGAAAGAAGGCGATGAAGTAGAGACCAAGATCACCAGCGTGGATCGCAAGAACCGCGTGATCAGCCTCTCCATCAAGGCCAAAGACCAGGACGACGAGAAGCAAGCGATCAAGGATCACAGCAAGAAGCAAGCTGAGCAGGTTCAGCCGGCTACTATCGGTGACCTGATCAAGGCGCAAATGAATAACAAAGACTAATAGGTCCTTGCTGTTCAAAGGCTTCAGTTCCATGAGCTGAAGCTATCCGGAAGCCGGACTGGGGTTGCCCAGTCCGGCTTTCTATTAGATGATTGCCGCTATTCCAGAATAATCAATGACTTAGAAAGGATTGCGGACAGCATGACCAAGTCTGAACTGATCGAGAAGATTGCTCTGAGGTTGGATCAGCTGCCGGTGAAGGATGTAGAGCTGGCGGTCAAAGTCATGTTGGACACCATGTCGGGTGTCCTGGCTGAAGGGGAGCGGATCGAGATCCGCGGATTTGGCAGTTTTTCCCTGCACTATCGGGCGCCGAGAACCGGGCGCAACCCCAAAACCGGTGACTCGGTCGAACTGGCAGGTAAATACGTGCCTCACTTCAAACCGGGGAAAGAACTCAGGGACAGGGTCAATCAGCAGCTGAGCCACGACGCACTCGAGAGTGCGTGATTGCCGGGCTGATTGCAGTGGGCTAACACTGTAACGGACTAATCGTTTTTCACTCCCTCGGGAGCCGGAGGTTCTCTTGTCATTTCTGCGCTGGATATCGCGTCTGCTATTCGGGGTGCTAGCACTCGCCTGCGTTGCCCTGGGGGTGTATTTCGCCGTCGATAATCCTGAGAGTATTACCCCGCGGTTTGCCGGCTACCCGCTATTTGCGGGCAGTGTTGGGTTCTGGTTGATCGGATTTTTGCTGATTGGCGCGTTGCTGGGTTTTCTCGCCAGCCTGTTGCCATACTGGACCGAAAGGCGCCGGGTAAAAGGCTTGGAGCGCCAATTGTTGCGTACCGAGCGCGAATTGCAGACGGTGCGCCGCCAGGTTGCCGGAGAATGAGTTGAGCGACCTGACGTTTTTCATCTTCATTTTTGCGTCCATCGCCATCGGGTGGTATCTCGGTCGCAAGAGTGGCAAAAAGAAAGGTGCAAAAAACAATCAGCACCATGCTCTGGCGCAATCCTATGCGCAGGGGCTCAATTACCTGCTCAGCGAGCGTCACAACGACGCGATCGAAAAATTCATCGATGCGCTCGAAGTGAGCAGCGCCACCTTCGAAACCCATCTCGCCCTGGGCAACCTGCTGCGCAAGCGCGGTGAGCACGACCAGGCCATTCGCGTGCACCAGAATCTGCTGGCACGTCCCAGTCTTAACCGGATCAGCCAACAGAAAGCACAGCTGGAGCTCGCGCGGGATTACATTGCCGCGGGCTGGCTCGACAGGGCGGAGCGGCTGCTGCAGGAGCTGGTGGAAACGTCTTCGGAGCTGCGCAATACCAGTCTCGAATATCTGGTAGAGGTGTACCGGGATGAGCGCGAGTGGGCGAAGGCGATCCACGCCGTAAACCTGCTGCACGGGCGTCGCTTCAAGCGTTTGCCCGGAGAGTGGGCGCCGGTACAGGCGCACTTCTGCTGTGAGCTGGCGGAGGAGGCGATCAACAGCAAGGATTACCTGAGTGCTCGCAAGCATATCGATGCTGCCCTTGGTTACGACCGACACTCGGTGCGCGCCAATCTGTTGCTAGGGCGGCTTGAGTATCTGCTTGGTCGTCCGCAAGAGGCCATCAAGGTGCTCGAGAGGGTGCCAAAGCAGAACCCCGACTATATTCCTGAAATTCTCGACCTGTTGATTACCTGCTACGACGCGGTAGGCGACGAGCAGGGGTTGGTTCAGTACCTGGAGGCACTGCTCAAGGAGCATCCTTCAAACAGTGTGCTGATTGCACTGGCAGAGCGGATTCACCAGGCGAGGAGTGAAGCGGAAGCCGCTGCTTTTATGGGTAAGCAGTTGGCGCTGCGCCCATCGCTGCGGGGACTCGGCTACTTCCTTAGTCTGCACATTGATGGTGCCGAGGGGCGCTCGCAGGAAAACCTGTTCCTGCTCAAAAATCTGATCGACCAGCTTATCGCCAGCCGCCCTCATTACCGCTGCAACAATTGTGGCTTTTCCGGCAACCAGTTGCACTGGCTGTGCCCGAGCTGTAAACGCTGGGGCAGTGTGCGCTCGGTAAAAGGTATCGAGGGCGAGTAGCGCCCCAGCCGCTGTGGTGGCTGCAAATCCATTTTGAAGATAGAGGTGTTCATTGACTGATTCTGTTGCATCCCCAGTAATCGTGGCGCTGGATTATGACAATGCGGAAGCCGCGCTTGCGATGGCCGCCCAATTGGATCCTGCGATCTGCCGTGTGAAGGTGGGTAAGGAGCTGTTCACTATCGCCGGGCCGGATCTGGTGCGGGAACTGGTGGGGAAGGGCTTTGATGTATTCCTTGATCTGAAATTCCACGACATTCCCAATACCGTTGCTGCGGCCGTGCGCGCGGCCGCCGGTCTGGGGGTGTGGATGGTCAATGTTCACGCCAGTGGTGGGGAGCGCATGATGCGTGCCGCGGCGGATGCACTGGCCCCTCTGGGAGTAAAGCGACCGCTGCTGATCGGTGTCACTGTGTTGACCAGCACCGCGGAAGAAGAGCTGGCGCCAGTCGGTGTAGTCCGACCGCTGAGAGAGCAGGTGGTGGCATTGGCGCAGTTGGCCAAAAGCAGCGGGCTCGACGGCGTGGTTTGTTCGGCACAGGAAGCGGAGTCCCTCAAGCAGGCTTGTGGCAGTGCGTTTTCCCTGGTTACCCCGGGTATCCGTCCCGCGGGTTCCGCCGCGGACGATCAGCGCAGAATCGTTACTCCGGTAGATGCCTTGAAAAACGGTTCTGACTTTCTGGTAATTGGGCGACCGATCACTGCTGCCGAAAATCCCGCTGCCGCACTGCAGGCGATCGTTGAGGATATTCGCAACAACGCTGCTTGACGGGTTGGCGAAATCGAGCTGTTGGTTGTACCAAGGTCTCATTTAGTGCCCGGCTGTACTCGCGTGTAATGGCGTGTAATCGCTAAAGGGTCAAAAAGTGGGGGAGTTGTTGGTAAAGTCACTTCCGCTTGGGGAAGTATGTGGTCCCATGGAATGACGACCAATAAACCGACTAAAAGGAATTTACCATGAAACTTTTCCGTATCCCGCTGGCTGCACTTTTCGCGATTTCACTGATGCTGGTTACTGTTCAGCAAGCGACTGCTGATGAGCCTGTTGTGCAGGAACAGGTACTGGTTAACCTGAATACCGCATCGGCTGAAGAGTTGTCGGCGGCGCTCGAGGGGGTGGGGGCTGCAAAAGCGGAGCTTATCGTTCAGTACCGGGAGCAGAATGGAAAATTCTCGAGCATCGAACAGTTGCTCGAGGTAAAAGGAATCGGTGTTGCAACTCTGGAGAAGAACAAGAGTCGAATCCAGTTGTAACAGGAGCATCAAGACAGCGCCCCATGGCGCTGTCTTTTTTTGAGTGCAGCCCGATATTGCATCCGGGCTAAATTTTTTAAAGGCGGCAATTCAGCAAAATGCGATGGGTGATCATAGGCAGCTCGGGATATATAGGCTCCGCTTTGTGCCGTTATCTGGTAGACCGGGGGTTGCCGGTGCTATCGCTGTCTCGTCGCAGTTATGGGCCAGCAGGTTGCGAGCATCAGCAGATTGCAGAATATGCGGAGGCCGGGTTTTATGGGGTGTTCGCCCCTGGCGACAAAGTCGTATATGCCGCGGGCCTGGCCAGTATTCCTAGATGTCGCCAACAGCCGGAGCTCGCTGACCGGCTCAACTGCCAGTTGCCGGTTGCTTTGCTCAAGTTGGCCAATGAGGCGGGTGCTGAAAGTTTTCTGTATTTCTCCAGTGTCAAGGCAAAGAAGGTCCCTTGTGGAAAAATTGCACGGGAAGAAGCGGGTGAGCCGGCCACGGATCCCTACGGGCTGAGTAAATGGCGTGCGGAGCAATTGCTCCTGGCTTATCCCGGTAACATTCGAGTCAACGTTCTGCGCCCCGCTGCGGTTTACGGTGAATACAAGGGGAAAGGGCGCGAGTGTCAAATAAACGCGGGCGACCGCCGCGCGTTTTTTTGGAAAGCGCGATTGAAGCGTCTTGGGAGGTTCCTGCCTTTTGTTCCCGCGACGGGGTATCGCAGTTTTGTGGCATTGGATGATCTTTTGACCGCGATTACTTTGTTGGAGGAGCGGTTGTGTAATGGCGAAGTTTTCATCGCTTCGGAACCGGCTTACTACGATCTTGCCGCAATCAGCTCGGCCGTGAGCGGGAGGCGTATAAAAAGCAACCGGTTTGCGGCGGCATTTTTATTGTCACCATTTAGCGTCCTGTCATTTTTGGGTGTTAAGACAGCTTTCCTTGATGTGTCAAGAGGTGAGCTTTATAGTTCGGAGCGGTTAAGGGTGCGTGTGGGCTGGCTGCCAAGGACGCGCTACGATGATTTTTTGAGGGGGAGTTGATGGGGGCGCTGATGCATTTGTGGTGGGTTCCGCTTTTCATATCTGCCCTGGTAACCGCCGCCGTATTGTGGTTGCTTCTCACTCGGTTACGCCAGTTTGCTCTGGATACCCCTAATCATCGCTCGCTTCATGAAGTACCTGTACCACGCACTGGCGGTTTGGCGATTCTGGCCGGTGTTGTTGCTGGAGTGCTCGCAGGCGGTGTGGATTTGTCTGCTGGTGTAGCTGCCGCGTTTTTCTTGCTGTTGGCGGTTTCAGTAGTGGATGATTTGTACTCCTTGAGTGCCCGACTTCGCTTCTCTGTACAAATTTTATCCGTATCGCTGCTGTCTTTTTCATTGGTTCCGGGGTTTGCGCATTGGCTGTTGTGGGTTCCTGCAATTCTCGTGGGTGTCTGGGTTGTCAATCTGTACAACTTTATGGATGGAATGGATGGGTTTGCCGGCAGTATGACCAGTATCGGTTTTACGGCTCTGGGATTGATTTGCATCCAGCGTGGTGCGGGCGATCTGGCGGGGATCTGTTTTTTTCTGGCAGCCAGTAGCACCATCTTCTTGTACTACAATTGGCCGCAGGCGCGAATTTTTATGGGGGACGCCGGGTCGACAGTGATCGGGCTGGCGGTCTTCGCCGTCAGTATTGATGGATGGGAGCGTGGCGTGTTCAGCCTGGCAATACCGCTGCTGATTTTTCTGCCGTTCTGGTTTGATGCCACCTTGACGCTGGCGCTGCGGGTGATGAGGGGGGAGCGCTGGTGGGAAGCGCATCGTCAGCACCTGTACCAGCGCGCGGCACTGAAGTTTGGTGTGAAATCTGCATTATTTTTTGAGCTGGCCGTGATGCTATGCACGTCGACGATGGCGTATTTGCTGGTAGCATCCGAGTTTGCTGTGTGATTCCTGAGCATGGTTCCAACGGAAGGTTCTGAAGTACTTGTGTGGTGAGTGGATCATGGAGATCCGTCAAAGGAATACATTGGGGGGCTAGTGAAGCGCTTTTATAAAGTTGCACAAAAAAACTACAAGCCGGTGCTGATGCTGTGTTATGACCTGCTGATGTTGACAGCGGCATTTCTGCTGGCAATGACCATCAGGTTCAACGGCGCTGGGCTCGTCACGGAGCAGGCTATGGCGTTGTGCCTTGGCATGACACTGGTCTCTAGTAGTTTCATCTTTCTTCGCCTGGGGCTTTACCGCACGGTCATCCGCTACATGGGGCAGCAGGCTATCGTTGCCGTGCTTCAGGGGGTGACGGCATCCGCGGTGGTACTTGCGGTGGCCTCCTACCTTACCTATGCCGGTGTTCCCCGTTCCGTACCGGTTATCTACTGGTGTTTTGCCCTGATCGCTGTTGGCGGTTCGCGCTGGCTGGTGCGTGTCTACTATCAGATGGCGCTGGAAATCCACAAAACCCGGGTTGCGATCTATGGTGCGGGAACTGCGGGTCTGCAGTTGTACAAGGGATTGATTCACGGCGAAATGTATAAAACCGTCGCGTTTTTTGACGATAACGCCTCCAAGCAGAACACCTTGATCGATGGTGTTCTGGTCTACAGCCCGGCGAATATCCTTGAGGTCATTGCCGAGCGGGACATTTCAGAGGTATTGCTGGCTATGCCTGGGGTGCCCAAGCGCCGCCGGCGAGAGATTACCCGCAGCCTGCGAGAGCGAGGGGTAGTGGTAAAAGTGATTCCCGGCATGGAAGAGCTGGTCGATAGCGCTGGCCGGGTTTCGGATGTTTCCCAGATCTACGAAAACATTCTCGGTCGAGCACCGGTAGAGCCGCAGAAAGGGCTGATTTCTGCGTCCATCGCGGGCAAGGTGGTATTGGTGACCGGTGCCGGAGGTTCCATTGGCTCTGAGCTGTGTCGCCAGATTGTGCAGTGGGAACCGTCGAAGCTGATTATGGTGGAGAGTTCAGAGTTCTCTCTCTATCAGATCGAGCGTGAGCTGCGCCAGCAGCAGCTGGATGAAAACCTTCGGGTTGAAGTGACAGCGTTGTTAGGGGATGTGCGTAACCGCACCCGCATGACTGAAATTATTCAGTCCTTTAATGTGCATACCATCTATCACGCCGCCGCCTACAAGCATGTGCCCCTGGTGGAGCAGAATGTGGTGGTAGGCGCGGAAAACAATGTTCTGGGAACGCTTTCGGTACTTGAGGCGGCGGAAGCCTCCGGTGTCGAACAGTTTGTGCTGGTCTCCACGGACAAGGCGGTGCGCCCGACCAACGTGATGGGGGCTACCAAGCGCCTTGCTGAG
>NZ_DATCMV010000106.1:0-22326 GCF_036563125.1 Microbulbifer sp.
TGGCTTACCGACTTACGGGGGTCGAAAGTATTTTTGACGCGAGCAAGGCGCAACAGGTTCTCGGCTACCAGCCGTCGGTCACCCTTGACGAAGCCATGCAGGAAATCCGGCAGGCTTACCCCCAATCCTGAAAACCGTTACTCAAACAGAGAGTGAAAGGAGAAATAACATGGTACTTCCAATGCCGATTCACCCGCAGGACTCCCTGCTGACCCTGGATACCAGCAAGCTGCCGCTGATCAAGAACGTATTGCCGGGTGTGCACGTCTATCCCTGCTTCCTGGATCCTGAAAATGGTGTGTGGGTTTTACGCGTACTGTTTGAAGCGGGCGTTACCCTGCCCAAACATTTCCATACCGGTGCTGTGCACCTGTACACCATGACCGGCAGCTGGCACTACGTGGAGTATCCGGATCAGCCACAGACCGCAGGCAGCTACCTGTATGAGCCGGGCGGTTCCATCCACCAGCTGCACGTGCCGGAGAGCAACACCGAAGTGACCGATACTTTCATGATGGTGACCGGATCAAATATCAACTTCGATGAAAACGACGAGTTCATGAACGTGATGGACGCCGGCTGGATTGAAATGATGATTCGTGAAGCGGCGAAAGCCCAGGGTATCGTTCCGCGCTACATCAAGCCGGCATCCGGAGCGGGCTATTCGGACGAGTAATGCCGTAGTCGTTAGAGGTATTTTTCCGTCCTTTGATTTGCGGCCTTCCCTCCTTAGGAGAAGGTCGCATTTTTCTATCTTCGATTGCGCACGCAATCAATCCAAAAAATAGTAAAACGAGAGTAATCGGATGCGACATATTTCTGGTGCCTGCCTATTGGCCCTTGGACTTGCAGGTTGTGGCGAGCAGGTGGCAAACGAAAAACAGCAAGCGGCAGCGGAGGCGGTTGTCGAGCAACCCGCCGCCAGTGGGCACAGCAATATTCCTTCCAGCACCAATGTGACTGTGGATACGTCGGATCTCGCCGAAAATGTTTATTTCGGAAATTTTCACGTTCACACCAGTTACTCCTTCGATGCCCTGACCAACGGTGCCAATACCACGCCGGCGGATGCCTACCGCTGGGCGAAAGGTGAGGCGATTCCCGCCGCGGCGGCTGCGGGTGTCATGCAGATCAAGCGTCCTCTGGATTTTTATGCGGTGTCCGATCACTCCGAATACCTCGGCGTGTTCAAGAAAATGCAGGACCCGGAAAACCCGGCCAGCAAACTGCCGATCGCCAAAGAAATTCTCTCCACGGACAAGAAAGTCGCGTTTGATGCCTACGCCCGCGTACTGGATACCATGACCCCGGGCATGGAGGATCCCGCGCTGGCGGATCCGGCGATCATGAAGCCGATCTGGCAGGAAGTGGTGCGCACCGCAGACGAATACTACGAGCCGGGCAAGTTCACCACCTTCCCCGCGTTCGAATGGACTTCCACCCCGGCGATGCGCAACCTGCACCGGGTGGTGGTGTTCGAGACGTCGGTTGGTGTTCCAGAGCTGCCGTTCAGTACCAATGAATCCGAAGATCCGCAGGACCTGTGGAAATACATGGATCGCGCCCGCGCCAATGGTGCGACGGTGCTGGCGATCACCCACAACGGCAACGCCAGCGACGGACTGATGTTCCCGACCGCGACTGCAGATGGCGAGCCGCTGTCGGCGGAATATATCGAGGCGCGTATCGCCAACGAGCCGCTGTATGAGGTGAGCCAAATCAAGGGCAGCTCCGAAACCCATCCGTCGCTGTCGCCCAACGACGAGTTTGCCGGCTTCGAATTGTGGGATTACCTGCTGGCCGCGAGTGTTGCCGCGGTACCGGAGCACAAGAAAGGCGGCTACGCGCGTCAGGCCTATCTGGATGGCCTGTCCATGGCGGTCGAGGGCCGGCCAAACCCGTACAAATTCGGACTGATCGGAGATTCCGATACCCACAATGCGGCGGCTTCGGTGGAGGAAGACAATCACACCGGCAAATTCGGTTTTGAAAATACACCGAAGAAGCGCCTCGATGGCCCGCTGCCTGGCGATGAGGTCAACAACCGCCGCGTGCGCGAATTCAGTTCCGGCGGTCTCGCCGCCGTGTGGGCACCGGAAAATACCCGCGAAGCGATCTATGCGGCGCTGATGCGTAAGGAGACCTACGCAACCTCTGGTACGCGTATGAAACTGCGCTTCTTCGGCGGCTGGAACTTCAATGAAAACTCTCCGAATAACAGTGACTGGGTTGCACAGGCTTACCGCGACGGGGTGCCCATGGGTGGTGACCTGCCGGCATCAGAAGGTGGCAAGAAACCGGTATTCCTGATCAGCGCGATGAAGGACAGCGCCGGCGCCAACCTGGATCGGATCCAGGTGGTAAAGGGCTGGGTCGAGAATGGTGAACAACATGAAGCGATTTTCGATGTCGCCCTGTCGGATGGCCGCAGTGTTGGTGACGATGGCAAGGTGCCGCCGGTAGGCAATACCGTGGACCCGGACACCGCCACCTATACCAACGACATCGGTGACAGCCAGCTGACGGCGGTGTGGCGGGATGACAGCTTCAAACCGGATCAATACGCCTTCTACTATGTGCGTGTGCTGGAAATTCCGACCCCGCGCTGGTCTACCTACGATGCCAAGGCGCTCGGGCGCAAACCCCGCGAGGACCTGCCGGTTTCCATCCAGGAGCGCGCCTGGAGTTCCCCCATCTGGTACACGCCGGAGTCAAAGTATTTCGCAGAAGTATCCGCTGGTGGTGAGTAAGTGGTGGCCATGAGTCTGAAAAAAGTCCCGCTGTTGCGGGACCCTTTGCTGCACTTTGCCCTGATCGGCGGCTTGCTGTTTGCCATCGACGGTCTGTTCAATGCGGGCGCTGCCGATCTGGAAGACATCGTGATTACCCCCAGCCGCGTCGCACACCTGGCATCGGTGTTCGAGCGCAGCTGGCAGCGACCGCCGAATGGCGAGGAAATGCAGAAGCTGGTGGACAACTTTGTGCGTGAGGAGGTGCTGTACCGCGAAGCACTGAAACTCGGCCTGGAGTCAGACGATACGGTGATCCGCCGGCGTTTGCGGCTGAAAATGGAATTTCTCGCTCGGGATCTGGTGGATTCGGTAGAACCCGCGCCGGAGGTACTGGCGCAGTTTTTCCATGACAACCGCGAACGCTACCGGGTCCCCGCTCGTGTCAGTTTCCGTCAGATCCTGTTCAGCGGTGATCACCGCACAGCGCCGGCAGAGGATGCGCGCGCACTACTCGCCACATTGGCACCGGCTGCGGTTACCGATGTAGAAGGCGATAGCCATCTTCTGCCTCGTCAATTTACCGACGCATCCGCGCAAGAGGTGGATAAGCAGTTGGGGGTAGGGTTTGCGGAACAATTGATGCAGCAGCCCCAGGGGCAGTGGGTTGGTCCGATCCGTTCAGAGTACGGTGAGCACCTGGTGATTATCGAGGCCTACACACCGGAAGCCACCGCCGAGCTTGCCAGCGTCAGGGCACTGGTAATGCGCGACTGGCAGGCACAGCAGCACAGCGACACGCTTGATCGCCAGTATCTGCTCCTGCGTGAGGGCTATCGGGTGCGCATGGAAAGTGAAGCAAGCGAACAGCTTCGCGGTGATTCCGCATCGGCAGCAGAGGTCGCCGCGCGATGACGAAAAATTTGGTTCGCGCGTTGACCCTACTCATGGTTGTCGCCGGGAGCGTTTTTGTCGGCAATGCGTCCGCACACGAATTGCGCCCCGCGTATTTACAGTTAACCGAGGAGCACGAGGGAGAATTCAAGCTAGTGTGGCGGGTACCGGCCCGCGGCCAGATGAAGCTGTCGCTTGATGTGCGGTTTGACGGGCAGGTCTCCCAGCTCGACAACGCTGTTGGCAGACTGGTCAATGGTATGTACACCGAAAGCTGGCGCATCGGCAGCCCAACCGGATTGTCCGGTACCACAGTTGTGGTTGACGGGCTGGAGCAGACCATGACCGATGTACTGATGCGTGTTGAATGGCTCGATGGCAGGGAATTGGTTGGGCGCCTGGTGCCGGAAAACCCCCGATATACATTTGTCGCAGATACGAGCGCGGATGGCTGGCTGAAAACGTATTTCGTGCTCGGCGTCGAGCATATCCTGCTCGGTATCGATCACCTGTTGTTTGTTCTGGTGTTGCTGTTGCTGGTAAGCGGCTGGCGTTCGTTGGCAGTGACTATCTCGGCATTTACCCTGGCGCACAGCGTTACCCTGGCGCTGTCGGTACTTGGTTGGATTTCCGTACCCCAGGCGCCGGTGGAAGCGGTGATTGCGCTGAGCATCGTGTTTGTGGCGAGCGAAATCCTGTTGAAGCGACGGGGAAAGTTGACGCTGGCAATCCGGCGACCCTGGCTGGTGGCTCTGGGATTCGGCTTGTTACATGGCCTCGGGTTTGCCGGTGCGCTGGCGGATATCGGTGTGCCGCAATCGGCCATTGCCGGATCGCTGCTGGCATTTAACCTGGGAGTGGAAGCCGGGCAGTTGCTGTTTATCGCTGTGGTAGCGGCGCTGGTGCTACTGGTGCGCAAGGTTCTGCAAAGCGGCAAGCAGGCGGAAGACAGAGTGGCGATAATCGGCGCAACCACGACCATGGTGGTGGTTTACGCAATTGGCGGCACCGCAAGCTGGTGGCTGATCGATCGCACCTTCGCGCTGGTTTCATGAGACGTCGCCGGTTTTTTTCCACGCGCTCGGTGATACGCCGGTCCAGCGTTTGAAGTTGCGGCTGAATATCGCCACATCGGCGTAGCCGAGGTTGAGCGCGAGGTCGGTAACGCTGAGCTGGCCGTGTTGCAGGTTGCGCTTGGCGATTTCCATACGTGTCTGCTGCAGTAGTTCGCGAAAGCTGATGCCGTCCTGCTGCAACCTTTTCTGCAATACCCGCGGGTGCAGGTTGAGTGCAGCGGCGACGCGCTCGATATTGCACTCACCGCTCGGCAGCAGGTTGCCAATGATATGGCATACCTGGGCCTGCAGGTTGCCGGGATAGATGGACTGCAGCAGCCGGATACGCTGCTGGAAATGTTCCCGCAGCAGTTGCTCGTCGTATTGCGGCTTTCGCGTGAGCCAGCTCAACGGAAAGCTGATACCGGCAAAGTTACTGCTGTAGAGAATGTGGTCTCTATAAGGTGCAGGGGTGTCGATATTTTTCGCCGGTGCCGTTTGTGACAGGTGCAGTTTCAGCGCGCTGCCGACATTGCCCACCATCTGCGCCACCAGGTTGAACGCCTGCCCGGCGCTCAGCTGCATCAATTGGGTAAGCCCGCTGCTGTTGGTGAAATCGAACGTCAGCTGCAGTTCCAGCGTGTCCCCGCGAGGTCTCTGTTGTACATGCACACCGTACGCGTGCAGGCTGATGTGGTGGTTGGAGTAGCTGAGGGCATCGGCCAGTGTCTGCTGTTGGCGAATGGACAGCGCGATCTCTCCGAGTGCCAGCACGCTCTGGTCTGCCGCCAGGTTCAGGCAGAAAAGCGGGTCGCCACAGGCGAGGGCGGTGGCATCGAGCAGGTCGGCGAGACGGTTGTAGGACACATAGGTGTTCGGGTCGCGCAGCTGGGCACTGCTGAAGCCAAACCGCTGCAACAGTGCGGTGGGGTTCTGGCCACACTGGCTGACCAATGATTCATAACCTTCGATGGCACCGCTGCGAATCAGGAACATGGAGGGCTCGACTTTTGTCTAGGTGGGCTGTTCGCAAATAGTCAAACCGTGTTCGTAAAAAGTCAAGTTGGGCTCGTGCCATCTTCCCTAGACTGGGCAAATTCCTTCGCGCCTGCGAACAGGTTCCGAAGGCAGGGGGAAACACAATAACAAATACCAACTCAACTACTGGAGAACGGCGATGAGTGAGACCAAGACCCCGATTCTGGAAATGCTGGCCGCAATGCAAACCGGCGGCGTTGTATCCCGCGATCACGCCCGCGAGGCGATTCTGATTCAGGAAGCGGACCTGCCCTGGGTGCCCCTTCCCGATGGTTCCCTGCTGCAGGTACTGCACGTAGACCTGAACCAGAACCTGTGGGTGATCAAAAACAAATTCAAACCCGGCTTTTGTGTCGACACCCACTACCACACCGGCCCGGTATTTGCCGTGACCACCGCGGGTGAATGGTTCTACAAAGAGTATCCGGACAAGGTGAACAAGAAAGGTTCCTACCTGTTCGAGCCAGCGCACTCCGTACACACCCTGACCGTCTCCGATGACGCCACTGAAGATGCGGAAGTCTGGTTTGCGGTCTTCGGCAGCAACGTCAATATCGACGATGACGGCAATGTCACCAGCGTGCTGGATGCGAAGATGGTCATGACCGTCTACCGCGCCCTGTGTGAAGCCGAAGGCAAGACCTGCGAAAACATGATCGTCGTTGGCGAATAAGCCGCTACGACCGCATAGCAGTGTTCTGAAGAGAGTCTTATGAGCCAATTGAACTCGGCGTTTGTAACCGGTGCTGGCGGCTTTATCGGCCGCCACCTGGTGCGCCAGCTGTTGACGGAAAAGGTACAGGTCGTCGCCCTGATGATGCCCGGAGAGCGGGTGCCCGAAGAGTGGGCGGCCTGGGGCGACCAGCTGCGCATGGTAACCGGTGATGTGCGTACCCTGACCAGCCTCGCCGACGAGATAGGTCCGGTGGATGCGATTTTCCACCTGGCCGCGGTGGTCGGTGACTGGGGTGCGCTGCAGTCCCATGTGGATATCACCGTACACGGCACCGAGCAGGCCATAGACCTCGCCCAGCGCTGGGGTTCTCACTTTGTGGTGACCACCAGTGTCTGTGCCTATGCCAGCGCGCTGGCCAAGGGCAAACTGGATGAGGAGAGCCCGGTGGGCAAGCCCTGTTCTCCCTACGAATTTTGTAAGCAGGAACAGGAGCGTGTGACGCTCGAAGCGGTTGCGCGTGGCCTCAAGGCGACCATCGTGCGCCCGGGTAATGTGTTCGGTGTTGGCAGTGGACCCTGGGTAAATACCATGCTGGAGTTGCTGCGTGCCGGTCAGCCCTGCCTGCTGGGCAAGGGGGATTGGGATGCCGGTCTGGTGCACGTGGAAAACCTGGTGGCACTGTTGATAGCGGCAGCGCGTTCAGACTGTCACAACGGCGACATTTTTATCGCAGCGGATGGTTATGATGTTACCTGGCAGCAATACCTGCAGCGCCTGGCGAGCCTGGCCGGTACCCCGGCACCCAAATCAGTACCCAATGTTCTCGCCCGCGGCCTGGCCCCGGTGCTGGAATTTTTCGGGCACCTGCTGCGCCAGCCGCAGCGCCCCATGATCACCCGGCAGTCCTACCGGCTGATGGGCGGCCCGAATGAATTCTCGAATGAAAAGGCCCGCCGCCTGCTGGGCTATATGCCGGTGGTCACGTTTGACCAGGCCATGGACGAGCTTCAGTCACATTTCAAAACGTCCGCCACGGCCGTGTCCGCATAAACAGAGTTGTAAAGAAGTTATGAGCAATTGGAAACACGGTGTGCCCAAGGTGGCGTTTGTATCTGGTGGTGGCAGTGGTATCGGCCTCAACCTGACCCGCGCCCTGCTGGCGGACGGCGCCTCGGTGGCGATCTTCGACCTGAAGGTGGAAGACGCGCTGCTGAATGAACTGAGCAGTTTGTGTAAAGGCAACACGCGGGTAGAGCGCTTCCTGGTGGATATTACCGATCCAAAGGCGGTCGAACTGGCGATGGATGAAGCGGCAGCGACCCTGGGCGCGCCGGAGTTTGCCATCAACTGTGCCGGTATTTTGCGCACCGCGTTGTTTACCGAAATGTCTTACGAGATGTTTGACCAGAGCATGCGGGTCAACCTGTACGGCAGCCGCAACTTTGCCGCCGGCGTACTGAAGCACATGCGCCCTGGTGGCCATCTGGCTCTGATTGCGTCACTGGCTGGCATGTGCGGCAGCTACACCCACGGTGCCTATGCCACCTCTAAATTCGGTGTAGTCGGCCTCGCGGAAGTGCTGCGGACCGAGCTGAAGCCAAAAGGCATCGACGTATCCGTGGTCTGCCCGGGTGAAATCCAGACGCCGATGCTGGTGGAAGAGCGCCGCGTGGGCAGTCGCGTGACCGAGATCGTGAACGAATTCGCCGGTGTATTGCCGGTAGAAGTGGCGGTTGAGGGTATTCTGGATGGTCTGCGCAAGCGCACCTTTATGATTACGCCGGGATTCAAGGCAAAGCTGACTCGTTACCTCGCCCGCAGCCATACCGGGCTGTTCCGCTGGATTGTTGACCAGAAAGTGGCGAAAGCGTTAAAAGAAGTTCGGTGACCGGTTTTCATCCTGGCGTATTGGACACTCGCCGGACTTGATGAACGGAGTGCCGCGGTAATAGGATGGCTCACAGCTGCGCTGTGCAGCCACCTTTTACTGTCCACACCTGACCGAAAAATAAAACAATAATTTTCGGAGCGCGTAAGCGCCTATGAGAGAGCAAAATATGAATGCACGCGAGTTGAGCCTGGAATCTGCAAACCTTGCCGACTATATCGGCCACTGCCTGCAGCGCTTCCATGACAAACCGGCCTATCACTGCCTTGGTCAGTCGCTGACCTTCGGCGAGATCGAGGAAAAATCCCGGCATCTCGCGCAGTGGCTGCAGCACGAATGCGGCCTCAAGTCCGGCGACCGCATTGCCATTCAGTTGCCGAATATTACCCAATATCCTATTGCTGCCTACGCCGCACTGCGTGCCGGTCTGGTGGTGGTCAACACCAACCCCCTGTACACCCCGCGGGAAATGCAGCACCAGTTTTCCGATTCTGGTGCCAAGGCGCTGGTGATCCTTGCCGACTTCGTTGGCAAGTATGAAGAAATCAAATCCGCCACCGGGATCGAACACGTTCTGGTGACCGGGCCTGCGGACCTGCTGGGCAAAGCGGTAACGGCGCCAGAGGGCTACCACAGCTTTGTTTCCGCCATCGAGCGCGGCGCCGCCTGTGCCGACCTGGTAGAGAGTACTGCTGTACGCTCGGATATCGCGGTGCTGCAGTACACCGGTGGCACTACCGGTGTCGCCAAGGGTGCGTGTCTGACCCACGACAACCTGCTGGCCAATACCCAGCAGATGCTGGAGCGTATTCTCCAGCGCGGCAACGAGGGCGAAGAAATTTTTATCTGCCCGCTGCCGCTGTATCACATCTATGCATTCACCGTGAACATGCTGACTTTCTTTGGCATGGGCAGCCTGAATGTGCTGATCCCCAATCCGCGCGATATCGACGGCTTTGTGAAAATGATCGCGCCGTTCCGCTTTACCGGCCTCGCCGGCCTCAACACCCTGTTTGTGGGCCTGTGCCGCCACCCGGAATTCAAGCAGCTGGATTTCAGCGCGTTGAAAATGACCTTCTCCGGTGGCACCGCGTTGACCAGCAGCGCGGCGGAACTCTGGCACCAGGTGACCGGCTGCCCGGTAACCGAGGGCTGGGGACTGTCTGAGACTTCACCGGTCATCTGTCTGAACGAGTTCGGCCGCGAGGAAATTGGCACCGTGGGTACTGTCCTCGAGAACACCGAGGTGCAGGTGTGGGACGAAGACGGCAACGCGCTGCCCCAGGGCGAGAGCGGTGAGCTGGTGGTCCGTGGGCCGCAGGTTATGCTCGGCTACTGGAATCGTCCCGAAGAAACCGACAAGGTCATGCGCAATGGGTTCTTCCGTACTGGCGATGTTGGCCTGATTCAGGACAACGGCAATATCCGCATTGTGGATCGCCTGAAAGACATGATTATTGTGTCCGGGTTCAACGTATACCCGAACGAGGTGGAAGACGTGTTATGCCGTCACCCTCAGGTAGTAGAGGCCGCGGTGGTGGGTGTTCCCAGCGAACAGACCGGCGAAGCCGTGCGCGCGCACCTGGTGGTCGATGGTGAAGTCGACGAGCATGACATCATCGAGTTCTGTCGTACCCAGCTGACCGCCTACAAGGTGCCGAAGCAGATCGTCATCCAGAAGGAATTGCCCAAGTCCACCGTGGGCAAAATCCTGCGCCGGGAGCTCAGGACAGAAACCGCCTGACACCTGTCGCACCATAAGAAACGCAGCTTCTCGCTGCGTTTTTTTATGCGCACCAACTAGTCTGTTACACATCAACCTGAAAAGATTTGATGCCGGAATGTCCCGATCATCGCGCAATCAATCCAGCAGCCTTCCGCCGGCGACAGATTCCCGGCTTGCAACCGCTGTGCACCGCGAGTCGCAACCGCAATGCGACCAAGATTCCGGGTTCTATCTGTTGCAGGATGGTCTCTCGGCCTTTGTCGCACGTGCGGCACTGATTCAGGAAGCCAGCGTTTCCCTGGACCTGCAGTATTACATCTTCGAAGACGACAGCGTCGGCCGTATTCTTGCCAGCCTGTTATTGCAGGCCGCGGACCGCGGCGTGCGCGTACGCCTGCTGGTGGATGACCTGGGTTCGCGGGTGGTCAATCCCTGGATAACGGTGCTGGACCAGCATCCCAAAATCTCCATTCGTGTATTCAATCCTGTGGCCGGCCGTTCCGGGATCAAGCGCGCGGTGGAGCAGGCGCTGAACTTCGGCCGCATCAACCACCGCATGCACAACAAGCTGTTCGTGGCCGACGGCCTGGTGATGATTACCGGTGGGCGCAATATCGCCGACGGCTATTTCTCCCGCGCCGATATCGAATTTCTCGATGTGGATGTAATGGCACTGGGGTGTGTTTTACTCGATGCGAAGCAGATTTTCGACGACTACTGGAACAACCCGGTGTCGGTTTCGGTGGCGGAGTTGCCGCTGGAGAAATTGAAAAATCAGAGCCCTGAAAACCAGCATCTGGATGATCTGCGCCGTGAAGTGAAGGCTTTCCTGGAGGAAGAGGCCAAATCCGAGTTTATCGACGCACTGCGCGAATCGAAAATGGCCGGAGAAATCCTTGCCGGCAAAATTCCTTTCCAGTGGGGGCCGGGCACCTTGTTTGCAGACCCTCCCGACAAGGCTCTGCATCGCGACAGTGTCCCGGTTGAAGAATTTCCCGGCTACAAACTGGAGAAAGTAATTCGCAACAGTAAGTCCAATGTGCGTATCAGCGCGGCCTACTTTATTCCGGGTAAGCTGGGCACGGAGCTGTTTACCGGCCTGCAGGGGCGGGGGGTGAATGTGGATATTCTCACCAACTCCCTTGCCAGTAACGACGTCGCCATCGTGCACGGCGCCTACGCGCGTTACCGCAAGCCGCTGATCAGGGAAGGTGTGGACCTGTGGGAGTTGCGCAAGGTTTCTGGGGAAAAGAAACGCAAGCGCTGGTTTCAGGGGAAATCCCAGGCGACGTTGCACGCCAAGACGTTTGTGATTGACGACGATCTCGGTTTTGTCGGCTCCATCAATCTCGACAGCCGCTCGATATTGCAAAACACCGAAATCGGCCTGCTGATGGAGAATGAAGCGATCAATCGGGAACTGAGCGAACTCTTCGACGACTGGGTGACGGGCGAATTCGCGTGGCACCTGTCGCTTAGCGAGCGCGGTAAACTCCGCTGGCGCGCACGGGATGAGGATGGCAAGACCCTGCAGGAAACCACGGATCCTGAAACCACACGCTGGCAGCGCTGGCTCTCCTGGGTGTTGTCCTGGCTCCCCATCGAATCGCAGATCTAAAATTCACGGTGATCATTTTTTTACGGTCACAAATAAAAAGCCCTCCATTGATGAGGGCTTTTTATTTACCAGCGGCAATGCCTCAGGCATCAAAACTCAAACTGTACCGAGCCGCCGAGGAAGTGCAGGACACTGTCTTCGTAGGTGCCTTCCAGTCTGGGGCTGAAGGGTGGGCGGCCCTGCTGATCGATGCCGATATCGCCGAGGGATCCGTAGTTGTAGCCCACATCCATGGTGAGTCCGGGGCAGAGTTCCGTGCCGGCACCGAGGCCCAGGGTCCAGCTTTTATTGGTGACCGTATCCGCGGTCAGGTCGGATTCATTGGTCATCCCGCTTTCCAGCGCCACACCGGTGGACAGGTACCAGCCCCCCAGCATGCCCTGGCTGAATTCGTGGCGAATACCGACGGCAAAGGCGCCGGTATCCTGATAGCCGCGATCCACCTTGATTGAGGTTTGGGCCGGGTTCTCCAGCGCCAGCGTCACGCCGGCATAGTCCGACCAGTCCTGCCAGGCGAGATTGATATACAGGGTGGTGGAATCCGTCAGCGCCTGCTGCAGGCTGGCAGTGACGGTTGCGGGGACATTGATTTCTATTTGTGTGCGCTGGCCGTTTAGGCGCTCAGCGGCCGGTTCCAAAAGCGGGCCGAAATTGCGGAGCTTCAGCAGGTCGGTGAATTCGAGTTCCACCTTCGAGGTATAGGTGATGCCGAAGGTCGTGCTGGGTACTGGCCGGTAGATAATACCGAGGTTGCCGCCGTATCCGGCTTCGAGGTCCTTGAAACGCAGGTACGCATCCTCGTCAATCAGCCCGGCGCGCGGCGCGGATTGGAAACTGAAGTAGGCGGCCATCGCATTCAGTCCAACGCCCAGGGACAGGCAGTCGTTGACCTGCCAGCTGAGCGACGGGATCAGGCTCATGCCGATAAGATCGACATTCTGCACGAAGCGGCGCCCCTGCCAGTCGTCGTGGTAGTCGAGGCCGAGGCCGAAGTTACCGGCCATGGCGATGCCCCAGCCGATATCATCGGTGATTTTCCCCGCGGCAAAGCCACCGGCGCCGGGAAACCAGCCGACCGGGTTGCCGCCGTCATTCCCCGGAACATTGCTCAGTCCGTCATCGGTAAATTCGATGTCGCCATAAAGTAACTGCGCGGCGGCGCGCACCTCTGTCTTGTCACGCCAAACGGTACCGGCGGGGTTGGTAAAAGCGGTGGCGGCATCTTCCGGCATCGCCGCCCAGCCGGCACTGGCGGTACCGAGGGTGGGGGTGCCTATCTGCCACAGCATGATGCCGCCGGCCTGCGCTGCAGGTGTTGCGAGCGCGGCAATACACAGCGGCAGGATTTTTTGCACGGTGGTTAGGGGGCGGGTTCGTTGGTGCAGCATGACCAGTTACCTCTGGAGGCGACAATCGCGGAAAATTCAATGCGAACACAATCGTCCAGTCATTTTTTGGCTTTCGGGAACAGCATCACCCAGTTGAGCCGGAAGCCCCAGTCCTGGCTGCCACCGTCGGGGCTTTCCGCGTAATAGCGCGGGCCGGCCTGGATCTGGTAGGTCTGTTTACCCACCGTGAATACCTTCGCCACCATGAAATGAATGGGGACATTCCACTGCTCGGTTTCCCAGTCGTAGGTGGATTCGGTTTGCAGGGTGTAAGTCCAGGAGGTGGGCGTGTTGTAGGCGAGAAATGGCTGGATGAAGGTGCTGTTCACGTCGGCGCGATTATCGCTGCCGGCAAAAGACCATACATGGTTGGCGAGGGTGCCGATGGTCCAGGGGCCAGCCTGTTTCAGTACCACCCCGGTAGGGCCGGCGCCCCATTTTTCCGTGCCCAGCAAAGGTTCGGTGCCGGTAGGCACCAAAAATACCGGGCCAGCGCCCCAAATCAGCCCGCCCGCGGTGGGCTTCTTGGGGGAAAAAAACAAGCTTTGGGTTGTATCGCCGAGGCCGGTCTGTTCGCCGCTGCCGGGAAAAATATCTTTCTGGTTCATCACCGGAAGTATGGTGCGGCTGATGAGATTCCAGTTTTCGCTGATGGAGATGGGAATGACCGGCTGGATATTCAGCGTATATTTGCGCCCACCTTCCACCGGGCCAACACGGTTGTCCCAGTTGTGCTGGAAGGGCACGCTGATGAGATCGGAGACGGGGTTGCTGAGCTGTTTGGCGAGATCGGAATCTGCCTTTGCACTGACGCTCGTAAGTACAAGGGTCAGGGCAAAAAACGCGGCGAAATTTCGGTACATCTTTTTCACCAGATAGGGTAAGTCGTGAAACGGCTTTCCTCAGTCTAGCGGTATCTGGTGGCGATTGTTCCTCTGCGTCGCGCAGGTCAACATCAGCGTCGCAGTGCTCAACACGGGAATGTCGAGGAGCGCTGGAACAGAACACTCGGGTGGCGGATGTAAACGCCGCCCGAGTGATTGGGCGAAAATTTACTTGGCGGCCATTGCCAGGGCCACGGTACCGGGCCCAAGGTTGATTCCTCCGGAAAGGCTCATGACCGAGCGATAAATTTTTACGTTGTGTTCGGCGGCAATTTTTTCCAACGCATTGAAGCCAGGAGCCTGATCCAGGTCTTTCAGCGTGCCGGCAATACTCACCACTATCGCAGGCATCAATAAGGCCTTGTCGACAATTTTCTCTTGCGCCAATTGGAACAGGCGCTCGCTGCAAGCGTCGTAGGTTTTTACCGTATCCGCTACCGCGGAGCCCTGGTATGTCATGGAAATAATGGGGTGCAGGTCCAGCGACTTCGCCATAAAGGCCTTCAGCCAGCTCACGCTCTTTTCATTCTTCTGGCGGCCGCGCTCGCGCAGGTAGTACACGTCCTTGATGGCCGCGTAGCCGACAATCTTGCGCCCGAACTCTTCCGCGCGGGATTTGATCTGCGCACCGGTGAGCCCTTTCTGGATCAGCGATAAGGTATACAGTGCCAGTAACCCCTGACCGGAGAACAGCGTGTGGGAGTCTACGGTGTGGATCTCTACGGACTCGCTCGCCAGTTTACGGGCGACGTTTTGCGCGTTGGCGTAGGTGGGGCTGTTGGCAGCGTTGATGGTCTGCACGACGATGTCGGTCTGCCCCTGTTGTACCAGCTTGGCAATGACCTGCTCGATCTCGGGTTCTCCAGCCGGGCCGGAGTTGACCTCGCGGGAGCGGTCCACCAGCGACAGCGAATAGAAGTGGTTCATCTGCGCGGGATTGCGCTGATCACCAAACATCTCATTGCCGAAGCTGACACTGTGGGGCAGAACCGGAATTTTGAACTTACGCAGGAATTCATCGGGCAGGTCGCAGCCGGAATCGACGACTAACTGAACCATATGGGCACCTCTTATTGTTGGTTCAATGTCGGAGAGGGGCGCCAAATTTAGCATTTCGTCACATTTTGTGACAGTTGCAACGGAGTGTTTTGCCGGAGCAATTGTGACTGCCAAGTTTCAATGTAGCGGTGATCAAGCAGCGAGGCGCCGGATCGCCAATCAACTTGGTGAAAGAGGTGCTTACATGCAAAGGGGGCGCCTATCCGCAGGCGTCAAGGTGGGCTTCGAAAGTGGAGAAGGAGGGCGTCGCGCCCTCCTCGAAGTGAAAGCTATCGAGCTCGCGCAGGTCAGCCGCGCATCTGCTCCAGTTCCAAGCCCTTGGTCTCGTGCACCATATAAAGCACGAAGGCTACGGAGAGCAGTGCAAACAGGGTATAGATTCCATAGGCGCCGGCGAGGCCAATACCGGTCAGCATAATCGGGAACGTCATGGTGATGCCGAAGTTGGCCACCCACTGCGCCAGGCCGGATACCGCGAGGCCGGAGCCGCGGATCTGGTTGGGGAACATTTCACCCAGCATGGTCCACATGGCCGGGCCCCAGGAGCCGTTGAAGAAGAACACATAAGTATTGGCGGCGATCAGCGCCAGCAGGCCCATGCCCTGAGACAGCTGCAGCTGGCCGTTTGCATCCAGGCTCGAATTGGCGAACGCAAAGGCCACCAGGCCGAGGGTGATCGCCATGCCAATGGAGCCAACCAGCAGAATCGGCTTGCGGCCGATCTTGTCGATCAGTGTCATGGTGATCACGCAGGCGGCAATACTCACGCCACCGGAAATGATATTGATCATCAGCGCATCGGATTCGGAGAACCCTACCGCCTGCCACAACACCGCGCCGTAATAGAACACCACGTTGATGCCCACCAGCTGTTGGAACACGGCGAGGCCGATGCCCACCCACACAATCTTGCGTACCTTGCCTGCGCGCTGGCCGGCACTTTCCAGCAGGTCTGCCATGCGCGGGCGGTGATCGCCGGCCACGGATTCGCGGATGCTTTCCAGCTTCTGTGCCACGGCGGCTTCGCCGTAGAGTTTTCGGAGCACTGCCGTGGCTTTGGAGGTCTGCTTGGACAGCACCAGATAGCGGGGACTCTCGGGAATCAGCAGCAGGGCGAAGAAGAACAGTGCCGCCGGTGCAATTTCGATCCAGAACATCCAGCGCCAGGCGTTGTAGCCCATCCACCACTCATTGACGGCGGAGCCAGCGGTGTTCGCCAGCCAGTAGTTGCTGACAAATGCGGCAAAAAGGCCGGAAATGATCGCGATCTGGTTGATGGTGATCAGGCGCCCGCGAATTGCTGCGGGGGCAATCTCACTGATATACGCCGGTGACATGACACTCGCGGCACCCACCGCAAGACCGCCCAGAATGCGGTAGAACACAAATTCGGTGGAATTGCCGGCGATACCCGAGCCCCAGGCACTGACCACGAAAAATACCGCGGAGATCAACAGCAGGGTCTTGCGGCCCCACAGGTCCGCCAGGCGACCGGCGAAGAAGGCGCCCACGGCACAGCCGAGCAGCATCGAAGCCACATTGAAACCGGTACCGGCGGTGTTGGAATTGAACGCCTGCTGCAACCCGCTGACGGTGCCGTTGATCACACCGCTGTCGAAGCCGAACAGGAAGCCGCCGATGGTCGCGACAACGCAGATCAGGACAATAAAGGGGAGTGGTGGCGCATCTTGACGGCCCAGGGCTGCGCCTTTGACACCGTCGATGGAGTTCTCAATCGCTTGCATGAGTGACTTCCTGCATTTTTATTGTGGGCGGGCAGGTTGTGGGCACCCACCCGGTCTTTTGTTTGTTGTACAGATTCTTTGCACGGACTTCCCATATTCGGGGAGTCTCTATGGTGACGTCCCAACCGGATAAAAGCGTCCTACTTTGGGAAAAAACCTAAAGTTGGACGCTGCTTTTACCGTCATTCCGTCCCAGTTTGTGTGGGAGTCCCCATTTATGTGGGACACAAAGGCTGAGATTGCCCGCTCCAGTGGTTAACCGGTGCCGGGTATAATGGTGCTCTTATTTGCCTGGAAAGCCTGGACCCCTCAATGCCAGAAAGTCCTACTTCAAAACTTGCCCGCCTGTTGTGGGACGCGCTGCAGCGCCATCCTGCTCAGGGGCGTTTGTGGCTGGGGTATTCCGGCGGGCTGGATTCCACCGTGCTGTTGCACCTGCTGGCGCGCGAGCAGGTTCCATTTACTGCCCTGCACGTGCATCACGGCCTGAGCGCCCGGGCCGACGATTGGCAGTCTCACTGTGCGGTGACTGCGCGGGAGTTAGGGGTGCCATTTGTCGATTGCCGGGTACAGGTCGACCGCACTGGTGGCGGACTGGAGCAGGGAGCTCGAAAGGCCAGGTACCGGGCGTTCGCCGAGCGTATGGCGCCGGGCGACCAGATCCTGCTGGCACATCACGGCAATGATCAGGTAGAGACTTTTTTACTGCGGCTGTTGCGGGGGGCGGGTGTGCTTGGTCTCGCTGCCATGGAGGAGCAACGTTACCTGGGTGATCCGGCCCAGGGGCAGACAATACTGCGCCCCTTGCTGAGGGCAAGTCGCGCGGAACTTGAAGGCTACGCCCGGGAGCATCAATTGAGCTGGGTGGAAGACGAAAGTAATGCCCACCTGGCGCTGGACCGCAACTATCTCCGTCACCGGGTGATTCCGGCATTGGCTGAGCGCTGGCCAGTGGGGGAACGTGTGGCGCAGGCGGCTGAACACCTGCGGGATGCGGCCGGGTTACTGGATGAGATGGCAGGGGAGGACCTCGAACGCTGTGACTACAGGCGGGAGCCCTTTGGCTACAGCATCGACCTGGCGATGTTCCTCGGGCTGTCCGTGGCGCGGGGCAAAAACCTGCTGCGGGGCTGGCTGGCGCGGCTCGGCGCGTCGATGCCAGAAACGGTGCATCTGCGGCAGGCCATGCAGCAGGCCCGAGCTGCGGACGATGCAGTGCCAGAAGTCCAACTCGGTAGGCAGGTGTTGCGTCGCTATCGTGATCGCCTTTATCTCACACCACAATTGCAGCCTCTGGACCCCGGTGAAGAGGGTAAAAGGCTGTGGGATGGTGTGTGTACTTTGCATCTGACCGGTGGCTGGACTTTGAGTCCCGGGGAAAACTGGCCTGCTGGCGACTATACGGTTCGCTTCCGCTCGGGTGGCGAGCGGGCGAAACCGCGGGAGCGCCATCACTCCCAGACCCTGAAAAAGCTGCTGCAGGAGTACGGACTTGCGCCCTGGCTCCGGGATCGGGTGCCACTCATTTTCCGGGACGGGATTCTGGTCGCGGTTGGCGACTTATTCGTCACGACGGAGGGACCTTCAGCACCGCCCAGATGGCGGTTTTCCGATTGAGTGGATACGGGCTTTCTGGTAGTCTGGCGTCCCATCTCAATGGCATCAGGTTGCGCGACACCGCGCCTCCCGGGCCAGCCCCGCACGCCCGAATCCGTCGGGCATTCAACTGACCAAGGTTTTGCATGACGCGCTACATTTTTGTCACTGGCGGCGTGGTTTCCTCATTGGGGAAAGGTATCGCCTCCGCCTCTCTGGCCGCTATTCTCGAAGCCCGCGGCCTCAAGGTCACGATTCTCAAGCTCGACCCCTACATCAACGTAGACCCGGGCACCATGAGCCCCTTCCAGCACGGCGAGGTCTATGTGACCGAAGATGGCGCCGAGACCGATCTGGATCTGGGCCACTATGAGCGCTTCATCCGCACGCGCATGTCCAAGCGCAACAACTTCACCACCGGCCGGGTGTACGAAACCGTGCTGCGCAAAGAGCGCCGCGGCGACTACCTGGGCGGTACCGTGCAGGTGATCCCGCATATCACCGACGAAATCAAGCGCCGCGTCATTGAAGGCGGTCGCGATATGGACGTGGCCATCGTCGAGATTGGCGGTACCGTGGGCGACATCGAGTCCCAGCCGTTCCTGGAAGCCGTGCGCCAGCTGCGCGTGGAAATGGGCAGTAACCGCACCCTGCTGATGCACCTGAGCTATGTGCCCTATATTGCCACCGCCGGTGAAACCAAAACCAAGCCGACCCAGCACTCCGTAAAAGAGCTGCGCTCCATCGGCCTGCAGCCGGACATTCTGCTGTGCCGCTCCGAGCGCGCCATCGACGACGATTCCCGCCGCAAGATCGCGCTGTTCACCAACGTGGAAGAGCGCGCGGTGGTGCCGCTGCCGGATGCGAAGACCATCTACAGCGTACCGCGCATGCTGCACGAGTATGGTCTCGACGACATTGTGGTGGAAAAACTGCAGCTGGAATGCCCGGCACCGGACCTGTCTGAGTGGGACGCGGTGGTCGACGGCAAGCTGAACCCGCAGCACGAGATCAAGATTGCCATGGTCGGCAAGTACATGGAGCTGCTGGATGCGTACAAATCCCTGATCGAATCCCTGGTGCACGCGGGTATCAAGAACCGCACCCGTGTGAACATTGATTTCATCAATGCCGAAGACGTGGAAGGCGAAAATGGTCTCGACCTGATCAAGGGTGCCGATGCCATTCTGGTTCCCGGTGGCTTTGGCGAGCGCGGTCTGGAAGGCAAACTGGAATCCGTACGCTACGCCCGCGAGAACAACGTTCCGTTCCTCGGTATCTGCCTCGGCCTGCAGTCCGTGGTGATCGAGTACGCGCGCAATGTACTGGGCCTGGAAGGCGCCAACAGTACCGAGTTCAACGTCAAAACCCCGCATCCGGTGATCGGCCTGATTACCGAGTGGATTGACAGTGAAGGCAACGTCGAAACTCGCGATGAGAAGTCTGACCTCGGCGGTACCATGCGTCTCGGCGGCCAGGAATGTCGTCTGGAGAAAGATTCCAAGGCGCGTGAAATTTATGGCAAAGATGTGATTGTTGAACGCCACCGTCACCGCTACGAGGTGAACAACAATTACGTGGATCGCCTGCAGCAGGCCGGTCTCAAGATTGGCGGCTGGTCCGCGGACGACACCCTGGTGGAAATGGTTGAGTTGCCGGAGCACGAGTGGTTCGTGGCGTGTCAGTTCCACCCGGAATTCACTTCCACTCCCCGCGATGGTCACCCGCTGTTCGAGAGCTTTGTGGCTGCGGCACTCAAGCACCGTCAGGCCAAGTAAGTTCTGTCAGGTCACGTTGAATCAGTCCGTAACAACAATTTGAATACCCGCGCCTTCCTATTTCGGGGGCGCGATAAGGATGTTGAGAGCGATGAAAACCATTCAGGTAGGCAGCCTGCAGGTTGCCAACGACAGGCCGTTCACCCTGTTCGGCGGTATGAATGTGCTGGAATCCCGCGATATGGCCATGAAGGTCGCGGAGCATTACGTCAAGGTAACCGACAAGCTCGGCATTCCCTACGTATTCAAGGCGTCCTTCGACAAGGCCAACCGTTCTTCCATTCACAGCTATCGCGGCCCGGGTATGGAAGAGGGGCTGAAGATTTTTGAAGAAATCAAAAAGACCTTCGGTGTTCCGCTGATTACCGACGTGCATGAACCGCATCAGGCAGCACCCGTTGCCGAAGTGGTGGATGTAATCCAGCTGCCGGCATTTCTCGCTCGCCAGACCGACCTGGTCGCCGCCATGGCGGCCACCGGTGCGGTGATCAACGTGAAAAAGCCCCAGTTCATGAGCCCGCCACAGATGAAAAACGTGGTGGAGAAATTTGCCGAGGGCGGCAACGAAAACATCATCCTTTGCGAGCGCGGCGCCTGCTTCGGTTATGACAATCTGGTGGTGGATATGCTCGGCTTCCGCACCATGATCGATGCCACCAACGGCGCCCCACTGATTTTTGATGTAACCCATTCACTACAGATGCGCGATCCGGGTGGCGCCGCCTCCGGAGGCCGTCGCAGCCAGGTTACTGAACTCGGCCGCGCAGGCCTCGCCATCGGCATCGCCGGTCTGTTCCTGGAGTCACACCCGAATCCGAACAAGGCCCTGTGCGATGGTCCCAGTGCATTGCCATTGGAAAAGCTCGAGCCCTTCCTGGCGCAGATGAAAGCCGTGGATGATCTGGTAAAAGGATTCGAGTTCCTGGATACCAAATAATTAAAAAAGCGTGGCGCGGGAAATGTGCCACCACATCCAAACCTCACAGACACATTTTTCCGACTAACTATTTCTCGAAGGACAAGGAGCCCGTTGTAAACATGAGCAAGATTGTTGCTGTAAAAGCTTTTGAAGTATTGGATAGCCGCGGTAACCCCACCGTTAACGCCGATGTGATTCTCGAGTGCGGCGCGGTAGGTTCTGCCTGTGCACCGTCTGGCGCATCCACCGGCTCTCGCGAAGCCCTCGAGCTGCGCGATGGCGACAAGAGCCGTTACCTGGGCAAAGGCGTACTGAAGGCCGTGGCGAACATCAACGGTGAAATCGCCAACCTTCTGGTAGGTATGGACGCAACCGATCAGCGCGCCCTCGACAAAGCGATGATCGACGCCGACGGCACCGAGAACAAATCCAAGCTGGGCGCCAACGCCATCCTGGCCGTTTCCCTCGCTGCTGCCAAAGCCGCGGCCATCTCCAAAGGCGTTCCCCTGTACCAGCACATTGCCGACATCAACGGCACCCCCGGCCAGTACACCCTGCCGGTACCGATGATGAACATCATCAACGGTGGTGAGCATGCCGACAACAACGTCGACATCCAGGAATTCATGATCCAGCCGGTCAAAGCGAAAACCTTCGCCGAAGCCCTGCGTCAGGGTGCAGAAATTTTCCACTCCCTGAAAAAAGTACTGTCTGCTCAGGGCCTGAACACCGCCGTTGGTGACGAAGGTGGCTTCGCGCCGAACCTGCCGTCCAACGAAAGTGCCCTGAAAGTGATTGCCGAAGCCGTTGAGGCCGCTGGCTACAAACTGGGCGACGACATTACCCTGGCCCTGGACTGCGCATCTTCCGAATTCTACAAGGGTGGTAAGTACGTACTCGCCGGCGAAGGCAAGGAATTCGATAGCGAAGGCTTCGCTTCTTACCTGGCCGAGCTGTCTGAAACTTACCCGATCATCTCCATCGAAGACGGCATGGACGAGAGCGACTGGGACGGCTGGAAAATCCTGACCGACAAAATCGGCAGCAAGGTACAGCTGGTGGGCGACGACCTGTTCGTAACCAACACCAAGATCCTGAAAGACGGCATCGAGAAGGGCGTTGGCAACTCCATCCTGATCAAGTTCAACCAGATCGGCTCCCTGAGCGAGACCCTGGACGCGATCAAAATGGCCAAAGACGCCGGTTACACCGCGGTGATCTCCCACCGTTCCGGCGAGACTGAAGACACCACCATCGCCGACCTGGCGGTCGCCACTTCTGCCGGCCAGATCAAAACCGGCTCCCTGTGCCGCTCCGACCGCGTAGCCAAGTA
>NZ_DATCMV010000019.1:0-5585 GCF_036563125.1 Microbulbifer sp.
CCCATGCGCTTTGCCGCCAGTACCACTTCCCGAAGTTCATCCATTTCCATCTGCTGACCGGTACCGGTAGCACGGTCGGTGAGAACACCACCGGTAGATGTGATCTTGATCAGGTCGGCACCATACTTGATCGCGTGGCGCGTAGCGCGGCGGCAGTCAAAAGGACCGTCACAGATAGTCTTGTTTTTGACATCGTGAAACGCCATCAGCTCGGGGCTTACCCCACTGATATCCGCGTGTCCGCCGGTTATGCCCACTCCGCCGGCAGCGATGATACGGGGGCCGTCGACCCAGCCTTTGTCGATGGCGTCCCGCAGCGCATACATCTCTTCGCCACTGTTACCGACATCCCGCACTGTGGTGAAACCTGCCTTGAGTGTGCGCATGGCGAACAGTTGCGAGTGCATCTGTACCGCGGGCATGGACATCTTGAGGGATTCGCTATCGTTCTTTGGCCCCAGCTCGCCCTGCAGGTGCACATGCATATCCATGAGACCGGGCATGACGAAACTGTGTTTGAGGTCGATGAGTCTGGCATCCGGTCTGTCGACATAGCCGGGGGCAATATCGGTAATTACACCATCCTCGATGATTAGGCTGCGCTCCCGCAACGGCGGCTTGCCTGGTTCTGCCAGTAGCGTCCCCGCGTGTATCACCGTAGTTGCGGCGAATGCCTGACCAGTGAGAACTGTGGAAGCGATTGCTGCGAGTAAGTGCTTCTTCATGGGGCGGCTTTCCTGTTTTTGATGCATTATTTTTTCCATCGAAGTTACCGGAAAAACCCTGGGTCGACAATTCGCGCCTTCCCGCTCTTGGCTGAAAGTGCGACCATGGCGAGAAAGATAAAGCTGTGAATGCGCGTTCTTTAAAGGTAGCGATTTCAGGGTAGAATTTTTTTGAATCGGACTTCAGACTGCTTCAACCAAGCGCTAATCTGAGTTCTGCCTCCCATGACCAAAAATCCCAAAGCCAGACTCGCTGCATTGCTTGTTGCCTGTGTTTGCAGCGCGAATAGTTTTTCCTCTGAATCCTCAAATTTCATTGCGCCGGCAGCAATGACCGATGGCTGGTCGACGATACCTGCGTCCGAGGCGCCACTTTCCGGCGAGCTGATGGGCAAGATGGATGGTGCCATTCGCAATGGGGAATTCGGCAACATCACCAGTGTGGTAGTAGCGCATCGCGGTCGCATCGCCTTCGAGCACTATTTTGCTGGAGATGCCGACACGCTGCGCAATACGCGCTCCGCGACCAAGACCGTGACGAGTATCCTTGTCGGCCTGGCGCTGGCGGCGGGCGATCTCCCGGATGTGAACGCCAGGGTTTTGCCGTTGCTATCCCAGAAACCTCACCTGTACCAGGATCCGCGCAAAAACGAGATCACATTCGCCGACCTGATGACCATGAGCTCGGTGTTGGAATGTGACGACTGGAATTCATTTTCCAGCGGCAACGAGGAACGCATGTATCTGCGCGAGGATTGGCTGCAGTTTGCGCTGGACTTACCCATTCGCGGCACGCCACCCTGGGAGACACCACCGGCACAGCGCCCCTATGGCCGCGCCTTCAGTTACTGCACTGCCGGGGTCTACATGCTCGGACGTGCGCTGGCTGGTGCCGTGCGCGCGCCATTGGAGGAGTTTGCCGCTAAAAATCTGTTCGCGCCGCTGGGTATTAGGGAGTATCGCTGGCAACACTCCCCCACTGGTCAAATCCAGACCGGCGGTGGCCTGGAACTGCGCAGCCGTGATCTGTTAAAGCTCGCGCAACTCTATGCGAATGGTGGTGACTGGGGTGGGCTACGCCTTCTATCCAAGGACTGGGTGCAGACCTCGATCGAGCCTCGGGTGCAATTCGAAGGCTCCGATGGCCGCAGCTTCGAGTATGGTTATTTGTGGTGGTTGCAGTCATTTTCACTCAATGAAAAGCAGGTCGCCACTTACCATATGGCCGGCGCTGGCGGAAATATAGTTCTGGTGGCACCGACGCTGGACCTGGTGGCTGTAATCACCGGTGAAAATTTTCGTCGCAGCGATGCCCACGCACTAACACGTACCTTGCTCAGTGATTACATACTGCCGGCGGTTAATGTGTTGGAATAGGGCAACCAAAAAGTTTCCAATCAATAACGCCCGAAAAAATTCGGGCTAGTCGCCGTATTCGAATTTCCCATCTGTCCGAGTTTGGCTGTGCCTGTTTCTGCCGAGCCTGATAACACTTTCCCCGCACCGAGCACTAAAACTCAACACACTTCAAGTTCTCTCTCAAAAATGCCTTTCGTGCCATACCGAACGGATGGCACGTAAATCAACGCGACCCTCGTAATCTCGACCAAATTATTCTTGCATCACGCTAAGCAATGAATAATTCTTAATTGGTCGATTGTATTGGAATAATTTATTTCACCGGTGGTTGAGTCCCGCTACCTGCAAAACAATAATCAAAAGGAGAGGTTGATGAACCGACTGCAACGAGCCATACGTTTGGCCAACATTTCGCTGTTCACCTTTGGAGCCATGGTTGCTCTACCAACTATGGCGCAGGATGAGAGCAGCAAAGAGTCCCAACGATTGGAAGAAGTCGAGGTCACCGGTTATCGGGGGGCGGTGAAGAAAAGTCTGGATATCAAGCGCAATGCTGACGTGATGATGGATGCCATCTCGGCGGAGGATGTTGGCAAGTTTCCGGATCAGACTGTTGCCGATGCTCTGCAGCGCGTGGCTGGTGTATCGGTAGAAAAATCTGAAGGTGAGGCGGACCGTGTGAGTATTCGTGGAACTCCGCCGCATCTCAACATGACATTATTCAACGGCCAGCATGTGGCTACTGCACTGGCTTCCGCAGATGTGGCGAGCCCGCCAAGCCGCAGCTTCAACTACTCCCTGCTGCCTTCAGAGCTGATTAACACCCTGGAAGTGCACAAGTCTCCACAGGCGAAAATTGAGGAGGGCTCGATCGGCGGCACCGTAATTGTGAAGACGCGTAGCCCTCTGTCCACCGCCAGTAATTACACGGCGCTGTCTGTTAAGGATATTTATCAGGAATCTAGCAGTGAGCATAGCCCGGCTATTTCCGGATTTTACTCGTGGAAAAATGAAGGCAACGACTTCGGTGTGAACCTGTCGTATGTCAGCCGGGATAACCGTATCCAGCGGGATACCAGTGGGGTTGGTTACCGCGGCTTTATGGCGGGTGCCGACGGTAGCTATCTACCGGACAATGTGCGTGCAACGCGCTACAACTCCGACAAGGACCTGCGCACCGCTACCCTGGCACTGGAGTGGCAGGCGAATGACAGCCTTAACCTGCAGTTCAACAACCTGGTATCCAAAGTGGATCAGGTCAACCAGTTCATCAGCAACGGCGCCTGGAACTCTGGTGCCGCCGCGGGCTTTACTAATGTGCAACTGGCCGGGGACACCATTGTCGCGGCCGACGTACCTGATGCTGCCGGCACAGGGACCTGGGCGGAAGAGAGCCTGTACAGCACCAACTACCACGAGGGTGGTTACGAGACTCGCGCGCATGACCTGAAGGTGGAATTCACCGGTGAAGGTTATACGTTGGCCGGCCACCTGGGGCACACTGCAGCAGAGGGTGATATCGTCGACGACCAGGTGGAGTTTGAAGCAAGTACCAATACTTCGTTCGAAATTATCGGTACCCCATCCTACACACTGGATGCAGCGCTGACGCCTGCAGACTACTCACGTATCTATACACACCGCAATATCTTTGCGAACAGCGAAGACGAGACTTATGCCCAGTTGGATCTGAACCTGGAACTTCAGAATGACTGGATAAGTTCGGTGGATGTCGGGGTTAAACACCGCGACCACATGAAGAAGTCGGACTTCTGGAAAGAACAGTGGATCGGCAGTGCTACCCTCGACCAATTCACCAGTGGCAATTCCGCCGATGACTTCATGGGCAAAAGTGGATCGCCGGACGGTCTCTGGGATTTCGATGCGGCGGCCTGGAAGCAGTGGACGGTCGACAACCCGGCGCTGCGTGCGAACTACCGCCCGGACTACAGCTTCGAGATGGAAGAGAAGGTAACCAGCACCTACGTGCAGGCCAATCTGGATCACGGCCAGCTGCATGGTAACGTCGGTGTGCGTTATGCCCGCACCGATGCCACCAGTCGCGGTTACCAGATGGTCAAGGTAGTGTCTTGGAACCCGGATACCTGGACGCTGGAGCCCGGCCGGGTGGATAACGATTACAGCAGTGTATTGCCGAGCCTGAACCTGGCCTATGACCTTCAGGACGATATGATTCTGCGCTTTGCCGCCGCCAAGGTGATCTCACGTCCCGACTACGACAACCTGGCGATGCGCCGTGCCTACGCCAAGAGCGCCTGGGCCGGCGCCGGCTACGATGGCCTCGGGGCAGGTGGTAACCCGGAACTCGAGCCGTATCGCGCCAATCAGTACGATTTCTCCGCCGAGTATTACTTTACCGACTCGTCGATCGTTTCCCTGGCGCTGTTTTACAAGGATATCGAGTCCTACATCGATACCACCCAGTCGGCAGAACAGCTTCCGGATGAGAACGGTGTGATTGGCTTGTACAACATCACTATTCCCGTAAACGGGATCGGCGGCCGCAACCAGGGTGTTGAGCTAACTTTGCAACACGATTTAGGAAACGGTTTTGGTTTGCTGGCCAACTACACCTATTCAGATGCTGACATGCTGGAAACCGCAGAGGAAAAGGCGGCGGGCATTGAAAAGCAACTGCCGGCCAACTCCAGCGATACGTATAACGCGACAGCCTATTACGAAGACCACGGCTTGTCGGCGCGACTGGCTTATAACTATCGTTCGCGCTACTACACGGGCACTAACCGCAATGGCCTGGACAAGTATGCCGACGGCTACGGTCAGGTGGATGCGAATATCTCTTATCAGCTAACCGACAATGTGTCATTGGTTCTGCAACTGCTGAATCTCACCGACAGTGAGCAAACGAGCTTTTGGGATTCTACCGAGCGGGTTGGTGATATTCACCAGTACGGCCGTCGTGTCTTTGCTGGAATCAACGCAAAGTTCTGACGGAACATATTGTATTTCTCCTTGGTCTTTTGGGGCCGGTGCCGGAAGGTTGCCGGCCTTTTTTTATCGCGCTTACACGCTTCGACACGCGATCCTCACAGAGTAAGGTAACCATACTGGTGAGGTGCCTATTTTATTCAGCTGCACCCAAGTACCGATCAGTACAGTAGAATGTCAGTTCAATAATAAATACGGGAACTACTATGCAAGTCCGGACAATATCGCTTCGCCTCCTGAAATGTGCACTCATGGCATGCCTGCTGCAACCAGCCTTGGCCTCTGCCGAATTCACCACCGGCCCGGTGGTGGAGAACTTTGGCCCGGTGACCGATGTTGCGCAATCGGTACCGCTTACCGGTAAGGAACGTTTCAAGGTTGTATTTGATACGGCGGAGCAGGGCGATGAGGGAAAGCGCAATCGCAAGTTCGAGAGCCTCGCGCGTTTCCTCAATATGCAGGCGCGGGCGGGCGTGAAGCCGGAGCAGGTCGAGCTGGCGCTGGTCGTCCACGGCGGTGCGAGCCTTGATG
>NZ_DATCMV010000174.1:0-41334 GCF_036563125.1 Microbulbifer sp.
CACGGCGCGGGCCTGGCTACGACGAACTATGTCAGTGCCAAGCGCATTATGCGCGAATACCCTGTGTCGATCTTGCAGATCGTGCAGCCGCAGCCAAGCCGGGAAAGCCTGATTGCTTTCCTCTCATGGTGCAACGGCCGGCACTGCCTGCCTTTACGTGTAGTGCTAAACCAGGTATCTCCTGAGGATCGCCGGCTGGCCATGCAGTATCTATTGGCACGGGGGTATCGCACTACGGATCGTGTGACATTTATGAAACTCTAAGACGCCCGTAGCTCAATTGGCAGAGCAGGATCCTTCTAAGGTCTTGGTTGGGGGTTCGACTCCCCCCGGGCGTGCCAGAAAAAAGCGGCCAGGCTTTTTGCCCGAAGGGAAGAACAATGGCTCGAGTATTGTATTTAGACGCGGGAGGTAGACCTATCCGTTGGATCGATCTACAGCGCGCGGCCTATTTGTATGCAAAAGATCAGGTGTTGTGGGAAATTGGCACATTCAAGACGATTCTGCGCGGCGGGTATCGGAACTGTGGCCATCGCTCGTTACTCGCGATTGCGCCGGTAATTGCAGGACGAAAAGCCGATCGTATTCGTTCAAGGCATCGTCCTGCTCTTACCAACTTGAGTCTATTCGCTCGCGATCAGCACCTTTGCCTTTACTGTGGTGAGAGTTTTCGCCGTTCTGAACTGACGAGAGATCACGTGATACCGACGTCCCGTGGTGGAGCCGATTGCTGGGAAAACGTTGTAGCAGCGTGTAAAAGCTGTAACAACCGCAAAGGTGCCATGACTCCGGACGAGGCAGGCATGCCACTGCTGGCAGTGCCGTTCCTGCCCAATCCGTATGAAGCGATCCTGCTCCAGGCTCACCAGATCCTGTCTGATCAGATGGAGTATTTACAGGTGGGGCTCAGCAACAGGCGGAATTGGCAGGAACGGAAGTGATATTAGGGTAAAAGTATGAATCACAGTAATGAGGGCTGCGCCCTTGCAATTAGTGGCTATCGCGCCGTTTATTGAATTCAGATTAATCAGGGAAAGTTCATGCCAGTAAAAATGGTACTCAACAGCAATGCGCCTGCCGGTACGGTACCGGTAAAGATATTCACGCAAGACATCGAAAATGCCGCATTGCAACAACTTAAAAATATCGCCCAACTGCCTATTATCCACTCCCATGTTGCGGCGATGCCGGACGTACATATGGGGATTGGGGCTACAGTTGGATCGGTTATCCCGACGGTCGGGGCAATTATTCCGGCGGCAGTGGGTGTGGATATCGGTTGCGGGATGAACGCAGTGCGTACTTCGCTACATGCCAACCAGTTGCCCGATAACCTGAAACCGCTGCGGGAGGCGATCGAGCGGCGTGTGCCAGTGGGTTTTGCCCGGCACAAGCGGATCAGTGCGCGGGAGGCGGCGGCCCAGAATCTGGCGGCCGGCGCGGACCTGTTGTTTGCCAAGCACCCGGAACTGCTGAAAAAGCTGCGCAATCCCCAGGAAACCTGGGTAACCCAGCTGGGCACGCTCGGCGGCGGCAATCACTTTATCGAGATCTGTCTCGATGAAAGCAACCGGGTTTGGGTCATGCTGCACTCCGGCAGCCGGGGAATCGGTAATGCCATTGGTCAGCATTTTATCCAGTTGGCGAAGCGGGATATGGAGGGGCATATGCACAACCTTCCGGATCGCGACCTGGCGTATTTCAGTGAGGGCAATGGGCACTTTGTTGACTATATCGAAGCGGTGCATTGGGCTCAGGAATATGCGCGGGTCAATCGCCAGGAAATGATGAAGCTGGTTGTGGGTGTGCTGCAGCAGTATCTCCCACCATTTACGCTGGAGTCTGAGGCGATCAACTGCCATCACAATTATGTGGTGCGGGAGCAGCACTTCGGGCGCGATGTCTTTGTGACCCGCAAGGGCGCGATCAGTGCGCAGAAGGATCAGCTGGGCATTATCCCCGGGTCCATGGGCGCGCGCTCCTATATCGTCCGGGGCCTGGGGAATACGGAATCATTTTGCTCCTGTGCCCACGGTGCAGGACGGCGAATGAGCCGTACTGCCGCGCGCAAGCGTTTCAGCCGACAGGACCTGGAAGAGCAGACCAAAGGGGTCGATTGCCGGAAAGACAGCGGAGTGATCGATGAGATTCCCGCAGCTTATAAGGATATCGACCAAGTAATGGAAAACCAGAGCGATCTGGTGGATGTGGTACATACCCTGAAACAGGTGATCTGTATCAAGGGGTAAGAAAACTCATGAGGAGACGTTATTGAAGAAAAAAGCGGAGCGGAAAATAAGCATTAAAATTTCCGCCGAAGAACGGCGCACTCCTGGCAATCCGGTGGCGCAAAACCCGCTGTTACGCAAAGGCGGCGCTCATGTCCGGGCGAAATCCGCCGAGCGCTTTGACGGCAAACAACAAACCAGAAAGGCCGCGCGGGAGTGGGAGTGCTCCCGCGGTGCTGTCTAAATCTCTTACTGTCTACTCGGATTCTTAAACATTTTCCCGTGTCCCGGAATAATCCAGTCGGCAATTTCCTGAATTTTCTTGCGGTGTTTATCGAGGTCACTTTGGCTGGATGCCAGTGGGTCCTGAGCTGGTGTCATATCAGGAAACCACCACAGATGTGTCAATACGTAGGTACCTTCCCGGGTATCCACCACAAGTGATGCATCTTCGTCGGTGTGGCCGGGCGTGTGTATCACCTTGATGCCGGGTGCCAGTTCATAGCCATCGGGATGGTCGTGCCAGGTGTCTCCGCGGTACCGTCCCCAGAAGTCCACCACCTCTGCGTTGGGAAACAGGGCAATATTGACGGTGTGGTCGGGGTGATGATGGCTGACAAAGACGTGGGTGACCTGTTCCGGGGAAACACCCTGCCTTTTCAGTGCATCTAGAATCAGCCTTCTGTCGCTCACCATGCCGGGATCGGCCACCAGGGTAATGTCTTTTCCTTGGACCAGAGCCACGGTGCCCGCAACCTTCCGCGCACCATCCGCGGATTTACCCGGCACAAACTCCCTTCCTTCAATAGGGCTGACATAGCCTTCGACAAGAACTGTCACTTTATTTTCTTTGGGCGGCGTTTCAGCGTACGCCAATGGCAGTAGAAGCATTGAAAGAAGAATGAGAAATTCGGACAGGAAAGTCGAAGCGCGCATGATGAATTTTCTCTGGCGGGGAGATGTCGGGTGATGGGGGCCGGTTTGGTCGGATATCCAATCATTATAGATCTTCCATCCCGGAGGGCTCTGGCACCATGTTGGTGCCAGATTCGCTAGCCTGTTGTGGACTTCGACTGACGAGCTGAATATTACTCGTAAAGTCCCGCTTCAGGTGGCTCGCCAGCTCGCGCCCAATCTGCCCACTTGCCCCAAGTATTGTTTGCATAGGTTATTATTTCTTGGTCGGTACTTCTGATACGAAATTGGCATCTAATCAATTAGTGCATTAAATGACCGCGCTCACGAACACATACCAGCGTTACGGCCTAGTCGCCGTAGTACTTCATTGGTTGATGGCTGTGTTGCTCATCGCGCTTATCGCGCTGGGTGTCTATATGAGCGGTTTGCCAGATGTCGGTTTCAACAAACAAAAACTCCTGCTTATTTTTTATCACAAGGAATACGGAATTCTTGCCCTGGTCCTGGTTGCACTAAGGTTGGCATGGCGCATTGGCAATGCACTGCCGGCGCTGGCGGAGGGGCTTCCGGATTGGCAGAAATTAGCGGCGCGGTTTGTCCACCTTTCGTTTTACGCGCTGATGTTCACATTGCCGGTGAGCGGTTGGTTGATGTCATCCGCGGCGGGTATCCCTGTATTTTTTTTCGGCTTCAGGCTGCCGGATTTCATTGCGAAAAATGAATACCTGTTCCAGGTGCTCATTGATATTCACAAGTGGCTTGGCTATGCGTTGATTGGCCTCATCCTGGTCCATGCTGGCGCGGCGTTAAGGCATCACTTTATTAGCCGGGACGATACCCTGAAGAAAATGCTTCCCGGCATGCGTGAGTAGATGGCGGTTATCGTACCGCTGCCAGTACAAACTCTGTTATCTGTTGCAGGGCTTTCGCCGTGGCTTCGTTGGCTGCTATTACGCCGGCGTAAGCGGTGTTCTCCTGCAGTTGCTCCTGCAGCGAAATCGCTTTGGCTGAAATGATCCTGTTCGAGTCGCCTTCGGTGAGTCGTACCCGCAGGGAAAGGTGTAGGGTTGCGGGATTGGAGGTGAAATCCTGAGTGAGTTCGATAATCTCCGCGTGTAGTGCATAATTGTACGGGCCGAAATAGGGCGGGGTGAGAACGGTGCTGAAGTAGTGGGTGTTCTCAAGCGATTGCGTGAGCAGGGGATGCAGCATCTGTGCAGGCGTTGCCCCCCATTCGTGTTTGCTGAAGTAGTCTATCTGGTATGGCTGTATCCGGTAGATCATTCGAACAGTGTCGTAAGCGGGATTGATTGCCGGTGCCAGCACCAATAGAGTGGTTGCATGGGTCTCTCTTTGGGGTATTCCTTGCGGCAGTTTGTTGATCAGTGCTACACGGGTTTCGTTATCTACCGGCGAAAATAGCGAGCAGCCAGAGATCGTTGTTGTGACGATTGCAACCAGAAGGGTTTTGGCTAATGGAAAGTAGCCGCTAGCTGTCATCGGGTTTCGCCGGGGCCGAGTGATGGTGGGGTAGTGCCGCGGACCAGAATAGAAGGGTCGCGATTGAGCTTTTCCGTCAGGCGCTCCATGGAGTTCGCCAGTTTATTCAGGTTGGTGATCGACCGGTATGCCTCGGGAAGAACCTGGATCTGCAGTGCGTTGATGGTGTCGTTACTGGACGCCAGTAGTGGTCCGAGTTGTCCGCTTGCCTGTTCGGTATTAACGATGATTGCGCTGAGCCGTTCTTGGTTCTCGGCCAGCATCCGGCTGGTCTGTCGCAGTGTGGTCATGGTGTCGTTGCTCGATACCAGCAAGGGTCCAAGTTGGCCGCTAGCTTGTTCGGTATTTGCGATGATCGAGGCGAGGCGCTCCTGGTTCCCCGCGAGTACCTGGCTGACCTTCTGCAAATTCGCCGCAGTCTGTTTGAGCGAAGCGATAGTTTCGCCATCCAGCAGGGCTCGCACGAGTTCCGTCAGGATTTGTACGTTTTGATTGACCTGGCTGATTGCCGTATCCAGGTTGACCGAGCGGGATGGCGCACTGGGCAGCCGTGGATAGGTGCTGCCAGCAGCTGTCGCTAGCGGGCTTTGGTCTGTGCCGGTGTCTTCCAGCAGGATGTAGACATAACCTGTGAAGCCCCGCGTGGCGAGTCCCCTGGCGGTAATGGTGGCAACCGTTGCTCCACTGACAGGCGCGTCTTTCTCTACCTTCAGCAGTATACGGACACTGCGGGGACCGGTGAGGTCGACCTGGCTGACCGTTCCCACATCCACACCATGGAACTCGACCGGCGCCCCGACCATAAGACCGGATACGGAATCCTGGGTGAGGATCTCATAGGTGGTGAAGCGACCGGATGTCAGATGGTACCAAATCGCCCCTGCCACAAGGCCGAACAGCACCATGATCGCAAAGGCTAATTTGGCCCGGTTCTCTATGCTGAAGCTCATCGAGCGTTTCTCCGCCGGTCAGATCGGTACGGATTTCGGTCGCTGGAAGTCTAGATCAATTTACAGGTGCTGATTTCCGGGGCTGTGGGTACGTTACACAAGAAAATGGCGGCCATTGGCCGCCATTTTCTTTAACCTGTGGTGGTTAGGGTGTGGCCTGGGCCTCCAGGGTGACGCCGGAATAGGCGGTATAGCCCCGAATACTGATATACCAGGTGCCGGACTGCGGATTGTTGAAGCTGCAGTTTTCGCTATTGCCCGAAACATACGGGCGGCAGTTATAACTGCTGGTGGTCGGCTGGGCGCCGTAGCGGACATACAGGTCAGCGTCGCCGCTACCCCCTGACATCTGCACATTCAGTGCGGACATGCCGGCGGGTACGTCCAGTGTGAAGTGCTGCCAGGAGCTGCGGCTGCCGGAGAGGTTGGTTTCGACCCAGCCATCACCGTTGCTGCCACCGCCAGTGCCTTCGTCGAAGCTGCCTACCAGGCTTACACCTGAGAAGCTGCTGTAGGCCCGGACCATGACGTAATAGGTACCGGCCTGCACATTGGAAATATTGCAGGTTTCACTGTTGCCACCGATATACGGACGGCAATCGTAACTGGAGGTGGTAGGCGCGGAACCGTAGCGTACGTACAGGTCGGCATCACCGCTGCCGCCGGAAATCTGGAAGCTCAGGTTGCTGGCGCCAGCCGGTACTTCCAGGGTGTAGTGGATTTCAGCCCCGGTACTGCCGGAGAGATTGCTCTCTGCCACGCCATTTTGCAGTTCACCGCCACCGGGATTGCCGCCACCGCCGCCGCAACTGGAAGTAGAAACACCGACGGTATTAAACGCGGAAGAAACCGCGGCGAGATCGTAAGCCAGATCTTCTGTCGCCGACATCACACCACAGGCCGCATTGATGTAATCCGACGTGGAGTTCCAGTACATCTGGTTCGCGAGTACGAAGATATCGAATGCCTTGCGGGTATCCCAGCCACTGGTATTGGCAATCAGGTAGAAGGCGCGGTTGAACACCCCGGAACTGTAGTGCACATCCATACCGGAATAGTAATTGGATGCGTGGCCGATCGAACTGCCGTCAAGGGTGGGGTCCTGCATATACCGCAGCGCGCCACTGGACTTGAAGATGTCGGCGCCTACCAGCCAGTCGTTGCTACCGCGCATATAGAACTCGGCGGCTTCACCGGCCATATCGGAAAAGGCCTCGTTGATGCCGCCGGATTGTCCTGAGTACTGCAGTCCCGAGTTCTGCTCGGTGAAGCCGTGACTCACTTCATGCGCTGAAACATCGAGGCTGACAAGCGGATGGAAGGTACTGCCACCATCCCCGAAGGTCATCTGGCTGCCATCCCAAAACGCGTTTTCGTAGTTGTTGCTGTAGTGCACGCGCATACGCAACTTTTGCGTCAATGGCGCGGTGTTGTACCAGTCGTTGTACAGCCCGAAAACCACACCACCAAAATAGTGTGCATCGTTCAGCGGCGAATAGGCGCCATTAATCGTCTTGAATTCATTGTAAGGGCAGGTGAACGAGAAGATGCTGCCGCCGCTGGTAGCGTGGTTCATGTTGACGGTTTCGACGTTGGTCGTATTCATACGACAACTGCTGTCTACCTGCATCGCCGGATAATCGGTACCGTACTCATAACGCCCGGTCTTCAGGTTGCCGCCGGGACCGGTTGCGTCCTGATGCGTGAGACCATCCCAGTGTTCAATCACCTCTCCGGTCAGCGCATCGATAAAGTAGAAGGGGCGCGAGGGTTCATCACCGTATTCCACCCAGCTCACCAGATACGCGAGTCGCGCCTGGTTCTGGCTGTCCACGTGAATATACAGCTGTTGCTTCTGGTTCTTTGCCGCGAGCTTCAGCGCGGGCACGGACAGCGCACCGTTGATCTGGCCCTGTTGTGCGCGCTGATCAATCTTGTGGCTCATTGCCCGCTGTATTGCATTGGAAGCGGCAATGGATGCCTTGGTAGAAGGTACATCCAGAGTCAGGCCCATGAGCACGTCACCCTTCACCTGCGCCGATACCCCCTGGCCAGAGCTGGTGATGGTTTGCCCCCACACGGGAATTCCCTGATGCGTCTGTCGGTAACGGGTGATGACTTTGCCGTTTGGCAGGGTTCGTGTGCGGATTTCCTCAAGTGCGATGTCAGTGCCGCTGGTGGCAGCCAGTGCTTGCGGGGAAAGCATATCCGGGGTCGCCGGAACGCGGTCCGCCGCATGGGCACTGATGGCAAGCGCCAGTGTGCAAGTGATTCCTAAAAAACGCGTCATTGCAAATTGTTCCTTATTTTTTTGGTTTGCTTTTCGAACATCGAATTCCTGAGGGATCGCCTCTGCAGTGCGCACAATACAAATGCACGGGAAGTGCGTACGCACTGCCACTCGATTTCAAAAACATGGAAGGTAAGACTGCAGAAGACGGACAAGAGTGCAGGGGACTTGCCAACGAGGCGAGGGTTCAGCCAGATGAATCTGGCTGAACCCAGGGTGCACTCTTCTTTCTCAAACCGGAGCTGTCCGGGGTTCCCGAACCGTCCGGATACTACCCCGTGTACTCACATTTACAATGAAGTGATGATGACGATACTGCTTGCCTGCTGATTTTTAAATTGTATTGAGCAATTAGTCTCAAAAACGGGCTGACTATCCCGCCTTATTTGGTCAGTTTGTACGTTTGTACTAGCGCGGTTTGGCGCGCCAAGCCACCCACAGCTAGTACATCCGTGTTAACTACTGGGGCGTAGGCAGAGGGAGGGCAAAAGCCGGCGCTAAATTTCAGCGCCGTTGGTTAGTCACGACCTCGACAAAAACTTAAACACCAACAATCCGCGCACGGAAATTGCGGCCCTTGATTTTTCCGTTGCCAAGCTTGCTCAGGGCCTTCTTGGCCACGGGTCGCTCTACCGCAACAAAGGTGGAAAAGTCGAAGATCTGGATCTTGCCGATCTGATTGCCGTCAATCCCGCCCTCGCCGGTCAGTGCGCCAACCACGTCACCGGCGCGCACTTTCTGTTTCTTGCCGCCGTCGATCTGCAGGGTCGACATGGTCGGGCGGGAGGGCGCGAATCCTTTGGGGAGCGGTGGCACGTCCTGCAGTGTGATGGGCTGCTGCAGCATTTCTTCCAGCCGCTCGACCTTGTAGATTTCCTTTTTGCTGACCAGGGTTAGCGCGATGCCTTTCTGGCCCGCGCGCCCGGTACGGCCGACCCTATGGGTGTGTACTTCCGGATCTCGGGACAGGTGGTAGTTCACCACCATCGGCAGTTCCTCAATATCCAGCCCGCGCGCGGCCACATCGGTGGCCACCAGAATGGAGGCGCTGCCATTGGCGAACAGGGCCAGGGTGCGGTCGCGGTCTTTCTGTTCCATATCGCCGTGCAGGGCCAGGGCGGCGAAACCGGCACTTTTCAGGGACTGGGCGGCCTCATCGGTTTCCTTCTTGGTGTTGCAGAAAACCACCGCCGAAGAGGGTGAGTAGTTGGCCAGCAGCTGATACAGCGCAGCGGGCCGCTCCTCGTTGTTTTCCACCCGGTAGTATTTCTGCTCGATGGTGCTCTGGGTGTGGGTGGTTGTTACTTCCACTTTCACCGGGTTTTGCAGTACCCGTGTTGCCAGCGCATCAATGGTCTTAGGGTAGGTGGCGGAGAACAGCAGTGTCTGACGCTCCTTCGGCAGCTCGGCGAGGATCTGGTCCAGTACCGCCTGGAAACCCATGTCCAGCATGCGGTCCGCTTCGTCGAGTACCAGGGTTTGCACTTCGCCCAGGTCGAGGTTGCCCTTGCGGATATGGTCTTCAATACGGCCCGGGGTTCCCACCACGATATGCGCGCCGTGCTTGAGTGAGCCGATTTGCGGGCCGAACGGCATACCGCCACACAGGGTCAGGATCTTGATGTTGTGAATGGCCCGCGCCAGCTTGCGCAGCTCCCGCGCGACCTGGTCCGCCAGTTCACGGGTGGGGCACAACACCAGTGCCTGCACGCAGAAGCGCTCCGGCTGGAGCTTGTGCAGTACGCCGAGGCCAAAGGCGACGGTCTTGCCCGAGCCGGTCTTGGCCTGCCCGATAACATCCCGGCCTTCCACAATCGCGGGTAGTGCTGCCGCCTGGATTTCGGTGAGCTGCTTGAAGCCGAGATCCCGCAGGTTTTGCAGGAGAGAAGGTTGTAACGGCAGGGACTGGAAGTCGCGGGGGGCGATGTTACTGGATAGGGGGGTACTGGACATGGGGCAAGGGGGCTCGGCTGCAGAGAAAACGGCGAATTGTAGGTAAGAGACCGCCAAACTCCTAATAAATCTGCCGGATGCTTTGCCCATGCCAAATTCGGTCAAAGGCTGACTCTACAGACAGGTGGGGCTGCTCCACCGCGTTCCTGCTAATCAGGCAAATGGCCGCAACATTTCAATGTGCGGAATGCCGTCTTCGTCATAGGGCTCTGCAATCTGTTCAAAGCCGAATTCTTCATAGAATTTTTTCAGGTAGAGCTGTGCGGAGATGCGGATTGGTGCCTGTGGGAACTCCCGCAAGGTGTGTCTGATCGCATATCTCATCAATTCCCGTCCGAGGCCGGTACCCCGTGCCGCCTCCACGGTGAGCACCCTGCCAATAGACGGCTCCGCGTATTTTTTTCCCGGAAATACCACCCGCAGGTAGGCCAGCAGTACTGGCGACGCCAGCGTGCTGTCCCAGCAGGCGAGGTGCCACGCGTGCTGGTCCTTGCCATCGGCGTCCTGGTAAACACAGTCCTGCTCTACCGCGAAAACCTCTTGGCGGGCGCGCAGGATTTCGTACAGCTCGTTGTTGGTGAGTTGGTCGAATAAGGACCAGCGAAAAATGGGCGGAGAGGCAAGGGATGACATTTGGGTGGCTTTGGCGCGTCGTTGGCTGCTCTTGGATAACCGGCAATATAGCGTTTATTGGCACAGCACGTGAACTCGGGGATTGCCGATGCCTTGGGGGGCGCTTTACATCTTCGGGTGTTGGACTAGATTCCGGTGGTGTTCTCGAAACGTCGATTCTCTTTTGATTCTGTTCTCTCTTGATTCTGTTAAACCTCTACAGGTGATTCATGCGGGCCCACTGGGCGCATTTCAGCCACCAGGCGGACATGGGGCTGCGGGGTACCGGGGCGACTCTGGCGCAGGCCTTTGAACAGGCTGCACTGGCGCTCACAGCCACGGTGACCGAGCTGGAAACCGTGGCTCCGCAGCAGGCGGTGGCGATCGAATGCGAGTGTTCAGATCCCGAGCTGTTGCTGGTGGATTGGCTGAATGCCCTGATCTACGAGATGGCGACACGCCATATGTTGTTTTCCCGGTTTGAAATTACGATCAAGGGAGGCCGGCTCAGCGCAATAGCGCGGGGTGAGAAGGTAGACCGGCAGAAGCACGCCCCCGCAGTGGAAGTGAAGGGGGCAACCTATACGGCCCTGAAAGTCACTCAGCGGGAAGATGGCGACTGGGTGGCCCAGTGTGTCGTGGATATCTGAGGTGGTTGCAATGAGTGCGCGTTATCCGCTCATACGTGAATCGGAATACAGCTGGCGAATCGATCCCACTGGCAACATGCGCGTGCCCGCGATCACCTACGCCGACGAGACACTGATTCGGGAAATGGACGACAAGGTCTTCGAGCAGCTGTGCAATGTGGCGAGCCTGCCGGGCATTGTGCAGGCCGCTTACGCCATGCCCGATGCACACTGGGGCTATGGCTTTCCTATCGGCGGCGTCGCGGCGTTTGACCCGGATGAGGGCGGTATTGTGTCCGCCGGCGGTGTCGGCTTCGATATTTCCTGCGGTGTGCGTGCGCTGCGTACCGGTGTCTCGATCGATGAAATAGAACCAGTCAAAAAGCAGCTGGCGGACGCACTGTTCCGGCATGTACCGGTGGGGGTGGGCAGCACCGGGCGCATCCACCTGAACGACAAGGGCATGCAGGCAATGCTGCGCGGTGGCGCACAGTGGGCGGTGGAGCAGGGTTTCGGTGATCCTGCGGATCTTGAGCATATCGAGGAGCGGGGCTGCATGCGCGGCGCGGTGCCGGAGGAGGTATCCGAGCGGGCGCGCAATCGCCAGCAGGATGAGATGGGGACGCTGGGCTCCGGTAACCACTACCTGGAAGTACAGCGGGTGGCCGAAATTTACGATCAACGTATCGCTACCGCCTTCGGGTTAAAGGAAAACGATGCGGTGGTATTCATCCACTGCGGCTCCCGCGGTCTCGGGCACCAGATAGGCACCGAGTTTCTGAAGTACATGGTCATGGCCGCCGGCAAGCACGGCATCGTGCTGCCGGACCGCGAGCTTGCCTGTGCGCCGATCAACTCCGAGCTGGGGCAGTCGTATCTCGGCGCGATGCGCGCCGGCATCAACTGTGCGCTGGCGAACCGCCAGATCATCACCCATCTCACCCGCGAGGTATTCGCCGATGTCGTTCCCAACGCGGATCTAACGCTGCTGTTCGACGTCTCCCACAACACCTGCAAGGTGGAAGACCATCTGGTGGAAGGCCGCCAGCGCAAGCTGTATGTACACCGCAAGGGGGCCACACGCGCCTTTGGTCCTGGCAACCGGGAAATCCCGGAGACGCTGCGGGCAGTGGGGCAGCCGGTGCTGATCGGCGGCTCCATGGGGACCGAGTCGCATATTCTTGCGGGTTCCGTTGAGGGCGCGGGTCTGTCCTTCAATTCCGCCTGCCACGGTGCCGGTCGCGCCATGAGCCGTCACCAGGCCACCAAACGGTGGCGGGGGCGTGCGCTGGTCGATGAACTGGCGGATCGCGGAATTATCATCCGCAGCCCGTCGATGCGCGGTGTGGCCGAGGAAGCGCCCGGCGCCTACAAGGATGTACGTGCGGTGGTAGATGCGGCGGAAAAGGCCGGTCTCGCCCACAAGGTGGCGCGGCTGGAGCCGCGGGTCTGTATCAAAGGCTGAAGCACATGAATATTTCCACTGCATTGAACACGGCACGCGTGCACAGGCGATGAAACACGGGCCTGCTGTTCGACTGATACTTGCCGGTGATGTCATGACGGGGCGGGGTATCGACCAGGTCCTTCCCTGTGCGGGTGACCCGCAAATTTATGAGTCGTATATCCGTTCTGCGGACGGATATGTGGCGCTGGCGGAAGCGCAAAATGGTGAAATTCCCGCGCCGGTAGCGTTCGACTACGTATGGGGGGACGCACTCGCGGCCATGGCCGCACGGCAGCCGGACTGCAGGCTGATCAATCTGGAAACGGCGGTCACCCGCAGCGATGATGCCTGGCCCGACAAGGGGATCAACTACCGGATGCACCCGGGCAATATTCCGGTGCTGATCGCCGCCCAGGTCGATATCTGCAGCCTCGCGAACAATCACGTGCTGGACTGGGGATATGCCGGCCTCGCAGAAACCATCAGCTGCCTGCGGCGCGCGGGTATGCAAACCGTCGGCGCCGGTGGGAACAGGCGTGTGGCAGAGCAGCCGGCAATAATGCAGCTCGGAAGCAATCGCCTGCGGGTGTTTGCCTGCGGTCATCCCGGCAGTGGCGTTCCCGGTGAGTGGGCGGCGACCGCCAATAAGGCCGGGGTGAATTTTATCGGCGACCTTTCCGACGCGACCGCTTCGAATCTCGCCCGGCAGTGGCGTGATGATCATCAGCCTGGCGATCTGGTGATTGTTTCCATTCACTGGGGAGGTAACTGGGGCTACCGCATTGATCAGCAGAAGCGGACGTTTGCCCACCGGCTTATCGACCTTGGCGCGGACCTGATTTTCGGCCACTCCTCTCACCATCCCATAGGTATCGAAGTGTACCGGGGCCGCGCAATCCTCTATGGCTGCGGGGATCTGATCAATGACTATGAAGGTATCGGCGGCCATGAAGAATATCGTGCACAACTTCGGCTCCTGTACTGCGCTGATCTGGCGCGAGAGGACGGTGCGCTGCGCAGGCTGGAACTGATCCCGTTTGAGATGCGGCGGTTCCGTCTGCAAGACCCCGGGAAGAGCGATCGCGATTGGCTGTTGGCCAGCCTGGGCCGCGAATGCCGGCAGCTGGGGGCCGGGTTGCAGTTGTCCGAAGATGGAGCTTCCTTTCTGTTGCGTTGGTGATTGAGTGGAACGCGGATTGTGGCTGGATGACGCGTCGCTGTTTGCAAGAAATCGGAAATAAAAAAGCCCGATCCGTGTGGATCGGGCTTTTTTAATGGCGCATGGGGATGCGCGGCAGGAAACGCCGATTCAGCTCATTTGTGCATGAGTTTGAGAATTGACTGATGGGCGATTCCGGTCAGTTCCTGATAGTCGGCTTGTGTTTCCGTGTCACCGCGCAGATGGCATTGGAGGAACAGAACGATTGCGCGGCCCGCCGCTTTGCGTCCCTGATCGGAATCCGCGGGAAAGTCGATGAAGCTCCGGCCACAGGTATCATCCGCGGGTGCACAGATGGAGAAGTGGTTGGCGCCGTTCAACAGCAACAGGGTGTTGTTGCCGTTGTTTTCCGGTACTGCGCTGTCAAAGGTCTGTTCGATACGGGCGGTGGCACTGGCGTTATCGGACCCATAGCGGTGAGCGCTGTGGGCGATGCAGCCATCCTTGTCGCCGCCGATCAACAGCACGGGAAGGTCCGCGCTGACCGGCAGCAGGGTTTCCTCTGGCCAGCCCAACAGGGTGGAGGCACCGGTGTGGGCGCCATAGGCGAAGACGGCCCGCAGTGCGGGGAACCAGGATGGGCGTGCATTGAGCAGGGCGAGGGTGCCGCCGGCACTGTGGCCGCCAAATGCCAGTCGCTGCAGATCGAGCTTGCCGGCCAATAGTCCCTTGTTGTTCAGGCGCTCCAGCATGGCGAAAATCGCGGGCAGGGCGAGGGCCGACGGGCGCTTGCCAAATTCATCCGGGGTTAGCGCCTTCAGGTCGATGCCGGGTGTTGCCGCGACATAGCCCGGCATTTCCTCCGCCACCAGCTGGTAGGTGACGGTGACGATACCGGAGGTCGCCAGGGATTCCGCCAGCCAGCGGTAGCCGGCGGGGTCGATATTGATACCGTGGAACAGGATCAGTACCGGACAGGGCGCCATCGCGCCGTCGACCGGTACCGCTCCGGTGTTGCGCTCTTCAAAGGTGTCCCCGTACTGGGCGGGGTAGTAAATCCTGGCGATACCCGTATCGTAGGGGGGCTGCAGGGAATCTACTTTGAAGGCATCGAAAATACAGCGAGTCATGTACATAGCGTCTTGCCTGGGAATATTGCTCAGGGTTTCCTGATTCGAGGTTAGCGAGCTGTCTGCTGTCGTGGATTGATAAATATCAATTCACGCCGATGGGAGTTGCGGTATCCATGATCTGTAACTTCCGATTCTGCGTACCTCTTGCGCGTGACCATTTTAATCCCCTGCCTGCGAGGTAGTTTGAGTGAAAGCAATTCGTACCCTTGGGTTGATTCCGATCCTGTTCGGGATCGCCACACATGTGCAGTCGGCGACGACCGGCCCCCAGCCGCTGGCCACGGACGAGGCCTTTTGCGCGCGCATGCAGCAGTTTATCGCCGGCACCGATATGCCGGTGGAAAATGTGCTGTACGAGGAGGATAGCTACTGGACCTCGTTCAAGAAATCCAAACCGCTGGCGCAGCCACTGACCACCCACCAGTATGTCCGTTACCAGTTTGCCGACGGCGAACGCGCGGAGTATCCGGTTACCGTGGCCTGCAAGATGAAAACCGCCGAGCGCATCCGTACCGCGAACACGGGCGTGAGCGGCTTCACCATTGCAGACGAAGACCGCCAATGCCAGAAATGGCAGGCGCTGATGCTGGACGATGTCTACGAGGCGCTGGAAGCACAGGGCAGCACCGGCCTTTTGTCCCGGGATCACGTTGCGCTGGCGGAGGAAGATAGTGTATTTATCGGCCCATTCTGGCTGCGTCCTGAGTTGTACCAGGTGGCCTACAGTGAGGGCGATACGCTGAAATTGCGTACCAAAGTGCTGCACGTGGAGTATCGCCGTTTTATGCCGGTTCCCGACAGTTTTATGGGCACCCACTACTGCACCATGATTACACCTGAGTATCTCGCCAAACTCCTGCAGGGCGAGGCGCAAGCCCCGCTGCTGCAGGAGTAAGCCGGTTTCAGGCCGGGAATCAGACCTCGATCGCGCGGCGCATTTGCTCCGCGCCCATCCGCAGGGTCAGCATCTGCTGAACACCTTCTTCACCGAACACCTTGGTGGCCAGTTTGTTCATCGGGTCGCGCTCGTAGCACAGGCGGCGCAGCTGGTGGTCGTCGCGACGCAGTGATTCGCGCTCGCTTGCCGCCAGCGGCTCGGCCTCGTCGTACCAGCGCAGCCAGTGTGCCAGCATGCGACGGGCATAATCCTCGAGGATGTCGATATTCTCGTCGTTCAGGTCGCCCATCAGGCTCTGGGTGGACGGGTTGATCAATGCGCGCATGTACGGGCCGTGGCTCACGGACCACTGGAAATTCGGGTTGCCGCGCAGCGCCAGGTACTCGTCGTTGATCGGCGCGTAGTACTTGTCGAGGTACGCGCTGTCCACCAGCAGGTTGCGGCGGGGCATGAAGTCAAAGTAGAAAAACAGTTTGGGGATGGTGCCGAAAACCATCACGAAATGCGGCACGTCGGTCTTCTGCCCCAGATACGCGGTGGCGTTCATGTCGAGGATGCTGGCCTTGCGGTTGCCTAGCCAGGAATTTACCAGCCATTCGCAGTCGCCGCCGCTCCACGCCTGGAATGAGCCCTCGAACTCGCCGTTGGGGGAGGTGTAGTACTCGCGGCCCTCACAGGCCGGTTCCAGCTCCAGCCCGGTAAAGCGGCTGGCAATGGTCTGTTTCACGTCGGTGAGAATACCCCAGCAGCGTTCCCACGCTTTGCTCACGTCGACGTTGGGGTTCTCTGCGAGAAACTGGTCGATGGTTTTGGTATCTGAACTCATAGCTCGCCTCATTGATCTCTCAGTTATTGTTGTTGATTGACTTATAGATACATCAAGCGGTTGTGGTTTCTTGCAGGAAGGCGGCATTGGGGTCGCCGTGGGCGACGCGGTAGCCGGTGCTGTAGATTTTTTCCGCAGAAATCCGGCGGTTGGGCGCCTTGATCTGGTTCAGGAACTCCAGCCGTGACAGCCCCTCGGCATCGCAGATAGCGTCAAATACACGGGCGTTGGTCGCTGGAATGCGCTCGTTGTCACACACATTGAAAATGCCGCTGAGTTTGTGCTCGATAGCATGGGCCACCGCGCTGACCACGTCTTCAAAGTGGATTGCGTAGAGCAGGGCGTCGGCGCCGAACAGTGCCTTGCCGCCGAAATAGGAGTGCGCCAGTTTTACCCGCTCGGGGAAGCTCAGGTCGCCGGGTGCGCCGTACATATCCGGGAAGCGCAACACGCAACCGCCACTGCGGGACAGGATGTGCTGTTCCGCCTGCTGGTAATACAGGGAGGAGGGTTCCTCGTGGTTGCTGGTGGGAGTTTCCTCGGTGATGGGGGTGCTGCCTTCGCCGCCATCGCCGTAAACGGAGAAGGACGACAGGAAAATCAGGCGGTCACAGCAGGCGGCGGCACTGGAACAGGTATCCACCAGGGTCTGTTTGTAATGCTGGTGCCGCTCTTCCGGTGTGCGGGTATTTCTTACGTTGGGCGCGACGGTGGCGACGATCAGATCGACCCCTGCGGCCGCCGCGGCGACCTTGTCGGATTCGTGGCCCTTCAGGACCACGACGTCGTCCGCATAGGGTTTAAGTGCTTCGACTTTTTCCGGAGTGGTTGTGGTGCCGATGACCTGGTGGCCGTTGGCGCGGAGGCGGCCGGCAAGGGCCTTGCCCACATGCCCCATGCCCAGAATCAGTATTTTCATTATTGTCTCTCGCCATAGTGAATTTTTACCAGTTTCGATACTAGGCGAGGTGGAAGGGGCCGCATTGACGATTGTCAATTTCGGCCCGGGGGTGGGGGTCAGATAGCCGCTTCGGTTGTCGGCTGCTGTGCGCTGGTGATGCCACCGCGGGATTCGAAATACTGCACTTCCGCCAGCTCGTAACGGGTCTGCATGTATCCCTCTACTTCCGCACGCAAAAACAGGTAATCGTCGTCCGCGGTGCACCAGACGTTATAAGGTGGGTGCTCTTCCGGCAGGTCGGCGGCGGTGTCGGTGACCTGGAAGTGGCGTGCGCGGAAGGTGCCGGCCTCCACGGTAATGTCCGTTTCACCCACATACACCAGGGAGAACCCCATCTTGAACAGCAGCGGGCCGGTGGCGCCGCGGTGGTCTGGCGACGACAGCATCATATGCGGGAAGTGCTGCTTGCCCGGGCCCTGGGAGAGGTCATACAGGCGCATCAACAGCGCATCGCCGGCAATCGGGTGGCACTGCATCCACTGCACCGGCGCGTCGAGTTCAATGCGCTGGCTGATGCGGCCATCCCTATGGTTGAAGGTTTCGCATTCCGCCAGTTTCTCGGTAAAGCGGAACCAGCCGGTACCCTCGAAACGGTCGCCCACGGTCAGGCGCACGGAGCAGTCCAGTGGTGCCGAATCGGAATGCCGCAGTGCCTGCACTATGTCCCGGGTAACACTGGGGGCGTCGTCGATTTCGCAGTGGGCCTGCAGTACATCGGTGCCGTCCGCCTGCTGGGTAATACTGAAAAATTCCCGGCCGCGTTCATGGCCCAGGCGATCGGGTTTGCGGCTGGTGTAGCGGATGTGTCCGCGAATGGTGCGGTAGGGCATGGGCTTCTCGTTTATTGCTGTCGTTATCGTTCGTTCAATAATTTTCAGTGATGTCGGAGTCTCAGCGCTCGATCAGTTCAATCCGCTCGCCATCGTGGCCGTATGCCGTGCAGCTGCGGCGCCCATCGTAGGGGGCTTCGCGATGCCGGTAGGTCACGGCGCCGGCAGGCAGACGATCAATAATAAACGTCATCATGGCGATGCCGCCGCCGAGCGTGTCGGGTTGCCTCGGCGCTTCCGCAAGATCTTCCAGCTGGTCGATTTCGATCAGGGTGCTGGAGGCCAGTTGCAGGGTGGCAAGCGGGTGTTGCTGTTCCAGTGGCAGCCCGCGCAGCTGGTTGATTACCGTAACCCGGGTATCAAAACTGAGGCCGCGGTGCTCGGCCAGGGATTCGTAGTTCGCCAGCGACGCGGAGCGATCGCGGCTCGCCAGAACCGGAATAAACAGGTGGTCGACCGCGCACTGTGCCTGCGGCAGCTGGAACGGCGGCACTTCGCCGGCAATCCGGGTGAGGTACAGCAGTTCGCCGCAGGGGCCCTGTACCTGAACCGCGCGAATCTTGTCACTGAGTTCCAGGTTGGCGGCGGGGCGCAGCACCTTGAACGGTGAAGACGCGAGCGCTGCCGCCAGCGCATCGGGGTCTTCCACCAAAATTTCCAGGGACATCCAGCCAGCGCGTGTGAGGGGGCTGACGGGCAGGGCGCCGGCGTCTTCAATAATACGCAACCAGGGGCGCCCAAGGGCGTTACCGAGCAGCCAGCAGCGTGCGCGCTCAAGATCGGGGCAACCCCACTGCTCGGCAACACCGGGGGTCAGGGGTTCACTGGCGAGTACCTGACACTGCAGGTGGCTGCAGTAGTCGTCCACCAGCCTTGCGGCGTTGGGGCTTGCCAGGGTGGCGATGGTGCAGGGCCCGAGTACGGGTTTTGACTCTGTAATGCTCATTGATGGCAAATCGCTGTTCTCAAAGATCTAATGTTATAATAATATATCAAATGTTGAGATAAAAGATCTGACCTGACCGCAGGGTACAGGAGGGTAGTAAATATGGCGATATCCGGCGCAAGCACATTGTTCGACAAATTGTGGTCGGATCACACCGTCTGTGATCTCGACAGCGGGGAAACCCTGTTGTACCTCGACCGCATCTTCCTCCACGAGAGGACGGGTTCCATTGCATTGCAGAGTCTGCACTCCGCCGGCTACGAGGTGCGGGACGCGCGCCGCGTGTTCTGCACTATGGATCATATCGTCGACACCTTCCCGGGGCGTGGCGACAAAACCCTGATGCCATCCGGCTCCGACTTTATTCTGGCCACGCGCAGTGAAACCCGCGCGGCGAATATCCGCCTGTTCGACGTCGACGATGGAGACCAGGGGATCGTGCATGTGATCAGCCCGGAGCAGGGGGTGGTGTTGCCCGGACTTACCCTGGTTTGCCCGGACAGCCATACCTGCACCCAGGGTGGCATCGGTGCCCTGGCCTGGGGCATAGGCTCCAGTGAAGCGGAGCACGCACTGGCGACGGGCACCCTCAGGGTGCGCAAACCGAAAAACATGCGAGTGATTGTCGACGGCCAGCTGCGCCCGGGTGTCACTGCCAAGGATCTGGTGCTGCACCTGATCGCGCAGTTCGGCACCAATGGCGGAGCGGGTTATACCGTGGAATTCTGCGGGTCCGCGATCAGCCAGCTGTCGGTAGAGGCTCGCTTTACCCTGTGCAACATGGCTGTGGAGTTTTCTGCGTTCACCGCGATCATCGCCCCGGACGAAAAAGTGGAAGCCTATTTTGCCGGTCGCGACTTCGCGCCCAAAGGCGAGCACTGGGAAGATGCCTGCCGTTACTGGCGCACCCTGCGCAGTGATGACGACGCGGTGTTTGACCGCGAGTTGCGTATCGATGGCAGCCTGATTGAGCCCATGGTGACCTGGGGCACCAGTCCCGAGCAGGTAGCTGGATTGCGCCAGTTTGTTCCCGATCCTGCGAGTTTTGCAGAGTTGCATCGCCGTGAAGCCGCCCAGCGCGCGCTCGAGTACCAGGGGCTGCAGCCGGGGCAGGCGATTTCCGACATCGCGGTGAACGCCGCGTTCATTGGTTCCTGTACCAACAGCCGTATCAGCGACCTGCGCGCCGCCGCGGCGGTAGTGCAGGGGCGGCACATTGCACCCGGTGTGCGCGGGGTGGTGGTGCCGGGCTCGCGCCGGGTCAAGCGTGAAGCGGAAAGGGAGGGACTGGACCGGATTTTTACCGAGGCCGGTTTCGAGTGGCGGGACTCCGGCTGCTCCATGTGCTTTTACGCCGGGGGTGAAACCTTTGGCGAATACCAGCGCGTGATCTCCAGCACCAACCGCAATTTTGAAGGGCGCCAGGGGCCGAATACCCGCACCCATCTGGCCAGCCCCACCACCGTGGCCGCCTCGGCCATTGCCGGATACATTACCTCCGCCGAGACACTGGTCAACAGTGAGGCACTGATTGCATGAAGCCATTCGTAACACACACCGGAATTGCCGCGCCGCTGCTGCGGCGCAACATCGACACCGATGCCATCATCCCGTCGCGGGAAATGAAGCGGGTATCCAAGCGCGGTCTCGGCGAGGGCCTGTTTGCCGGCTGGCGCTACACCTTGCCCGGCGGTCGTGAACTCAATCCGGCGTTTGTGCTCAACCAGCCCGATTACGCAGGTACCTCCATCCTTGTTGCTCTGGACAATTTTGGCTGTGGCTCCTCCCGTGAGCACGCGGTTTGGGCGCTGGCGGAATACGGTATTCGCGCGGTGGTCGCCAGCGGTTTCGGGGCGATTTTTCACACCAACTGCATCCGCAACGGAATTCTTCCGGTGCGCCTCGATGAAGCCAGCATTGCGGCACTGGCGGAAAAGGTGCAGCAGGACCCGCAAAAAAATCAGGTCACCATCGACCTGCAAACATGCCTGGTACAGTGCGGCGATTTGCTGTGGCCATTTTCGTTGGACGAGAGCGCGCGCTATCTGCTGTTGAATGGCCTGGACCCGATTGCACTGACCTTGCAGCAGCGCAGGGCGATCGATGTTTTCGAACAGGTGCGGCGCAAAGAGCACACCTGGGCCTATGCACCGATGGAAGATTGTGTGGAAGGAGTATGGTCGTGAAGTTTCCCCCGACGCTACTGCAGCAGCTGGTTTCCCTGCTGGGGCGCGATATCGATGACGCAACATTGGAGCGTGCGCAGCAGCATCTGCTCGACTGGCTCGGCTGTGCGGTTTATGGCACGCGCAGTGAAGTGGCGGCAAAGCTGCGGGATTACCTCACCCAGTGGGGTGGGGCGGGTGAATACTGGAATCTGGCCGGCGCAGACAGCAACTGGCAGGACGCACTGCAATACCACGGCACCCTCGGCAGTATCGCCGAGATGGACGATCTGCACCGCACATCCACCCTGCATCCCGGCCCGGTCATTGTGCCCGCCGCGCTGGTGGTTGCGGAGATGGTGGGCGCCAGGCCCCAGGCGTTACTGGAAGCAATTGTGGTCGGCTACGAAGTGATGATTCGCATCGGTCGCGCACTGGGGCGAGATCATTACGCGCTGTATCACAACACCTCGACCTGTGGCTCCTTCGGCGCCGCCGCAGCCGCAGCAAAATTGCTGAACCTCGATCCGGAGCAGACCGTGTGGGCGCTCGCCAATGCCGGCAGCCGCACCGGCGGTTTCTGGCAGATGCGGCACGAAGCGGTGGACACCAAGCCACTGCATAACGCGGGCGCGGCACAAGCGGGTGTGCAGGCGGCGCTGCTGGCCGCCAGCAACCTGCGTGGGCCGGCCAGTCTGCTGGAAGGTACCCAGGGCTTTTTTGCCGCGACTTCGCCGCGGGCGATGCCGCTCGCGGTTGTCGACAACGCAGCGGAAAACTGGCTGATATTCCAGTGCAGTTTCAAACCCTGGCCCGCCTGTCGCCACACCCACCCGGCCATCGATGCGGTGCGCGCACTCGGTGATATTGTCAGCGCAGATATTCGCTCGCTGCAGATAAGCACCTATTCCGATGCGCTGCTGTTCTGTGATCGCCCGCATCCGAAGTCACCGGCAGAGGCAAAGTTCAGCCTGCAGCACTGTGCTGCGGTTACGCTGCTACACGGGCAACCGACCATAGACCACTTTGCCGAAGAATTTCTGCAGCGGCCGGACGTGGTTGCGCTGCGGGAAAAAATTACGGTGGTGCTGGACGATGAACACGAACACGCATACCCAGGCCATTTTGGCGCGACGGCGCGGGTGGTGCTGAACGACGATACCGCGTTGAACATTGTGCTGCGGGATGCCTGGGGCGATCCGGAGTGGCCGATGACGAGAGACGATATTGTCACCAAGGCGCGCACGCTGTTTCGTGCGGGTTCCGCGCGCAATGAATGCGCGGAAGATGTGATCGAAATCGGTTTGAACCTGGTTAAACAGAAGGATCTCGACAACTTTTTTGCGGCACTCCGTGCACTGGGAGCAAACTGTGGCTGAGTACGAACAGCAGCTGGTTGAACACGTTGCCCGGGCGGAATTCCAGCACCTGGATCGCGCGGCAGTAGCGGCATGCAAGACGTTCATCCTCGACTCCATCGGTGTGGGCATCAGCGGTTCACGCCTGGAGCTCGCTGCAGAACTGCTGCACACCGCCGCAGGCTGGGGCAGCGCCACACCGGACGCTATGACCAGTGTCTGGGGTGCCGATGTCCGTCTGCCCGTTGCCCATGCGGCCATGGTGAATGCCTACCAGATTCACAACCAGGAATTCGACTGTGTGCACGAGCGCGCAGTAGTCCACCCGATGGCGGTGATCCTGTCGTCGCTGCTGGCGGACGCCGAAGCGCGCAAGGCGGATGGCCGCACGCTGCTACTGGCAGTGGCGCTGGCCGTGGATGTGGCCACTGTGCTCGGAATGAGCGCCAGTAAGCCCATGCGTTTTTTCCGCCCCGGCACCGCGGGCTGTATTGGTGCTGCCGCCGGTATTGCCAAGCTGCGCGGCTACGACCCGGAAAAAATCCTGCAGGCCATGTCCATCGCCTACAGCCAGACCGGCGGCACCATGCAGGCGCACACCGAGGGCGTGGCCGTGCTGCCCATGCAGGTGGCGTTCAATGCCCGCAATGCCGTCATAGCGGCGGACATGGCGGGATTTGGTCTTGTGGGGCCGCGTCGGTTCTTGAGTGGCGACTTTGGCTACTTCTCGATTATGGAATCGGACGGCAATGCCGCAGAGGCATTTTCACGGCTCGGACGGGAATGGCAGATCTGCCGTGTCAGCCACAAGCCGTTCCCCACCGGGCGCGCGGCCCACGGCACCCTCGACGCGCTGATGCAATTGCGCGCTTCCCACGGTTTTGCCGCGCCGGATATCGAATCGGTGCGCATTGAAGCACCGCCTTTGGTACGCCGCCTGGTGGACCGGCCCATGCAGCCTGAAATGAGCGTGAACTATGCGCGGCTGTGCATCGGTTATGTGGCGGCGACCCTGCTGTTGCATGGGGACGTGGGGGTGGAAGATTTCGATCCCGCCGCACTCGCCGACCCGGAGCGCCGGGCGCTGGCTGCACGCATCACCATGGTGCCGTCCGCCTGTGACGATCCCAATGCCCTGGCGCCACAGGCGGTTACGGTGCGGCTTAAAAATGGTAGTGAGTATCGCCGGGAAATGGCGGCGATTCTCGGTCATCCAGAGAACCCGCTGGACCGGGTGCGACAGTTGGCCAAATTCCAGCGCTGCCTCGCCTCCGCGCGTACGCCGTTCGATCGCGAGAGCGCACAGGCGATCATCGCCCGGATCGAGCAGTTGGAGCAGCTGGAATCTGTTACCGAATTAACCGGGCTGCTGCTGGCAATGCCGCAGCCCATCGACGCGATAAGCTGAAACCATAGCCAATTAACGATAACCACTGGAAGCGAGCGCAGATTTTTCATGCCTTACCCAAGTTATTTCGAGAGTTTTGATGTGCAACAGGCGCTGGCGGATTACCCGCTGGGTGACGCTTTCCTGGAAACCTATGCCGGTATGTCGCGGGACGCGTTGCGGGAGCTGCAGAACCAGCGCTTCCTGAAACTGGTGGCGAGGGGCTGGCAGATACCGTTTTACCAGCGGCTGTGGGGCGAGGCGGGTATTGAACCCGGCGATATCCGCAGTCTCGATGACATCGAAAAATTGCCGGTATTTTCCAAGTCCGAGATCATGCAGAGCGTGGAGCAGTTCCCGCCCATCGGTGATTTCAGCGGTCTCGACGGGCTGGCACCGGAGCAGCGTCCACCTGTTGTGTTCCATACCACCAGCGGTACTACGGGGCGGCCACAACCCATTATTTTTGGTCCGCGCGGGCGCGAGATCCAGGCCATGCTGGTGGCGCGGGCCTACCGTTTTATGGGGCTGAAGCCCGCGGCCACGGTGCAGTCCACTTATGGCCACGGCATGATCAACGGCGGGCACTATATTCGTGAGGCGGTGACTCGCTACACCAATGCGCTGTTCCTTTCCGCTGGTACCGGTCTTGAAACCCGCTCCGCACAGCAGGTACAGCTGATGCGTGATTTCGGCGTGAATGTGCTGGTGGGCTTTGCGGATTACATCAAGAAGCTCGCCAGTGTGGCAGAAGAAATGGGCATGAAGCCCGGTGAGGATCTGCCCATCGACATGATCATTGGCCACCTCGGGCAGGAAACCCGAGCGGCACTGAGTGAAGCCTGGGGCGGTGCCAAGCTTTACGACTGGTACGGCGTGGCGGATACCGGCTGTATCGCCGCGGAAGGCCCGGACCAGAATGGACTGTATGTGTGGGAAGATGCCCACTACCTGGAATTGCTCGATGTGGAAAGCGGACGGCCGGTGGCGGCGGGGGACACCGGCAACATGGTGGTCACCTGTCTGTACAAAGACGATATCTATCCGGTGATCCGCTTCAATACCTGCGACATCACCGCGGAAATTCCCGGCGAAAACCCGTACCAGCTGCCGTTCCGGCGCATCCGCGGTTTTCTCGGCCGCTCCGACAATATGGTCAAGCTGCGCGGTATCAATGTGTATCCCCACGGTATCGGCGGCATGCTGGCGGAACTGGAGAGCTTTACCGGCGAATACGTGTGTATCGCCGAGCGCGACGACAGTGGCCGCGAGACCCTCACGGTGCTGGTGGAGGTGGACGCTGCGGTGGAACAGCACTCCGAGATCGCGGGGCACTGTGCGGAACTGCTCAAGCGCAAACTGGGTATCGAAGTCGGGGTGGAACCGGTGGCCGCCGGTGGCACCGCGCAGTGGACCGAGATTGACCGACGCCAGAAACCCTTGCGTTTGATCGACCGGCGTTACGATTAACCGGCGTTTGATTGACGTTGCGGTAATTTTTTGGGGATTGCCAATGTTGCAACTCAGCGACAGTCTTTTGTGTGAGGATGCCGCCACTCTGGCGGCGCACCTGCAGCGCGGCGAAGTCACCAGTGAACAACTCACGGTGCGCACGCTGGCGGCAATAGATGAGACCCATGCTGCGATCAATGCCTATGTGTTTGTCGACCGTGAAGGCGCATTGGCAGCTGCCCGTGCGTCAGATACGCGAAGACAGGCGGGGGCGTCGTTGTCCGCCTACGATGGGCTCACCTTTGCGGTAAAGGACAATATCGCCGTGGCTGGGATGCCGACCGCCGATGGCCTGGGTTATGGCGGCGAGGCACCGGTTGCCGCAACGGATGCCGATGGGGTGGGCGCGTTGCGCCGTGCCGGCATGATTCCCCTTGGCAAACTGAATATGCACGAGATTGCCCTCGGTGCCACCAACGACAATCCCCACTGGGGGCGTTGTGAAAACCCGCTGCGCGCAGGTTTTACCCCCGGAGGCTCCAGTGGCGGCTCGGCGGCGGCAGTAGCCGCAGGGCTCTGTGCCTTTTCGCTGGGCACCGACACCATGGGTTCGGTGCGTATTCCCGCAAGCTATTGTGGTGTCAGCGGGCTCAAGCCGGGGCGCGGTTCCGTAAGTAACAACGGCGTCACCCGGTTGAGCCGGCAGCTCGATGCCATGGGTCCGCTGGCGCGTTCGAGTCGGGATTTGCGCGGCTTGTGGCCGCTGCTGCGGGAAACGGCCAGTGAAGAACGCCTTGGTCCCGCCGAGCTGGGGTCCACGCGCTGGGCGCTTATCGGTGACAGTGAGCAGCTGGGCGTGGCTGAAGAAATTTCCGCGGCGTTCCTGCGCTTTGCAGAAACATTGCCCGGCGCCATCCATGTGCAACGAAACTTCTCCGCGTGCGATTTTTCCGCAATACGCCGAGCTGGGCTGTTGATGTGCGAAGCGGAAGCGAACGTAACGTTTGCGCAACAGTTATCGCTGTCTCCAGCGCTGTTTTCCGACGACCTGCAGGGGTTGCTGCGATGGGGCGCTGCGCGCAGCGCGCCGGATCTGGTGCGTGCACAGGATGTGGTGCAGTCTGCGGGAGACTGGTTGCGTGCGCAGTTGCGGGGTGTGGATTTTCTGCTGACGCCGACGACCTTGCAGACCGCATTTCCGTTTGCCGAGGCGGCACCGGTAAACCAGGCGAACCTCACCGCTTGCGTGAATATGGCCGGCCTGGCGGCGATGAGTATTCCGCTGGGTGTTTCCAGTGATGGCCTGCCATTCGGTGTGCAGATTATCGCCCGCGCGGGTGCTGAGACCGCTTTGCTGGATACCAGTGTTGCGCTGGAGCAGTGGCTCTACAACCGGTCCGCTGCGTGTAACGAGCTGGCTTGATGACGACCAGGGAGACTGACGGATGACAACCGAAACACTGCAGGCGACAGGCGCAAAGATTGGCTATTCCGTCGAAGGCGGTCTCGCGCGCATCACCATTGATAACCCGGCGCAACGCAATGCCATGACCGTGGCCATGTGGGAGCAATTGTCGGGCCTGCTCGAGCGCGTAGCGGCGGATGACGCTATTCGCGCGGTGCAGCTCACCGGCGCGGGCGAGCGCGCCTTCTGTGCCGGTGCCAATATCGATGAGCTGGCGGCGGCGATGGAAAATCCGGCGGAAATGCGCCGGCAGAATGCGCTGATTCGCGAGGTACAGCTGCAGCTCGAGCAGCTGCCGCGCCCGACACTGGCGGTCATCCGCGGCGCCTGCTACGGCGGCGGTTGTGGCCTGGCGCTGGCCTGTGATATCCGCCTGGCTGACTGTGCGGCGACCTTTGCCATCACGCCCGCCAAGCTGGGAATTCTCTACAGCCTGGTGGACACCCGGCGACTGGTGAATGTTGTGGGTGCGGCCAATGCGCGGGACATGTTGCTCACCGGATTGCCGGTAACCGCGGTGCGGGCGCAGCAGATCGGTCTGGTGCAACACCTGGCGGAGGGCGCGGCCATGGAAACACTGGAGAGTGACCTGGTGCGGAGCCTGCTGGAAAACTCCCAGTACTCCCTGCGCTGGACCAAGGCCACGCTGGATTATCTCAGCGGGCATGCCGGTGAATCCGAAATGGGTGAGGGTAGGTTGCGACAGGCGTTCGATAGCGCGTTTTCCGCAAGCGATTTTCGCGAGGGCAGTGCGGCCTTCCTGGAGCGGCGCCGCGCGCAGTTTCGCTGGCCCGAGCAGTAACCCAGATACCAGCAGATAAAGCATGACGAAAAAGCCCGGCAAGTTTGCCGGGCTTTTTATGGTCTTTCTGGAGGAAAATCGGCGTTAGCTACTCGCCAGCTCTTCTATCAGTTCCTCAAGTTCGGTGGAGGCGCTGACATTTTCCTTGTGCGCCTGCTGCCGCGCTTCGCGGTCTTCGTCGAACTGTTCTATTTCCTGCTGGATCACCCGCAGGATGCGCGCAATAAACTCCTGGTGCCAGAGGCCGCGTTCGCGAGCGGCCGCCGTGTCGGGCTCGTAGTTTTCAATATCGGTACGTTGCAGCAGGTCGCGAGCTTCCAGCAGTCGTTCCAGGGTATCGATCCGTTCGCGGGCGACGGCGAGTTCGCCGGCAAGGGCCATCAGCATCGACAGTAGTCGATCCGTATCCGCGTCCTTGAAAAACACCGGGCGTTTGCCCCTGGCTTTGTTGCCCGCCATATCAATCGGGTCAAGTGTCATGACATTTCTCCGCATCTTTCCATCAATCGTCGTTGCGTGTCACTTGCTGGCGATATAGGTGTGCCAGGCCGGCTTGCGCCCGTAATCTTCGCTGTCGGCGGCAGCCTTGGCGGCACTGGGAAACAGGGTTTCGTCCACTACGGCGAATAGGCCGCGGGTGGTGATGTTTTCCCGCGCAAATCCCGCTTTTTCCATTGCCTCGAACAGGTCGAGGTCGTGCAGCGTGCCCCAGAAGGGCTCGTTGTTGTTGCGGGTATCCCAGTCGCGCATGAACTGCTCGTAGGGGGGCATTTCCGGCGTGAACTGGGGCTGTTCGATATGCACGACCTTGCCGCCATCAGCGAGCAGGCGGTGGGTTTCCGCGAGAATACGCGGTAGTGCCCGGCTCGAAGTTTCGTGCAGGAACATGCTGGTAATGATCAGGTCGAAGCTGCCATCTTCTGCCGCAATCGCCTCGGCGTTTTCCTGGCGGAACGTGATGTTGTCGATACCCATGGAGCGGGCCCGTGCATGGGCGTAACGCAGCACCGGGGCGGAGACATCAATGGCGAGGATCTCGGTATCCGGGAATGCCTGCGCCAACGGCACGATGTTGTGGCCGACGGTACAACCTATATCGAGAATGCGCTTGGGTTTGTAACCGGACGTCGCTTCTTCCCGCAACCATTCCACCAGCGCCTGGCCGCCACCATCACTGTAGCGGCCGAGCATGCCGGCGGTGGTGACAAAAATACCGCTGTCGTAGTTTGCGCCCGCGGCGATGTCTTCGTCGACGTATTCCGTGTGGTAGCTGCCGGGCATGCAGTGGGTGTCCACCGCGCTGACGTAGCGCGGAATCTCCACCGACGAATCCAGCTGCAGGGCATTGCTGCCCTGGTTAAGGCGGCGCGCTTTTTCAACGAGGTCCGGCAACTGGCGGAACACCATGGTGCGGCTGTTCTGCTGGCGCATTTCCATGGTGTTGCGGCGCAGGCTGCTCCACAGTTGGTAGATGGGCTCGCGCTTCAATAGCTCGCCGACCTCGCGCCGGTTTGCCGGTTCCGAACCGGCCTCCGCGCGGCTGTCATAGGCCTTGCGCACACCCGGAAGTACCCGGGATGCAAGGTGCATATTCAGGTTGGTGAGAAAGTTGAAACGTGCGATTTCATCGTGACGGGCTTCGGGAAATACACCGTGACGCCCGACCGCATTCCAGGCGGGGGGGACCTGCCGGTCTGTATCTGCCATGGGCAACTCCGCAGTTAGCGAGGATTTTCGCTAGTCTAGCGCTGCGCAAAATACTGCCCATGATAATTGTCAACTTGTGTGGCACGCGCGCGGACGCGCGTCAGTGCACGCTGGCCAGTTCTTCCAGCACGCTGCGATCGAGCACGCGGATGCGGTGGGCACTCACGATTTCGATCAGTTGCATGGCCTTTAGGCGGGCAAAGGCCCGGCTCACGGTTTCAATGGTAAGCCCCAGATAATCGGCAATATCCTGACGGCTCATGATGAGCTCGATATCGGCATTCTGCGCTCCGCACTGCCGGCGTCCGATCTGGTCCAGCAGGAAACACAGGCGCTCGTGGGCCTTTTTCTGACCGAGGGCGAACAACTGATCCAGGGTTTGGGCCAGTACGTTGCCACCGATCTGGCGCGCATTGGCCTTGAGGGTGGGGAAGCGGTCTACCAGGGTCAGGAATTCCCTGCGCGGGAAAATCTGCAATTCCGCTTCACGCAGGCAGACCACGCTGTATTCGTAATCGTCGGTATTGGTAAATCCGATGTAGTCACCGGGGTAGGCAAAGGCGATCACCTGGCGACGACCGGAGCGCGAAAGGCGCTCGATCATGAGCGTGCCGGCGACCACTACATACACGTGCTGGGCGGCGCTGTACTGGCGAATCAGCTGTTCGCCGGAGGGTAGCCGGCGGCGCTGGCAGATCGCGGTGAGTTCTGCCAGTTCGCCGTGGCCGAGGCCGCGAAACAGCTTGGAGTGGAAAAACGTTTCCGGAGGTCTCAGCGCGGGGCTGTTCACAGTGGCCTGTCCTCTATTACATCTTTCCGCAGACTAATCGCAAAGGTGGCAGCTGTCCACGTCGGGTGCGGTCAGTCGACCGTCTCCTCGAGACGGCTGCTGCGCAATACCCCGTGCTCGAGCAGTGCCTTGATCTGGCTCTCGCTCAGGCCCAGTGCCCGCGCGACCTCGATACTGTGCTCACCGGCCTTGGGCAGGTCCCGGCGCAAGCCGGGGCGGTGGCCGTTGAACTCCACCGGCAGTGCCGGCAGGCGTGCCGACTGGCCGTTCTCAAGGGTGATATTGACCAGACCACCGGCGGCATTCAGGTGGGGGTCGTCGAACAGGTCGGCGGGTTTGTTGATCGGGGCGAAGGGGATGCCGGCGCGATCCAGTCTCGCCATCATTTCCGTCTTCGGCAGGCTGGCAAACAGCGCGCTGATACGGGGCATCAGGCGCTCCCGCGCGGCGACACGTCCGGCGTTGCTGGCGAGCGTCGGGTCTTCGGCGAGATCCGTCAGGTTGAATTCACTGCAGAAGGCCCGCCACAGGGTGTCACTCACCACGCCGACGAAAACGCGATCGCCCTCGGCACTGTGGAAGATGTCGTACACCGACCAGGCGCTGCGGCGCACAGACATGGGCGGGGGCTCTTCCCCGGTCACGGCCTGCTGCGCCATGTGCTGGCCCACCAGGAAGGCGGTGGTCTCAAACAGCGAGCTGGTCACGTGTTGGCCGTGTCCGGTCGCATGGCGTTGCTGTAAGGCAGAAAGAATCGCGATGACCCCGAACATGCCGCCGGTAATGTCGATCACCGAAGTACCGGCGCGCAGTGGGCGGTCGGGCAGGCCGGTCATGTAGGCCAGCCCCCCCATCATCTGGGTAACTTCATCCAGTGCGGTGCGGTGTTCATAGGGGCCGCTGAGAAACCCTTTCAGGGAGCAGTAGATCAGGCCCGGGTTGCGCTGACTGAGTGCCGGATAGCCAAAACCGAGTCTATCCATGGCGCCGTGGCGGAAGTTCTCGATCACCACGTCGGCCTCGTCCACCAGCCGCAGGGCGATATCCCGGCCCTCCGGGGATTTCAGGTCCAGCGCCAGGCTGCGTTTGTTGCGGTTATACATCGCGAAGTAGCCGGCACCCGAGCCCTGAAGCCGCCGGGTATTATCCCCGTCGAAGGGCTCGACCTTGGTGACCTCTGCGCCCAGGTCTGCAAGGATGCCGCCCGCGGCGGGCCCCATGACCATGTGGGTAAATTCCACCACCTTGATGCCGGCGAGCGGCAAGACTTCCTGATGTGCCATCTACGGCTCTCCACTGATATACATTGTCCCGTGCAGGTTGCGATATGATATAATAATATAACAATAGATCAAGTGGCTGGTTCCAACGGGACCGGCCGGCAGGCGCGAAATGCCAGGGTAAACAGACGAGGGAAGTTGGCGTGGGTGAAATCGATATCGAAATCAGTGAAGTAGGGCCTCGGGACGGTCTGCAGAGCATCAGCACCATCATGGCGACGGCAGACAAGAAGCGCTGGATTTCAGCACTTGCGGCTGCCGGTCTGCGGGAAATTGAGGTCGGCTCCTTCGTGCCGGCAAAAGTGTTGCCGCAGCTGGCAGACACCGCGGAGATAGTGCAGTTTGCGCGCACCATTCCCGGGCTCACGGTGGCGGTGCTGGTGCCCAACCTGCGCGGTGCAGAGGCTGCTGTGGCGGCCGGCGCGCACAAGCTGACTATCCCGCTGTCGGTGAGTGAGACCCACAGCCTGAAAAACCTGCGCCGCACGCACCAGCAGGTACTGGACGAGGTGCGGGGCATTCGCGCGTTGTTAAACGACCTGCCGCCGGAGCAGCGGCCGAGTTTTGAGGGCAGCCTGTCTACCTGTTTTGGTTGCACCCTGGAGGGGCCGGTGGCCGAAGACGCGGTACTGCGCCTCGGTGAGGCGTTGATGGAGGCCGGTTGTGATGAAGTCGGGCTGTCGGACACCACCGGCTACGGCAATCCGACCCAGGTGCGGCGGATGATTCGCCGTGTGTGGGAGCATCTGGGGCGCGAGGCGCTGCACGGTATTCACCTGCACAACACCCGGGGGCAGGGGCTGGCCAATGTGCTGGCGGCCATCGAGCAAGGTATAACCACGGTGGATGCTTCCATGGGCGGAATTGGCGGTTGTCCTTTTGCCCCGGGTGCCAGTGGCAATATCGTTACCGAGGATCTGGTGTTCCTGCTTGAAGCCATGGGGTATCGCACCGGGGTGGATTTTGAAAAATTGATGGCGGCGCGGCAAGTACTCGCGGCAGCCCTGCCGGAGGAGCCCCTGTACGGATTTTTGCCGGATGCGGGACTGCCCAAGGGGTTCCAGCGTGCGGGAAGCCCGCAGGCGGAAATCGCCTGAGATTTCCAGGTTTGTATTAGCGGAAGTTTCTTAACGTTTTTTGCCTGTTGCCGCGCGGTAGTGGAGTTGTTTTGGCTTCACTCCGCGCGGCTTTTTTATTTACGCAAATTTATTTGCGCAAAATAAAAAAAACCGGCAGCGGGGCTGCCGGTCAACACGACCATCAAGAGAACAAGGAAAAATCAGGCAATGCGGGCGTAGCGACCGCGATGGAACAGCAGTGGTTCACGATCCTGGGTGTGCATGGTCTCGACCCTGCCGACCATGATGAGGTGGTCACCACCGTCATAGCGGGCCGCGACGGAACACTGCAGGCGGGCACAGAAATCGTGGAGCAGCGGAATACCGTCGTTGCTCACTTCGTAATCCAGTCCGGAAAAGCGGTCTACGCCGCGGCGAGCGAACAGGGTGGAGAGAGACTCCTGCTCTTCGCTCAGCACATGGATGGCAAAATGCTCACAGCTGTTGAAGGCGTCAAAGCAGCCGGTAGTTTTGCCGATGCACCAGAGAATCAGCGGCGGCTCCAGGGATACCGTATTGAAACTGCTTGCGGTCATACCCACAGGTTCGCCGGCATCCCCGCCGGTAGTGATGATGGTGACACCGGTGGCGAACTGGCCGAACACCTGGCGCAGCTGCAGTGGTTCAACAGCGTGTTGGCGTGCCTCAATTACAGGGCTGATTGGTCTCAGTAATTCCGCTTCAGTCGACATGGTTCGCTCCCAGTATCAGGTCACCCTGTTCCCAGCGCAGCACGCCGAAGGTGGTGTATTTTTCTTTCTGCGATTGCATGAACTGCCAGGCGCATACCAGGGTGTAATCTTCATCTACCTGAGTTTCCCGCGACCACAGCTTGAAGGCCTGGCCGAATACGTGGCGCACGGAGTAGAGGTAGCGCCCGTAGGACATGCCATTGCCGAACATATCCGGACCGTGGTACTGGTGGTGGTTGCCGGTGCGGGTGCGCATCGCGGTCCACTTGGCATTGATCACCCCGCTGATCTCGATGGTCTGCTCGGAATGCAGCAGGTTCAGCGGCTTGTGGTGGATGACCACGTCGTTGTGGCCGATCAGTTCCTGCTTGTCGTTGTACACCTCGAAACGACCGGAGAACTTGCCCGCGTGCTTTACCGGCAGGTTGAATGGGCGTTTGCCGTCCTGCTTTTCTTTTTCCAGGAATGCGTCGACGCGCTTCTGGGTGGCCGGATTGGTCTGGTGATCCTGGGTGACGACATAGAGGCCGTTGAACACGCCGACCAGGGTGTCTGCCTCAAACAGCTGGGACGAATACACCTGGATACCGAGTTCCGGCACCACGTGATTCATGGTGCGAAGATTGACGTTCCAGCCCGGGGAGAAGTAGTTGGAATCCACCAGCAGCCCGTAGGGGCGGCCGCTGCCGATAAAATCCGGACCGGTGTAAATGCGGTCCTGGTCGGAATCGATCACGCCAAAGCGGAACGGGGAGCCGATTTCGAAGCGGTCGTTCAGCGGACCGGTGGCGTCGAAGCGGGTGTTCATCCAGTAGGTGGTGCGACCGTTTTCGAATTCGCTGGCGCGGCTGACTTTGTTGTAGCCCACATGGGTGCCGTCGGCCTCAAACAGTGAGGGCAGGCCGTGCCATTCGCCTTCAATTGCTTTCTGCCAGTTGCTGGGTTTTTTATCGTTGCTCATAGGTGTTCTACCGGTTCTGCGTCATTGCGTCATGCGCCATGATGTCGTTGCTATGCAGGCGTGCATGGACATTATTCGGCTTTGTCAGGTGCCATCGTAACCTGCGCACGCCTGCCTGCCTTGTCAAATATCAATTCTGCATGATCGGCACGGTCTGTTCACTGAGCACACCGGCCTGCTTGCAGGCATCACCGGCAAGCGCGAAGCCCTGTAATTGACCGTTGCGGGAGACAAAGTGCGCGACCACCCCCTGTGCGTCATTGCGTTCGTATTGCCACTCGCCATCGGCGTTGCGCGCTGGTGGGGACGCGGTCACCGGGCACAGGGTGGTCTTGATACTGACGGGCATATTGCCGTAATGCACCGGGCTTGGGTTGCCTGTGAGGGTTTGTGCCAGCGCGCGTGCGCCAGCCAGCAATGGCGCAACATAGCAGAGGTTGTGGCCGTCCACTTCCGCACAATCACCCAGGGCGTAGACGTGTTCTGCACTGGTGGCCAGATAGCGGTCGGTGACTATGCCGCGGGCAACGCGGATGCCGCAGCGCTCTGCCAGCCCCACCCGCGGGCGCACACCAATGGCGCTGATCACTCGGTCGATTTGTAGCTGGGTGCCGTCAGCCAGTTCGGCGCGGATACCGCCAGCGGTATAGTCGAGTGTCCTGACCGTGGTGCCGAGATGGAAGTGGACCCCGGCAGTCGCCAGGGTGTTTTGCACCAGGCTGCCCGCGACCGGAGGTATCAGGCTGCCGAGCACATTTTCCTGGGGCTCGACCACATGTACGTCAAACCCGGACTGGATCAGGTCGTTGGCGTATTCACAGCCAATGAGTCCGCCGCCGATCACCAGCACGGATCTGGCGCCGGGGAGCGCGGTATAAAAACGCTGGAAGTCCTGCAGGTCATTGATGCTGAACGCGCAGCCCGCGGCAGTGCCTGCTACGGGGGGCTCTATGGGGTCGGAGCCGAGGGCCAGCACCAGTTTGGCGTAGTGAATGCGCTGGTCGTGCGAGCCCGCGCGCAGGGACAAAATCCTGGACGCAGTGTCTACCGCAGTGACATGGCTAAAGGTCAGTATCTGGGCGTTGAGGCTTTCCGCCATTTCCCGTGCGGTGTTGCCGACCAGTTGCTCCGGTGTGCGCTGTTTGTGCAATGCGGTGCTGAGTTGCGGTTTCGAATAGTGCGCGCCGTCGTCCGCGGAAATCATGATCAGCGGTACTATCTGGTCAAGTTTGCGTAGCTCCTTGGCCAGGTGGTACCCGGCGAGCCCGGTGCCAACGATAACAATCGGCTCGAGGCTGAAGTCCACTTGCGACGATGCGGCGACCTGCAGTGGAGCGGGGGCGGAATCAGAGGCCATTGCTATGCGGCGCACCTCGATCATCTCGAAATCGTCTTTGCCTACACCGCACTCCGGGCACTGCCAGTCTTTGGGAATGTCTTCCCAGCGGGTGCCGGGCGCAATGCCGTCTTCCGGTGAGCCCTTGGATTCATCGTAAACCCAGCCGCAAACCAGGCACTCCCAAATTCGATACTCCTGCATGTGCTACTTCCCGATCGTTATTACTTTGTTGTCGGAATGCCGCAGCGGATGTCTGCGGCAGATGGGCACAGCATAAAAAGGTGTGTTTCCCCGGTGGATGACAATTATCAAGCCCGGTGCCACACCCTGTATCAAGCGGGGTTCAGGCGGGTGTCGATTGCACCAGGTGTTGCCAGATGGAGGAGCTGAAGGGCGTTTCATGCACCGGGCCGTCAGTGCCGCGGGGATCCAGTGGGTGGCGGCGGTCACAGGTAGGGGACAGTCTTACCCCGCGGGCGGTGAGCGTGCGGGTGGCCACCCCTTCGCGGTACAGCACCGTATGCCGAACCCGCTGGCCCGGCGCGGTGAGGATGATGAAATCCGGCTCCATATACACGTCGCACGCCCGCCCCAGCTGCAGGGCGTTGAAGGTCAGAATGCCCACGCCGCCGGATACCCCGACATTTTCATAGGCGCCCGGACCAAGCGGATCGAACACCAGCAGGTTATCGCGCAGCTGGCCGGTAAAGGTCTTTGCGGTGGGATTGCGGCCGCGAAAGTGAACGTTGGTCAATTGCAGTTTCTGTCCGTCGAAATCCAGATAAACCAGGTTGTCGAACGGGCTTGGTCCCGGTGTGCCACTGCCGGCAGTGGTGTCATCCTCAAGTGGGCGGCCATCGAGGTGGAACAATTCCACCTGGTCGTGCCAGGTACCGCGCATGAGCATCAGGTTGTAGCCCACCGAGCCGATGGGGAAGGTGGGGTAGCTGTTGGCATTTGCGGGTTTTTCAGCAGAGATTTCGGACATATCGGTTATCGTCTTGCATTAAAGATAATAATGATATAACAATAACTCAAAATGGTGCTGGCAGCCAGTGCATCACTACAGGTTGCCACTAATTCGACGTTGCCTGGGCATGGCTCTTAGTAGGGAGGGGGTTTGATGAAAACGGTGGTAATTACAGGTAGTACCCGCGGTATCGGACGTGGACTGGCTGAAAATTTCCTGGCCAGTGGCTGTCGGGTCATCGTCAGTGCGCGCTCCCAGTCCAAGGTGGATGAGGCGGTCCGTGAATTGCAGGCATCGTATGGCGCTGATGCGGTGGCCGGGTTGCGCTGCGACATCACCTCCGAGCAGCAACTGGCGGAGCTGTGGGCGTTTGCCAGCACAAAGGGTCCGGTGGATTACTGGATCAACAACGCGGGCATGAGCATTGTGCGCAAACCTCTTGCGGAACAGTCTGCCGACGACCTGCGCAGTATTGTCGACACCAATCTCACCGGGCTGCTGCTTGCCTGCAAGGTGGCTCTGGCCGGAATGCAGCAGCAGGGGCACGGCCAGATCTGGAACATGGAAGGGTTCGGCAGCACCGGGCAGACTGCACCGGGCATGGCGGCCTACGGGGCCACCAAGCGCGCGCTCAACTACCTGAATAAGGCCTTGCAGAAAGAGGTGAAGGGTAGTGCGGTGCAGGTCAATACGCTGAGCCCAGGTATCGTGGTCACCGATCTGCTGGTGGGCGATTACGATCTCACCTCCAGCGAGTGGCAGAAAACCCGAAAGATTCTGAATATTCTCGGTGACACCGTTGAAACCGTGACACCGTATCTCGTGCGAGGCATTTTGAGCGCGCAGAAATCCGGTAGCAAGGTGGCCTGGCTGACCGGGCGCAAGGCCTTCTGGCGTTTCCTTACCGCTGGCTTCAACAAGCGCGACCTGTTTGCCGGGTACGAGTCCAGCCCCGCCTGATTCTTTTCTGCGAGTTCTTTCCCTCCTGCCTGTAGTAATGGCAGGGGGGCTCTCCGGCTCTTTCTCTCGTCACTTTCTCCGCGTACTTTCTCCGGTCATTTTCTCCAGTTGCGGTTTTCGCTTCTGGCCTCTCACCGCGCCTGTAGGTCGGTAGACTGTTTCACAGATTTTTCCCGAGTGGACGAATTGGCTGCCAATGTTTGCACATGGCCGGGTTTCACTATTGCAGTGGGTTCGGGTTGCACACTATAAACGCAAACACATAATGATATATAAATATAACGTTATGTTTTTATACCTTTAATTTGGCGTTGTTGTCTGGCAAGACGTCGCCGGAGGTTATTGCTTTGCGGTCCTGCGGTGGTCCCGCCCGGGGGAGGGCGGCCGCACGGTTGGGCATCGGCAAGCCAGAACCCAGATCCAGTGAAACTTTTTCAGGAGAAAGCCATGAGGCTCACCAGATTTGTAAGGATTGCGGGATTTTTTGCCGTTGTATTGATGTATCACGCCGATGCCAATGCGGATGCACAGGCCGAGGTAGACGCGGCCATGACGTCGTCACCTTCGGTGAAGGTGTTCCAGAAGCGGGATTTTACCGGCGTATCCCTGTTTTTCGGTTTTGATCCGGTCAGCCCGGTAAGCGACCGGGGTGTGCTCATCTACCCGGGTGCGTTTGTCGATCCGCGCAACTATGCGCCGCTGGCCCGGCACTTTGCCGACCAGGGATACCCTGCGGCCGTGGTGACGCCGCCGTTTAACTTCGGCTTCCTGGGTACCCACTATGGCACCTATGCGAAAAACTACTGGCGCGGTGAGGTGGTCGACTGGGTGGTAGCCGGGCACTCGCTGGGCGGCACTGTGGCTGCCCTCTGGGTGGATAATAATCGTTCGCCCAGTGATGGTATTGCGGCACTGGTTTTGCTTGCGTCTTACCCAGATTCCCTCACCGACCTCTCGGATCTTGCGATCCCGGTAACCTCCATCTGGGGTTCGGAAGATGGTCTGACCACGCAAAGTGATATCGACGGCAGCCGCAATCAGCTGCCGGCAAATACACGTTATGTGAAAATCGAGGGCGGCAACCATACCCAGTTCTATTACTGGGACTCGCTGCAAGACAATGACAACCCGGCATTGATCAGCCGGGAAGATCAGCAGGCCATTGTCGAGCAGGAAATTGCCTCGCTGCTGAATTGAGGTTGAGGTCAGTTTGGCTTGGCACCGGTCTTTCGGGACCGGTGCTTTTATGTTTTTAACGGGGGTTGTGTGCTCAGTCTTTTATTTTTCGCGCTGGCGATTTCACATCTGGGGCTGTTTGTTTACAGTTTGCGACAGCAGGGCCTGGGTTTTCCGATATGGTTTTTGCGCTGTCTGCTGCTGGCCCTGGCATTCGACAATCTGGTGATCGCCCTCGGTCCACTACTTATTGCGTGGCCCGGCTATGTGGTGCTGAGCACGTTGCGTTTCTGGGTACATGCCCTGCTGCTGCCCGTATTGCTGGTTTTTGTCGCCTGTATTTTGTGCGAAAAATTAAAAAGCGAACGCGTGCGGAACTGGCTACCGCGCATTGCGTGGCTGCTGGCGGGTCTTGCCATTGCCTTTGGTTATATTTTTGATCTGGCATCGCTCGAACTGGTCGTGGCAGATTTCTATCCGCGCCTTGTTGCCTCTGATGCGCAGCCGCCATTTGCCACCATAGCCGTCAATCTCGTTGTGGTAATTTCCGGGATATGGCTGTGGCGCAAGGCCCAGTGGCCATGGCTGTTTCTGGGGGCCCTGCAGATCTTTTTGCTGAATGGTTTGAGCGCGGGGCGCGAATGGGGTTTTTGCGTCGGTAATATCGCGGAACTTCTGTTTGTCTTCAGTCTTTGGTTGACCATGAATACACAGCTGAAGCCCAAGGATATACGTGATCGGCTACAGCCGCTGAAAGCCTTTTGAGGAAAGTCTTGCAGCGAGATTCTTGAATCGCTGCGACTGGAGATCAATAAAAAAGCCCGCATGCGCGGGCTTTTTTATTGATCGTTCGAACCTTGTTACGCGGCGTCGCCAATTGTGTGCGGTTGCGCCTCCAGGCCTGCGGTGCGTCTTTCGAGCAGGATGGCCCATACCAGTACCAGTGCCGCCACGATACTGAAAAACACGAATGGGCCCGATGCCCTCCAGGTGTCAAACAGGTAACCGCCGACCACGCTCGCCACCAGGATACCCACGGCACCAGACAGGGTGAAGAACCCAATGACCGCGCCGCGGTGGGATTCCGGTGCCTGCTGCGCGACGAGTACGCCGCTGGTGATGATGCAACCGATTTCCCCGAGGCCAATCAGTACCGCACACACGATCATGCCGGGCGTGAAGGGGTCGTGGATAAAAATGGTTGAACCGTAGCCGATCGCCGAAACCAGCAGCGCAATGATGAGGGCGCGCACGCGGTTTATCCGGTCCGCCATGATTCCAAACAGCGGCGCGCCCATAAGGGCGCAGCCCTGCGCGATGCCGACAATCATGCCCGCGCGTGCCAGCGCATCCGCACGGCTCATGCCCATCTCTGTGGTGCCGTAGTTGGTCACCCACAGCGTAAAGAAAGTCCCCACGATCATCAGGTTGCCGCGCGCCACAAACGAGGCGCCGTAGGCCAGTGCAATGCGTGCATCCCGCGCGGCACGCAGGCCGTTGCGGGCGATGCTCAGCAGGCTTTCGCTGTGCTCGCTGGGGGCACGGCTGCCGGCCTTGAGGCCGGTCAGCATCAGGATCCCGGTGATAAAGGAAATGGCGGCAACAATGCTGTATGTCTGGATGCCGGCCTCATGGGCGCTGGCGCCACCGCGCTGGAGTATCGCGGGCAGCTGCAGCAACAGGAACACGCAGATCATCGCGCCGACGCCGTTCATCACACCCTGTAACCCGGTGGCGCGGCCGCGGCTGTCGTCCTGCACATAGTCCGCGACCAGGGCGACAATGGTGGTGGTTACCGCCGCCAGTCCGACCGCGTAAACCAGGCGGATGATGAGTAGTTCGCCGACAGTGCTGGCGTGGGGGTACAGTGCGATACCGGCAGACATCACTAAAAAGCCAAAACCGGTCACCGGTCGACGGCCGAAGCGGTCTGAGAGTGGACCGAAAATGGCGACCGCGATGATGATGGCAATCTCCGCCCAGAAGTTCAGCAGTCCGCTCACCATTCCGTGCCGTTCCTGCGGGATATTGAGGAATTCGGTCAGCAGGAATGGCTGGCTCTGGGGAATGAAGGAGGCGAACATGATGGCCGTGAGGCAGGCGAAATAAAACGTCAGTACATTCGGGGCGGTGACGTTTTCCGCGAGGCTTAGGCCGAGAAATCGGCGTTCCTGTTGAGTTGCCATGGCAGTGTCTCCCTGGTGGTCGGTAATTGTACTTTGTTATCTGGCGCGAACTTTGTATCGATATTACGTCGCTGGATCTTATTTGGATTCTTGTTGAAAAGATATAATGATAGTAGTTTATAACAAATGTCCCGATAACAAACTGTAAGGCTTCACGCATCCGGCGCGGGAGGCAGTCTTGGAGGTAGATCGCAAAATGAGCAAAAAAACCATTCGCGTGGCGGCGGCACAATTCCACGTCGGTAC
>NZ_DATCMV010000181.1:0-13308 GCF_036563125.1 Microbulbifer sp.
TTTTTCTTAATGGGTACGAGCGTACCGTCTCGTGTGGTTTATTTCGAGAATCAGCATTGATATCAAAATTGTGCTGCCGACAGGAGTTGGTAGCCAACAATGTGGTGCAGTGAAAAGTCCGCAGTGCCACATCGCTGCGGACAAATTGAAATATTGTTTGTTGATTTCAGGGATAGATGTTCACTGCGTGCATAAGCGGTGAAGGTTTCAGGGAAAAGAAATGGCCGCCAGTTCTTACCAGGTAGTTTTTACCGGCGCACTTCGTAACGGCGTTGGTCGTCGCCAGGGTATCCGTCTGTTGGCGCAGTTATTTGGCCTGGATTTTGAGCAGATAAAAAGGCTGCTTGGGTCTTCGCGCCCGGTCGTCAAACGCTGTTTGAGCGAGCGTGATGGCGTAGGTCTGGTGCGTGCCTTCTGGCAGGCTGGCTGGCGTACGGAGCTGATACTGGACGGTAATCTGGTCTTTGATGGCAGCGGCCACCACGCTACCAGCAGTGAGATTGGGGGCGATGTCTCTAAAGGAAGGGTTTTGGTTGCCCCCGACAAGAGCTGCTCTATTGAGGTGCCCGGTAGTTGGGATACGTTTGTTGATCTTAATCGCGGTGCATTGATTCAGTCCGGAAACCTGAAAGAAAACCAGTTTTTGGTTGTGCTCTCTCAAAAGCTGGCTGATTTATCCGTAATGCCAAGCATAGGTGCCTACTGCAGCGCACAGCTGAAACAGTGCGCAGACAAGCTTTACAGCGGCGTCATCCTGACGCCGGCTACGCCGCTGGAAGAGGGAGACTATACCGGCTATTTCGGTGAGATCACTGCAGAGGTTGATGCTGTTCCGGTGACTTATCTCGTCGCCTGTCTCCAGAGCGGTGAGTGCGTCTACACAGTGTTTCTCTGGTGCGAGACACTGCAGTATCGTAGGCGCAAGCAGGACTTTGATCGCATAGTCCTGAGTTTTTGCACCGGAAACGCACTGGCTCCGTCAGAGCCTGATGGAAAGCGAGTTGCCCCACACAGGAAGGTGTCCACTGGCTGAATGGCAGTGTTTAAAAACCAGAGCAGCTCGCGCTGCCAATTTGAAAGGGAATTCTCATGGCAATGGCCAATGTGACTGATCTCGATGCACTTCTGCAGGATATCGCCGGAGAGCGACCGCAGGGCGAGGATATCCGCTCCGATCGCTCCCCTACTTCCGATTACTATACGATCAAAGATGCCAGAAACAGTGCGCGCGCCGCAGAGCGTTCCGCCATGTTCGACGAAAGTGATGTCGATCTTATCGCGCCCTGGCGAGATGTCGCAAAAACCGCTGAGAAGATTCTCAAGGAAAAAAGCAAGGATCTGGAAGTCGCCAGTTGGTACACAGAAGCGCTTATCCGACTGCATGGATTTTCCGGCTTGCGCGATGGCTTCCAGCTGATCGAGCGAATGATCGAAAGCTACTGGGATGATCTGTACCCGGAGCCTGACGAAGATGGTATTGAGACAAAGGTAGCACCGCTGACAGGCCTCAATGGTGATGGTGCTGATGGCACATTGTTGCTGCCTATTCGAAACGCAGATATTACACCGGAAGGTGACTTTGGCGGCTTCGCATTTGTTCACTATCAGCAAGCGCGGGATGCCGAAAAAATTGCAGATGCCGACGCCAAAGCCGCGCGAATCGAAACACTTGGTTACTGTCTGGCGGATATTGAGCAGTGCGTGCAGTCGGCAAGTGCTCAGTGGGCACAGAATATGGTTGAGACCATAGAAGAGGCGCTCTCCAGCTACAAGTCAATTAATGAAGCCCTGCGCGCAAGTTGCGGCCAGGATGCACCGCCTTATTCCAGTATTACCGGCCTATTGGACGAGGTACTGCGTACTACACGCTTCGTCTACAAGTCTCATCTTGAAGCACAAAACGCCATCGAAACTGCAGCAGCGCAGGCAGAAGGCGCTGGTTCTCAACCTGTCACGGCTGCAGGTGAAGTCGCTGGAATCGTTCAGGTTGTAAGTGCTCCCTCTGGCACCATAAGCACCCGCGAAGATGCGCTGCTACTACTGGAAAAGGCTGCAAAGTATTTTCGTACCTACGAACCCCACACTCCGCTTGCCCCAGGCCTTGAGCGCCTCATTGGCTGGGGGCGTATGACCGTCGCGGAATTGATGACGGAACTACTGCCTGACGACAATTCGCGGGCCATCTATTCACAGTTGACTGGTGTGCGCCTTGATGGTTCAGACAGTCAGCGATATGTCGCGCCTCCGGTGGTGCAGAGTAGTGCTGTGTCCACCGGCAATTCTGAAGCAGTAAGTACAGGCGAGGAACCCGGAACCGATGGAGGTTGGGGCGCACAGCCACAGTCGGAAACCACAGAAGCTGGTTGGTAAAACCAGAGTAATCAACACGATTCCTGAATTGAGGAAAGGAGACCCTGATGTCCGAGAGTATTCACAACAAACTGAAGCGCGTGCGTAAACCGCGCGTACATATTACTTACGATGTTGAAACTAATGGCGCAGAGGTCAAGAAGGAATTGCCTTTCGTGACCGGTGTTATGGGCGACTACTCCGGTGACAACACCGAAAATCGCAAGGCACTGAAGGAGCGCAAGTTTGTGCAGATCGACCGCGATAACTTCAATGATGTGATGGCGAAGGTGAATCCGAAGTTGGGATTGCAAGTGGAAAACACACTGTCTGGCGACGGCAGCAAGATGGCGGTGAATCTCGACTTTAACCACATGGATGATTTTTCGCCCGAACAGATTGTCGAACAGGTGGAGCCTCTGAAGCAGTTGCTGGAAGCGCGCAGCAAGCTGCGCGACCTGCTGAGTAAAGCGGACCGTTCTGAAGAGCTTGAAAAAGTACTCGAAGACATTCTGAAGAGCACTGAAAACGTAAGTGCCATTTCTGAGCAGCTTGGTCTCGGCGAAGACAAGGGAGGTGATGCGTAATGACTACCGAAGTTGAAAATGTAGCGGAACTTGCTACGGAAGAGCAGTCTGTCAGTCTACTTGAGCAGGCCATTTCCGCCACCAAGCAGACCCAGCGTGAAGAGGCGCAGGACCTGATTGCCAACCTCACTCAACAGGTGTTGAAGGGCACAGTAACATGGGATCGCAACCTGACCCAGACCATCAGCAAGGCTGTCCAGGCCATCGACCAGGCCATGTCCAAGCAGCTTGCTGCGATCATGCACGACGAGAAGTTTCAGAAACTGGAAGGTTCCTGGCGCGGTCTCAACCATCTGGTGATGAACAGTGAAACCGGTTCGACCCTGAAAATTCGCATGATGAACATCTCCAAGCGGGAGTTGTTCCGGGACCTGGACAAAGCGGTAGAGTTCGACCAGAGTCAGACCTTCAAGAAAATCTACGAGGAAGAATTCGGCAGCGCTGGTGGTGAGCCCTTTGGTTGCATGATCGGTGATTTCGAATTCACCAGCCATCCCGAAGACATCGAATTACTGAGCAAGATGTCCAACGTCGCGGCTGCTGGTTTCTGTCCCTTCATCTCCGCCGCTGGCGCCGGCATGTTCGGTTTCAGCGACTTTACTGAACTGTCCAAACCCCGCGATTTGGGCGGTATTTTCGAATCCGGCGAATACATCAAATGGCGCAGCTTCCGCGACAGTGAGGATTCTCGCTTCGTCACCCTGGTGATGCCACGTACACTGGCGCGCACCCCCTACGGTGCGAATACCAAACCGGTGGAGTCATTCAATTACGAAGAGTTCGAAGTAGACGAGACCGGCATGTCAAAACCGGCTGCGCACAATCAGTACTGCTGGATGAATGCGGCTTACGTTATGGGTACCACCATGACCCGTGCCTTCGCGGAAAATTCATGGTGTACCGCCATTCGCGGCGCTGAGGGGGGCGGCAAGGTGGAGGGGCTGCCTACGCATCTGTTCAAGAGCGACGACGGCGACCTGGACCAGAAGTGCCCGACGGAAGTCGGCATTACCGACCGCCGTGAAGCTGAACTCAGTGGCCAGGGCTTCCTGCCGCTATGTCACTACAAGAACACAGACTATTCCGTGTTTTTTGGCTCGCAGAGCGCGCAGAAGGCAAAAGTGTTCGACAATCCGGACGCCACCGCTAACGCGGCAATTTCAGCACGCCTGCCTTACCTCATGGCCACTTCTCGGATTGCCCATTATCTGAAAGTAATGGCCCGCGACAAGGTGGGTTCATTCATGGAAGCAAGTGACTGCGAGCGCTGGTTAAACAGCTGGATTTCCCAGTACACCAACTCCAATCCCGACGCCAGCCCGGAAATGAAGGCAAAGTATCCGTTGGCTGAGGCCAAAGTGGAAGTGAAGGAAATTCCGGGCCAACCCGGTTGCTACAGTGCCGTGGCTTACTTGAAACCATGGTTACAAATGGAGGAACTGACCACCTCCATGCGCATGGTGGCCAATATCCCGACCGCGGGGTGATGCATGCGAGGCCGCCCTCGCGGCGGCCTCAGTGCCAGTATTCCCACATTAATCCTACTATCGGACCGGGAGTGCCTGTATTGTCTTCCTCATCGCATGCCGACATCTGCGGCGACGCAGAGGCGCTGCTGCCTGCAACGTTGCTGCATGGCAATCGGGACCCGTTGCGAAAATTTCTTGATGAACCGGATGAACTGTTCGCCTTTGAATATTGGTTGCGCGAGCTATGTGAGTGCGGCAGCGCGGAACAGTTCAATGTACGGCAATGGCTCAATCGTATTATTGCGGAGCTGGATGAACTGATATCGGATCAGTTGAACTGTATCCTGCACCATCCGCGCTTCCAGCGACTGGAGGCGAGCTGGCGTGGCCTTTCTATGCTAGTACGGCAGGCGCCAAGTGCCGACAACATCAAAATCAAATTACTGGATGTCAGCTGGAGGGATCTGTCGCGGGATATTGAACGGGCGCCAGATTTTGACCAGTCGGCGTTCTTTCATCTGATTTACAACGAAGAGTTCGGAACTCCGGGGGGCGAGCCGTTTGGTTTGCTGGTTGGTGATTACTATGTGGCGCACAAGCCATTCGAAGATCATCCCTATGATGATGTATTCACCCTGCAGGGCATAGCGCATACGGCGGCCGCCGCCTTTGCCCCCTTCGTATGTAGCGCGGCACCGCAGCTATTCGGTGTCGATAGCTTTGATGATCTCGCAAAACCCATCGATTTCTATGAAGTTTTTCGGCAGAAACAGTACATCCGTTGGAACAGTCTGCGAGATCTGGAAGACAGTCGCTTCCTCGCGATTACCCTTCCGCAGGTGCTTTTGCGACAGCCCTACGCTACCGGCTTTTCCGCTTACCGCGGTCTGCGTTTTCACGAGGAGACCCGTGCAACAAATAGCCGCAAACATCTGTGGGGCAATGCGGCATTTGCCATGGCCAGTGTACTGATCCGTGAGTTTGACGAAGTGGGCTGGTTCTCGCATATTCGCGGCGTTGCGCGGGATCATCTCGGCGGTGGATTGGTTACGCAATTACCCTCAGTCGGGTATGCGGTCGACAGTAGCCCGCAGCTGTTAAAGATGTCCACCTCTATTCTGGTTACTGACTTTGCCGAGCGTGAGCTCAGCGAGCAGGGCTTTACCTGCCTGTGTCATTGCTATGACACTCCGTACAGCGCATTCAACAGTGCGCCTTCACTACAGCGCCCGAAGGTGTATCAGTCCAAGTCTGCGACCGCCAATGCGCGTATCAGCAGCATGTTGCAGCAGATCCTCTGCGCATCGCGATTCGCGCACTACATCAAAGTGATGATTCGCGACAAGGTGGGGGCTTATATGAATGCGGCAGACTGTGAGCGCCAGCTTCAACACTGGATGGATGCCTATACCACTGGGCGCGAGGATCTGTCATGGGAAATGCTCGCACGCTACCCACTGCGTGAAGCGCGTGTGCGTGTGCTGGACGAACCCGGAAAGCCTGGGAGCTACCAGAGTGTTATTCACCTCAAGACACACTACACGGTAGACCATCTTGTTTCAGAATTGAGACTCACCACGGCGTTGTCGCAGATTGGCGTAGGAACAGTAAGTTAATGAGCGGAATGGAAAAACGCCTGCTGGCACCGTTACTGGACAGATTGTTGACGTCATCCGCAGGTATGGACCTGCATCGTCCGCACCAGGTATTAAGGCAGGTAAGGGAGGGCGTGCGGAGAGATCTGGAGTATCTATTTAATACCCGTTATCGCTGTGTTTCGCCCCCGGAAAGTCACGAACACCTGGATAGCTCCAATATCAACTTCGGCCTTCCTGATCTATCGACGATCACGCTGACTTCCGCAGATAGTCGGCGGAAGTTTTGCCGAGAGATCGAAAGGACCATCATGAATTTTGAACCGCGTATCCGATCGGTAAAGGTGAGCACGCAGCAGAACGTAGACGTGGAAGATCCAAGTATCCGTTTTCGCGTAGAAGCAGTGTTGCATGTTAACCCTGCCTCAGAGGTTATTGTATTCGATTCGGCGCTCAACCCGGTTACCCAGCTGGTAGACGTTTCGGAGGTCAGATAGTGAGCGAGAAATTGATCGACCTTTATGAGCGCGAACTGGCTTTCGTTCAGCAGACTGCGGGAGAATTTTCCCGTATGCATCCGGCCGCCGCATCGAGGCTGCAACTGGATACCGATACCGTGGATGATCCATTAGTGGGTCGCCTGCTGTCCGGGTTTGCCTATATGAACGCGCGTGTCCAGCAAAAGCTGAATGATGATTTCCCGGAACTCACCGATGCAATGCTGGAAACGCTATATCCACATTACCTGCGGCCGATTCCTTCCTGTGCGGTAGTGCAGTTTGAGCCTGACCTCGACCTCGACGGTATTGTCAGGATTGACGCCGATACAACGCTGGAAAGCGAAAGTTTTCAGGGCCAGACCTGCCGTTTCACCAGTCGGTACCCGGTGGATGTCTGCCCATTCAGAGTCGAAGTGGCGACGCTGATGCCGCGTCCATTTATCGCCCCCGCCTGTAATGAAGTGCATGGTGCGAATGCTGTGCTCAAACTTTCACTGAAAACGTTTAGCCGCAATGTACGATTTTCCGACTTGAAACTCTCGGCACTACGTTTTTTTCTACGCGGTCAGCCAAGCCACATTTACGATCTTTACGATTTGTTGCTCACCCGTTGTGTCAAAGTGGTTGTCGCCACAGGCGAAGGCGACTCGCGCCCGGTAAAGCTCGAGCCGGATATTCTTCGTCAGGTTGGTCTTGAGCCGGATGAGGGTTTGCTGCCTTACCCGGACACCGCCTTTATGGGTTACCGCCTGCTGACAGAGTACTTCGCGTTCCCGGAAAAATTCCATTTCATTGACATCAATGGTCTCGCTGAGGCCATTGACGATCACTATGCAGATACCCTGAATCTCTATTTTTATCTATCAGAGTCCCACGATGAGCTGGAAAAACAGCTGACACCCGGTATGTTTGTGCTGGGTTGTACACCGGTGGTGAATCTGTTTTCACAAAGTGCCGATCCGATACCGCTCACCCACACACAGTACAGCTACCATGTGGTACCGGACGTCAGGCGCACCGACGGTCTCGAGGTGTATTCCATCGATGACGTAAATGCCACTGCCACAAGCGGAGAAACAACCCAATATCGACCTTTTTATGGCATTCAGCACAGTCAGCACAATATGCGTAAAAACGCCTTCTGGTATGCACGGCGTCGCGATGTTGTAGAAGGCGAGCATCGCAATGAGCAGGCTTCTGAAGTCGATATCAGTCTGGTGGACCTGGAGTTCAATCCGCATCTGGTAAGTGATCAGACCCTTGATTTGGCAATCACCTGTACCAATCGCAACCTTCCGAAGAAATTGCCCACCGGAAATGCTCAACCGTATCTCACCATCGTCGATGGTGATGCCCCTGCGAAGCGGATAAGTTGCGTGGTGCCTCCAACTGCAACGCTACGCCCGCCGCGACGTGAGCGCAGTTACTGGCGATTGATCTCGCACCTCAACCTCAATCACCTTTCACTGACCGCAAGTGGTGGTTGTGACGTGCTGAAGGAAATATTTCGCCTCTACGACTTCCGTAATTCGGGCAGTACCAGAAACTTGATCGAATCCCTGTTGAAACTGGATGCGCGACCAATAACTGCTCCCATTCAAGTGGACACCAGTGTCGTACTTTGCCGCGGAACGGAAGTTACCATTGAACTGGATGCGATGATGCTCACCGGAACCAGTCCACTGTTATACGCCAGTGTAATCGAGCGCTTTCTGGGACTTTACTGCTCGATAAATTCCTTTACCCGATTGATCGCTAGATTGAGCGGTCGCGATGGAGAATTGAAGCGATGGCCGCCTCGCGCCGGCGACAAAGCCTTAGTGTAATTCAGCAACTCTGTTCGACCCCGTACCGCTTCGAATTTTTCCAGGCGGTACGCACGCTCGAACGCGGAGTTCTATTCGACAAGACGGGGAGCGCTAGCACGCGAGCGTATTCCTGTGGACAGCTGGCATCTGGCGCGCCACCGCATCGTGAACTGGTGCGGTTCTCGGCTCAGTCTTCTCTATCATTTGTCGCGGCAGATGTACTAAAGCTCAGTACGCGGCGTCCAGATGTCGATCGCCTGTTGGAACAACCGGATGATGGCTCCGCGTCGACGCATGTGGTGGACAATTCCGCCGGCATAGACCAGTGCGAAATCGAACCTCAACAACAATGGTGCATGGAGGTTGGCTTTGGCGGACTGATTGGTAGTCAGGGGGTTATGCCGTACTACCTGACGGAACTGGTGCATAGGGAGTTGAAGGAAAAGAGCGCGGCTCTGAAAGATTTTCTCGATATCTTCCACCATCGAAACCTTTCCCTGTTCTATCGCGCCTGGCAAAAGTACCAACTGCCGGTTAATTACGAGAGCGCGCGCCTGCGCAATACGCGTGATCTTGATATGTTCAGCCAGGCGTTGGCTTCCGTAGCGGGCCTTGGTACCAGCGAAATGCGCTATCGGCTCTCCATGCCGGATGATGCGCTCTACGGCATGGCCGGGCATCTGGGCCGCCAGCAGTGTTCAGCTGCGGCACTCGTCGGCATGATTCGGCAATACTTCGGACTGCAGGTATCCATTGAGCAGTTTCAGGGGCGCTGGGACCAGTTACCAGAAGATGTACTCACGCGTCTGCCGGGACCCGAGGCGCCTCAGGGTGTCAATAACAGGCTTGGCGTGGACACGATTCTGGGTACAACCTGCTTTCAAGCACAGAACAAATTCCGGGTGGCGATAGCACCCATGGCCTATGAAGACCACATGACCATGGCGCCGGGTAGTGAAAAGCTGGACGCGTTGAAATCCTTCGTACAGCTGTCTGCCGGAATAGAAATGGATTTTGAAATTTCCGTATCCCTGTTTACCGGCCAGGTCGCTCCGGTTCAGCTGGCTGTAGATAACGATAATCAGCCACTGCTTGGCTGGAACACCCATATGTCAAGCGACCAGAAATTTGACGAACAGGTAGAAATCAATCTGAGCGCGGACCGGGTGTCACCGGATGAAGCACTGCCGGCCGCATAAGGAAAAGCAGTTCTCTAATAACGACAAGGACTCCAATAAGGGAATAGATACCATGATCAATATAGATCTGAAACGACTCGTGGATACCATGACACCTTACCTGCGCAACTCTCTAGAGGGCGCGGCAGGGTTGTGTCTGTCCCAGAATCAGTACAACGTGGAGCTGGAGCACTGGTTACTTAAGCTACTTGATCAGTCTGATACGGACTTTTATCACTTATTGGAAAAACACGACGTAAATCCGTCGAACGTTGCCCGGCAACTGGCGATGGCGATCGCACGTTTCAAATCCGGAAGCAGTCGTCCCGCTGCACTCTCGCCCACGATCGTTGAGGCGGCAAAAAATGGCTGGATGCTGGCCTCCATAGATTTCGGCCATCACGCGGTTAGCTCCGGCCACCTGCTCGCGGCTCTACTGCTGGATGAATCTTCCCGTCGACAGCTACTGGAATCCTGCCCCGAGCTTAAAGGTATTGCCCCAGAATCCATTCGTGAGACCGCCCGCGCAATGTTTGGACGCAGTGGTGAGTCATCGGCAATCGGTGGGGCGGCGGGTGTTAATGCCGACACGGCTGCTGTGACCGCCGCTGCGAGCAAAGCGCCGGCACTGGAAAAATATACCGTTAACCTCACAGAGAGAGCGGCCAAAGGTGAAATCGATCCGGTGCTGGGGCGCGACGAGGAGATCCGGCAGTGTATCGATATCCTCACTCGTCGTCGGCAGAATAACCCCATCCTCACCGGTGAGGCCGGGGTAGGGAAGACGGCGGTGGTAGAGGGCTTTGCACTGCGTATTGTCAGTGGTGATGTACCTGCACCGCTGCGGGACGTATGTGTCAGAACTCTGGATCTCGGTCTGTTACAGGCCGGTGCCAGTGTTAAGGGCGAGTTTGAAAATCGCCTGAAGTCTGTGATTGAAGAGGTTCGCGCATCTGCGACGCCCATCATCCTGTTTATCGACGAAGCGCACACCATGATCGGTGCTGGAGGCAAGGAAGGGCAGGGCGACGCGGCTAACCTGCTGAAGCCGGCATTGGCACGGGGAGAGCTCCGGACTATTGCTGCAACTACCTGGGCAGAATACAAGAAATACTTTGAGCGTGATCCCGCTCTCACACGTCGCTTCCAGGTGGTGAAAGTGGAAGAACCCGATGAGCAGAAAGCCATCGATATGATGCGTGGTATCGCCGGGAGTCTGGAAACCCATCACCGGGTCCGTATTCTCGATGAGGCGGTTGTGGCGTCCGTCAAACTGTCCCACCGTTATATCCCTGGGCGCCAGTTACCGGATAAATCCGTTAGCCTGCTGGACACGGCCTGTGCACGTGTGGCTCTGAGCCAATCGGCGACCCCTGGAGCCATCGAAGATGTACAGCGGATCATTGCCAGTGCCAACAGAACCTTGGAAAAACTACAGCGGGAAAATGCCGCGAGTGGTGTTCACGAGGAATATCTACAGGAACTCAGCGCGGAAAAGCTCGCGGCGCAGGGACGCCTGCAAAAACTACAGAATCAGCAGCAACAGGAACTTGAGCTGATTAACCAGATCCAGTCACTACGTAATCAAATCGACGACGAGTTTGTCAAACAGCAGGACGAAACATCCGCTGACCCTTCGGTATTGGGCGATCTCAAACAGCAACTGCTGAGCTTGGGAGCCGAGCTGCGCGAAATTCAGGGCGACACACCGCTTATGCAGCCTGCTGTCGATGAGCAGTCCATCGCCGAAGTGATCGCCAACTGGACGGGTATCCCTGTCGGTAAAATGGTCAATGACGAAATTGCCGCGGTGCAGAGCCTCACCGATCGCCTGAACAAAAGGGTTATCGGCCAGCCGCACGCCCTGGAGGCGGTAGCACAGGCTATTCGTACTTCCCGCGCGGGCCTGACCGATCCGCGCAAGCCTGTTGGTGTATTCCTGTTCTGTGGGACTAGTGGTGTGGGCAAAACTGAAACCGCACTTGCGCTTGCCGACGAGCTGTTCGGAGGTGAACAGAGTATCACCACCATCAACATGTCGGAGTTTAAGGAAGAGCACAAGGTGTCCATGTTACTCGGCTCTCCCCCAGGTTATGTCGGTTACGGAGAGGGTGGCGTACTGACCGAAGCCGCACGCCGCAAGCCCTATTCGGTAATTCTGCTGGACGAAATGGAAAAGGCACACCCGGGCGTCCAGGATATTTTCTACAATCTTTTCGACAAGGGAACCATTAAAGACGGTGAAGGCCGGGATATTGACTTCAAAAATACCGTGATCATCATGACCTCTAACGCGGGCGAAGATGCTATCCGCGCTATCTTCAGTCAGGTAGATGAAAAACCCGATCCTGAAGTGCTGCTGGACAATATCCGGCCGCATTTGCTGCAAAAATTCAAACCGGCATTTCTCGGTCGGGCCAATGTAATCGCCTACTATCCATTGGATGATGAAAACCTGGTAGAGATTTGTCGGATCAATATGCGGAGAATCGAGAAGCGTGTAAGAGAGCACTATGGTGCAAGTTTTAGCTATGACGAAGATGTGCTGATCAATATCGTCGCCCGCTGCCAGGAAGCCGATACCGGCGCCCGCAATATTGAAGTCATCCTGAATCGCACATTGCTGCCATCACTGGCGAGCGAGTGTCTGGATATGATGGCGAAAGGTGTGGAAATTTCCCGTGTGCATATTGGGGCATCTGAGGAGGGCGGATTCAGCTACCAGCTGAATGGGTGATTGGTATATCCGGCTATATAAGGCCCTGCATTGCAGGGCCTATTTACCCACCAATCAATACGGTAGGACAACCGATAATGATTTTTCCACCGTGACTCGTTGTGTCCCCCATTCTCGCGGCGGGCTTGTTTTGGATGAGAACGGTGGTGCTCCCCATAGCAATAGTATCTGGCGGACCTACACAGGTGCATGTACTGCCAAGCGTTGCTGCGGGTAAATTACCGATTAGTACAGTGGGACCACCTGGACTCAGAATCGGCCCCCCGACGTGGGGTACAGTACCCGTGACCATAGGGCAAACATGCATATCGGTGATGCGTGAAGCGGGCTTTCCCATCGACTAGCCCTCCACCAACTGAGATGCCACATCCTGGCTGGAAATTTTACCGTTGCCCCCCCGGGCGAGACTTAATCCTTGCTGCAAAAAGCGCTGAAATGATTTCTCTGGATTCACGGGATTTGAAACGACTGCCGCCAGAGTAATGCTGCCGGCCACCGCATGTGCGTAAAGGTGCGCAGGTGGCTCGATCATCGGATCTTCTGGTCCCGCGAGGCTGCCATGACTCCAGCTCGCTGCGGTTGCAGCCCAGCTTGCCGGTGTTTTGTATTTGGTTTTTTCAGCGTATTTTTTGCATGTAAGTCGTCGCTCCTCAGTGGGATTTTTTACCCAATTTTCAGCAGCGACTAGTGCTTTGCCGTTGTCTTCATCAGTTTGTGGGCTGTGTATCTCTCTGGCACACAGGCACGCCCACCAAACTGATTCGCGCTTGGGCAGCCCAAGGGCAAGGAGCTTGATCGCATCGGCAAAAAATCCAGAATCCATCAGACGATTGATGCTCACCTCTGGCGCAGTATCCGGTACCAGGCAGTCGGTGGCTTCTTCACTAATATCAACAAACTGTAGTAATTCTTTGGCCGTAGTCGCATGAACTTTTACAAGATCCGTCATCGCACAACCTTATCAATTGATTTTTGTAATTCCACCCTTCAGTGTCAGCATGCCACTGGCAGCCACTTCTGCTGAGGCATCCCCTTTGCACGAGAGCGTTGTTCCCTTAATAGTGATACCCGATGGCGAAATTTTT
>NZ_DATCMV010000016.1:0-3870 GCF_036563125.1 Microbulbifer sp.
TTGCTGGCGGCACTCAACAGTGAATACCCCAGTTTTCCGCGACAGCTGGATCTGTTCCCCGATGACCCGGGCTACGACGACCGGCATTCACCGCTGGCGCAACTGATCGTTGCGGCCTGGTATCTCGGTACCGTGGGCAAGACCCTGGTGACCTTTGAGCGCGCGCTGATGTACCGACTCACCGCGGATATGCTTCCCGTTCCCTCCTACTGCACCGGCAGGCCCGGTGACTGGGCCAGTGCGCCGTCAGTAAATGGCGGGAGGGTTTAAGCTTGGCGGGACTCGAAGCGGAATATGTGGTGATCGGCTCCGGCGTGGCCGGCGCGCTGGTTGCCTACGAGCTGGCGCGGGCGGGCAAATCGGTTTTGATACTGGAGGCGGGCCCGCGGGTGCCGCGCTGGCAGACGGTGGAGCGCTTCCGCAACCAGCCGGACAAGACCGACTTCATGGCGGCCTACCGCTCGGCGCCGTGGGCGCCACATCCGGAGTATGGGGAGTTCGCCAACGACTACCTGATCCTGAAGGGCAGACACCAATTCAAATCCCAATACATTCGCGCTGTGGGCGGGACCACGTGGCACTGGGCCGCCTCTTGCTGGCGCTTCCTGCCTAGCGATTTCAAGCTGCAAAGCCTGTACGGCGTAGGCCGCGACTGGCCTATCGAATACAGCGAGCTGGAACCCTGGTATCTGCGCGCGGAGCAGGAGCTGGGTGTGTGGGGGCCGCAGGATGAACAGCTGGGCTCACCCCGCAGCGCGCCCTACCCCATGGCACCACTGCCGCTGTCCTACAACGAGGCACGGGTGAAGTCGCGCATGAATGAGCACAATCCCAAGTGGCAGGTGGTGACTGAACCGGTGGCGCGCAACAGCCGTCCCTACGACGGCCGCCCCACCTGCTGCGGCAACAACAATTGCATGCCCATCTGCCCGATCGGCGCCATGTATAACGGCATCGTGCATGTGGAAAAAGCGGAGGCGCATGGCGCCGAACTTATCCACAGCGCGGTGGTGAACCGGCTGGTGAGCGAGGGCGATCGTATTGTCGCCGCCGAATACAAGGATCCGGCGGGCAACAATTACCGCGTCTCCGGCAAGAATTTTATCCTCGCGGCGAACGGCATCGAGACGCCGAAACTGATGCTGATGTCATACGGCCGCAACCACCCCACTGGGGTAGGCAACAGCTCGGATATGGTGGGTAGGAACCTGATGGACCACCCGGGCACCGGGGTGCGCTTCTACGCCGATGAGAGTCTGTGGCCGGGACGCGGGCCACAGGAAATGACGTCGGTGATTGGCTTTCGCGACGGTGCCTTCCGCGCGCAATACGCCGGCAAGAAACTGCAACTGTCGAATATCTCCGGGATCGAAAAGGCCGCGCGCCATGTGCTCGGGCAGCGCGACCCCATCGACACCCCCGAACTCACCGAGCGCATCCGCGACCGTGCTGCGCGCTATGTGGAGTTCAACAGCTTCCACGAGTTATTGCCGCACCCGGAAAATCGCATTCGCCCCAGTACTTCGGAAAACGATGCCAGCGGTATACCGAGGCCGGAAATTACCTATCGCATTGACGATTATGTGGAGAAAAGTGCCGCGCACACCCGCGAAACCTATACCGAGATTGCAAAATTGATGGGCGGTACCGAGGTCACGTTTATCGATGATTTCGCCCCCAACAACCACATCAGTGGCACCACCATCATGGGTGAGAGCGCGGCCGATGCCGTGGTGGACAAGGATTGCCGCACCTTCGATCACCCCAACCTGTTTATCGCCGGCAGCTCGGTGATGCCTACCGTTGGCACGGTCAATGTCACCCTGACCATCGCCGCGCTCGCCCTGCGCCTCGCCGACACGTTGATCCGGGAGGGGAGCGGATGAGGGCCGCTATTGGCCTCGCGATGATCCTTTGTGTGCTCACGCCAATGGTGTGGGTCAGTGCACAGGAAATCTGGGACGTCGCCGCCCAGGAGGAAGTGAACCGGGAATTCAACCGCCCCGAACTGATTGAAAAAGGTCGTTATCTCGCCGTTGCCGGCGACTGCAGGGCCTGCCACACCCGTACTGACGGACCGCCGTTTGCCGGCGGTCGCCCCATGACCATACCGGTACTCGGAACCATCTATAGCAGCAACATCACCCCGGATGTGAACAGTGGTATCGGCGGCTGGTCCCTGAAAGAGTTTGACCGTGCGTTGCGCCGGGGTATCGGCAAAGGCGGGCGCAATCTCTACCCCGCCATGCCCTATGAGGCTTACGCCAGAATTACCGACGATGATATTGCGGCACTCTACGCCTACTTCATGTTCGGGGTGGAACCGGTGCATGAAAATCCGCCCGCCAACACGGTGCGCAAGGCGCTCAGCGCGAGCTGGCCACTGAAGGTCTGGAATTATTTGTTCGCGCCGGATGAGCCGTTTGAGCCGAATCCGCAACAGAGTGACGAGTGGAATCGGGGTGCCTACCTGGTGCAGGGCCTCACACACTGCGGCACGTGCCACACCCCCCGCGGTATCGCACTACAGCAAAAGGCCTACGATGAAACCGACAAGGGTTTCCTCAGCGGCGGCCCGGTGCTCGATGGGTGGCAGGCCTACAACATCACCCCACATCCGGTCAGTGGCATCGGCCAGTGGAGCGCAGAACAACTCACCCAATACCTGAAAACCGGCCACGTAAACCGCCTCGCCCAGGCCGGCGGCCCGATGGCGGAAGCCGTGGAAAACAGCTTCGCGAAAATGACCGACAGCGACATCGCCGCCATGGTCACCTACCTGCGCAGCATCCGCCCGATCAATAGCGGTGGCAGGTATCCACGCCAGCAGCTGGGCTCCGCGGCCACCGATGTGATCATCAAGCGGGGAAACTCTCTGGCGGTAGACCGCAGCCCCAAGCTCCGCTCGGATGGCGCCCGCCTGTATCTCGGCCTCTGCGCCAGCTGCCACGGCGTGGACGGCACCGGCAGTAGAGATGGTTACTACCCATCTCTGCTGCACAACTCCACCGTAGGTGCGACCAGTGACCACAACCTGCGTCAGGCCATTCTCCAGGGGGTAAGCCGCACGGTGGATGGTGAAGAGAAGATGATGCCCGGCTTCGCCAGGGAGCTGGGAGAACAAGACCTGAAGAACTTGCTGGGATATCTGCGGCGCCAGTTTGCGACACCGTCTGAGAGCGGTGCCGCTGCGAAAAATTGACGAGCGAACTGTGAAACTATCCGGGCCAATAAAAATAAATTTGAAATTCGACTCTGGCACTATTTCTGTAGCCCGCGCTATTCGTAAAAATTGATACTTTCGTACCAATAAGCGCGGAAATTAGCGGTTTTTATGCCAGTACAAGTCCGTTAAAGTTCCGAATCCAAACTTTTCCACGGAGCGGAAACGTGCAGGAACTTGGGATCCCCCTCTGGGTATTGCTCATTATTGCCTTTGCACTTGTCATGCTGTTTACCGATATCGGCAAGGCCTACACATTTTCGGAGATGCGGCTGGAAATTACCTATCAGGGAGTGCCTGCAGCCGGTGCTGTCGTCAAAAGAAGGATTCGCTGGCAAAGAGAAAGAATGGATGAGTTTACTGCGGATAGCTATGGATTAGTGGTTTTACCGCAGGTGCGCGAGCGCTCAATCATGCAGTTCATTCCAACTGAATTTGTGGCTTCACAAGTACTGTCCGTGCAATTTTCCAATCGGGAATTCAAAATCTGGGTCAACTCTAAACGGCAGCCAAAAAATAATTCCGAGCTGGATGGAGCCACCTTAACACTGAAGTGTGAGCTTTCGGATGAGCAGCGCCTGGTGACGGATTTTCAGAACTCATTTCTAACAAATTGCACGTGGAAATAACGGCATCAAGCAATGAAT
>NZ_DATCMV010000001.1:0-3052 GCF_036563125.1 Microbulbifer sp.
GAATACACGCCAACCGCGATATAGCGCTTCATTTCAACTTGGAAAACTGAGCCAGTTTGTAACCTGACCTAAAAATTACTCACCGGAAACGGTAATAGTAAGAGTGTCGGTGTAACTGGTTTCTGTGGCAGTTTCCCAAACGGTTGATGGTACGGTGACAATCACTTGCGCGTTGTGCACTGTCTCGTCAGCGCAGCCATAGCCCGCCTTTGGAGCGTACTTTTGAGCCAGTGTGCCATCGGCATTGGTGACATCTGTGCCTGTTTCAGTATCGGCAGTGACGTCGGAAAAGGCTACGTTGTAATTCAGGTTCTGGGCCGCAGAGGTCAGCTGGAATCCAGTCGCAGCATTGGCACTGTCAAACTGAATTGTGTAGTTGGAAAAGCCCCGGGCTCCAACACAAAAAGTGTCTCTACCTACGAGATCAGTACCGGCGGCGACACCATCAAGACTCAATGCAATGTCATCCAGGCCTTTGATCTGGATCCCTTGGGTAACTTCGAGCGTGATATCGATAGAGCCTTCAGAATTCGTCAGTCCGGGCGTCGGCGGGTTGACCGCAGCGGTAGTGCCTGCGCTAGCCAGACCCAAAACGACTGCACAACCGAGAACGCGAGCTGCATTTTTCATAGCTTTTCCCTAACTCCTGAAAGTGTATTTTTGTTCTAAGACGATCGTTTAATGATCGATTATTGGCGTCGACTGCAGCAATTTGGCGCTTTTTCCCCCAGATCGCTCGACATTGCGGCGATGATACGGTTTTTGTGATTTGAGTCACGGACTTTTTGTGAAAAGTTTCGTTTCAGTGACCGGTTAGCCCTTTTGGGGTGGTTATACAGGTATGTTTGGCGCCAAATTGCTCTTTTGCGGCCCACTGGGCGCTCTCCGGTCGCGGCGATATAATGCCGCGCCTCGAGATCAGTCAATTGATCGAAACCAACCCATGTCAGGCGAACCATGACCGTAAGAACCCGAATTGCACCGTCCCCCACCGGCGATCCCCACGTAGGTACCGCCTATATCGCACTCTTTAACCAGTGCTTCGCCCAGGCCCAGGGTGGCCAGTTCATTCTGCGGATCGAAGATACCGACCAGGTACGCAGCACCCCGGAGTCCGAACAGGCGATCCTCGACAGCCTGCGCTGGCTGGGGCTCGACTGGGCGGAAGGCCCGGATGTGGGCGGCCCGCACGGCCCCTATCGCCAGAGTGAGCGCGGTGACATCTATAAGAAGCACTGCGACGAGCTGGTCGCCAAAGGCCACGCGTTCCATTGCTACCGCACTGCGGAAGAGCTGGAGCACCTGCGCGCGCAGTTGCAGGAAGCTGGCCGTGTCACCCTGAAGCCCAGCGATCTCGCGCTGCCCGCGGAAGAGGTGGAAAGGCGCAAGGCCGCCGGCGAACCCTACGTGGTGCGTATGAATGTGCCGGAGTCCGGCACCTGTGTGATCGATGACCTGCTGCGCGGCACCATCGAGATCGACTGGGCCCAGGTGGATGCCCAGGTACTGCTCAAGTCCGATGGCATGCCCACCTATCACCTGGCCAACGTGGTCGACGACCACCTGATGGAAATCACCCACGTACTGCGCGGTGAGGAGTGGATCAACTCTGCACCCAAGCACAAGCTGCTGTACGAATACTTCGGTTGGGAAATGCCGGTGCTGTGCCACCTGCCGCTGCTGCGCAACCCGGACAAGACCAAGCTGTCCAAGCGCAAGAACCCCACCTCTATCCTCTATTACCAGCGCGCAGGCTTTATGCCCGAAGCGCTGCTGAACTATCTCGGCCGCATGGGCTGGTCCATGCCGGATGAGAGCGAGAAGTTCACCCTGGATGAGATGCGCCAGCACTTCGACATCATGCGGGTATCCCTCGGTGGTCCGGTGTTCGACGTGGAGAAGCTCAGCTGGCTGAACGGCCTGTGGATTCGCGAGCTGGAAGACGCGCAGCTGGCCGAGCGCCTGCAGAACTGGCTGCTTAACCGCGACAACCTGATGAAGGTCCTGCCCCACGCCAAGGGCCGTATGGAAACCTTCGGCGACTTCGCCCCATTGGTGGGCTTCCTCGCCGCTGGCAAGCTCGACCTGAGCGAGGCCAGTTTTGCTATTGGCAGCAAGATGGAGTTGGAAGAGCAGAAGCGTGTACTGCAGTTCGCCCTGTGGCGCCTGGAAGCGCTGCGCAGCTGGAGCAAGGACAACATCTTTGCGGCCATGAAAGAGCTGTCCACCCAGATGGAGATCAAGCTCAAGGACTTCAACGCCCCGCTGTTCATCGCCATTAGCGGAACCACTGCATCCTTCTCGGTCATGGACGCCATGGATCTCCTCGGCCCCGACCTCAGCCGCGCCCGCCTGCGCCAGGCCATCGACGTACTGGGCGGCGCCGGCAAGAAGGTGCTGAAGCGCTGGGAGAAGGAATACGCGAGCCTGTAACGCAGCTCCGCACCCCCGTCGTCTCGGCGTAATCCGGGAGGGCGGGGTTGGCGAAGGCTCACCAGATCTGGCAAACAGGGCGGTTTGCCCTGGGGTGACGAACAAGTCTCTAACTATTTGATTAAAAAGTTATTTTTCTTGTTGACACAGATCTGAGCATTGTTAAAATGCGCCCGCTTTCGAGGGAAACGTAACGCGAAAGCAACCCACTTGTGGGGCTATAGCTCAGCTGGGAGAGCGCAACACTGGCAGTGTTGAGGTCAGCGGTTCGATCCCGCTTAGCTCCACCAAATTAAAAACCCCCGTACCGAAAGGTACGGGGGTTTTTTGTTTTGGCGCCGAGGCATAGGTGCTGAAAGCGGTTTGGTACCGCCAGGGCGTGTAGCCTTAGTTCCACGAAATCAAACTACCCGGCACCTCACCGTACAGGGTATTTTTTAACCGCCAGCAGCGGGCTACTCCAAGTGATCTGATGATCCGGCGCGGCGGCAGCAAAATTGGTTGCTGCAAGCCCCTTAGACCGCGAGCGCACTGAAACGATATTCCTGCCGTGGGGGAGGGCCAGATCAGCTCCTGATGGCGGCGAGCGCTCTATGAACCAGCTTGTTAGATCTAAATG
>NZ_DATCMV010000121.1:0-17522 GCF_036563125.1 Microbulbifer sp.
TGTTGCCAGGATTTGGCGATTGATCGGAATGACTACCCCCAAGTGGTCATTCCTTTCCCAACGACTATTTAACGGATCAAGGAAAAGTTCCCTCAAGAATTTTTAAAAAATTTTCGATTGTTCAATATGACCAAATTGGCAGGTTGGTCAGCTTTGGGTGGGCAAAAAAAAGCCCCGCCGAATGGGCGGGGCTTGCTGGATCGTGTCAGGAGGTTTTAGAACTCGAAGGTCACGCTACCGTAGAAGAAACGACCGACGGTGTCATAGCTTCTCATCAGAGTGTTCATGTCATCGTTGTTGGTGACATAAGGGGGCTGCTGATTCCACATGTTGCGGATACCACCAGAGATCTTGATGCTTTCCCAGCGGAAGTAGTTGAAGTTCACGTCCTGGTACCAGGTGGTATCGATATGCGTTGCCAGGTCTCCAGGGGACGGATCGAAGTCGTCTACATCGCCGAGCATACGCACGGTGGTAAATGCGCTCCAGCAGTCATATTCGTAACCGAAGGTGGTGTACAGCTTCCACTCGGGGAAGGCCACGATCGCGGTGGTTACCGGGTCAGCACCGAAGTAGCCCGCCAGATCGATCTCCGGGTCGGCCTCACTACCGCGGTATTTCCACTCGTTCAGGTAAGTGGCGCTGGCATTGACGCTGAAAATCCCCGGACCTGCCGCGACGCTATAGTCAAAGCCGAGGTCGACACCAGAGGTTTCAAAAGTGGCAACGTTCTGGCTGTTCAGCAGCTGTCCCGCAATGGTCAAATCAGATGCGCGGAAAGGGCTGGTCGCTAAGGGGCTGGTACCCACCGCTGCAGCGCCGGTGATCAGGTCACACAGTGGCGAACTGAAGCCGGCACTTTCGTAACAGCCTTGGACGATAGTGTTGGTAGTCAGGGTGCCGATGGCGTCGTCGATGCTGATGTTGAAGTAGTCGAGGGTGAAGCCCATGTCATCGGTAAAGGTTGGCGTCCATACAATACCCAAGGTCCAGCTTTCAGACTTCTCGGCTTGGAGGTCCGGGTTGCCGCCGAACAGGCCGGTGGCCTGGGTTGAGGCGATGGTCGTGCCCGGGGCAATGCCATCTGCAAGACAGTTGGCTTGTACGTTGGGGTTATCGCTTGCACCGTATTCGTTACAAGGGTCGGCATAAGATTCGGCAGACACTGTCGACGTCAGGTAAAGATCATCGAGGCCCGGTGCACGGAAACCTTCGGAGTAAGTGCCGCGGAAGCGAAGCTGATCCAGAGGGGCATATTCAAGGACCGCGCCAAAGGTAGTGTCGTCCCCGATGGTGCTGTAATCGGAATAGCGGAAAGAAGCTTCGACGGCCAGTACTTCAACCCAGGGGCTTCCCTCCATGATGGGAATGCGTACCTCACCATAGAATTCGTCGACGCTGTAGTTGCCGCCCCAGGCATCGCCATTCACGAAGTAAATCTGACCGATTTGAGCGGCGCCATCGGGGACGATTTCGGTACGCTCAGCGCGGTTTTCGTAGCCAATGGCCCAGGCGGGTGCTTCCCCGGTTAGCGCCCACTCTCCAAAATCGCCGACCAGGTTGGCCTGAACGCTGCGCAGGCTTGAGCGCTCGACTGGAGAGTTGGTAACCAAGGCGTAATTTTGCATTTCTGGTGTCAGGGTGCCCGGGGCGAAGGGGTTCCAGGCGGTTACACCTGATGCTTCAACAGCGGCCAAACATTCAGGGTCTTCGGCGCAGGCTACTGGATCCAGCAGGTTTTCAAAGCGCACGGTGTTGCCGCGGCCGCGGTCAATCTGCGAGTCGACCCAGCGGGAGTAGTTGTAAGACAAATCCCACGTCCATTCGTTGCAGAACTCGCCTTCAAGTCCGATGACGCCGCGCCAGGTATTCAGGTCCTGGGTAAATGAGCGGCCCCCGGTTTCTTCCAGACGGCGACCAATAGTTACGGTCTCGTCAAGCGGGTTGTAGGGGTTGGTAGTTGGTACCTCGGGTGCCCAGAAAGTACCTTCTGCGGCCATTAACTGGTCGGAGCGGCGGTTGACAAATGAGAGCTCGGAAAAACCTCGCACCGTCGTGAAATCTTTAAAGTCCCACAATTCGTAGCTGCCATATCCGTAAATGGATGCAACTTCCTGTGGTGTTGCCAGATAGCTGGCGGTTGCGAAATTATAGGCGTCGGTTGCCGCGTTAAATGCGCGGACCTCTCCCGTAACCGGATCGACAATCAGCTGGTCTGAGCTGGATTCCGGTGAAAACCGCGCTGGGGTGGTTGTGGAGCTACCACCACACACAACGCGTCCGCCAATTTCTCGTAGCGGGCAATCTGAGAAGTTGCGATCCCCCTGCCAGATATCATCGCGCTTGGTGTACTGGGCGTTCGCCATTACGTGGCCTTTGTCGTTTCCAGTACCAAAGGTCACTGCGGCAAGATATTCGTCGCCATCACCGTGGGTGGTAGTGCCGTAATCTGCAGTCAGCTCCGCGCCCTCAAACCCCTTCTTGGTAATGATGTTGATAACCCCGGCGATGGCATCGGAACCGTAAATGGTTGAGGCCCCGTCGCGCAGAATTTCCACCCGCTCGATGATGGAGGTGGGAATGGTGTTCAAATCCACCACGCCGGTGGCACCACCGGAAGAGCTCAGGCGACGGCCATTCATCAGGATCAAGGTGCGGGAAGAGCCGAGACCGCGCAGCGAGGCAGTTGCGAGACCGCCACTACCGTTGTTTACGGAAGAGCCCAGCTGGCCACCGGTCATTGATGGAATATTTTGCAGGAAGTCTTCCAGAGTGGTCTGGCCTGACTGTTCCAGTGCTGCTGCATCAAACACGCTGATAGGGGTGGCGCTGTTGGCATCTGTCGCACGTTGAATCCGTGAACCGGTTACGACAATTTCCTCAACCTCTGCCTGAGTATCCTGGGCAAAAGAAACAGAGGAAAAGCTGGTTGAAATCGCGGTCGCCGCGATTGCGCCCTTGATTGCCCGAGAAAGACGGGTTTTGTCCATGGTATACCTCTCCTGATACCGCTAAAGTTCGCCGAATTTGGCTGCGCCCTCCCTGACAACAACTTACTTCTATCAACAGAGGCTTGCTAACAACCCTAGAACAATTTTTCTTTCTTCAAGTGATTTCGTGAATGAAATTGCGCCTTTGGTTCGGGCGTGCCAATTGCGACGTCAGGAGTTGCGGAAAAATGCGAATACTTTGTGCGTGAGTTTTTACTGCGGGCGGGTATAGGGCGACAGCTGGAGGGAAAATATTGCTGAAAAAGAGAACGCCGGTTTCGCGCCAGCGGCATCACATACTGAAGCTGAGAGTGGTGTACCAGTAGCGGCCAGAAAGGTCGTAGGTGCGAGCGTCGAAATTGTCATTGAAGGCAGAGGCAGCAAATGGCGGTTCCCGATCCAGCAGGTTGTCGATGCCCACGGCAAATCGGAATCCACCGGGCACCCCGTACGCCAGCTGCAGGTCGTGAGTAGACCAGCTGTCAATGGTGCGAGTGATGGTTTGATCGTTGAGGGCAAAGCTCTCTTCAAGCTCGCCCACGTAGTGGATGGTGTAACCACCTTCCCAGCGTCCGCGCTGCCAGTACAGACCGGTATTGGCCTTCCACTCTGGCAGGGAGCCGGCACCTCCACTTGCCGCATCGGCAAACGTGCCGGCAAGATTTTCGATCGGGCTGCCGGGCGCCAGCTGATTCAAATAGCTAGACATGTGGCTGCTATTCAAGGACCAGCGGACCAGCCCAACTTCCCGGCTTTGGTATTGATAACGCATGCTGGCATCTACGCCGCGAACATCGCGCGCACCGATATTCAATCGCGTGGCAATAACCCGGGTGATGTCACCCTGGCTGTCGCGTTCCACTCGATCCTCAAATAGACCGGTAAACGCATTCTGATTGATCAGGTACTGAGGGCTGGTATCAATCACGTCATTTTGGCGGATTTCGTACAGGTCGATGCTGGCGTGGAATCCGGTGAAATCACCCGGCGTCCACACGATACCCAGCGAGCGGTTGTCAGACGTTTCAGGCTGCAGGTCCGGGTTGCCGCCGAACTCTGTCAGGTACTGGATACGGTCCTGGTCAGCACGCCCGTTGCAGCCGGGTAGCTGGGCTGCGTTGCTGTTGGTACAGGGGTCGAAAAGGTATTCCTGGCTCTGGTGGCCGGTCTGGTTCATATCAACAAGGGTGGGAGCCTTAAACCCGGTGGCATAGCTGGCGCGCAGTAACAGGGACGGCCATGGGCGCCAGCGCAGTGCCATTTTGGGGTTCGCGGTGTTGCCGAAGTCGCTGTATTCCGAATAGCGCACGGCGCCATCTAACCACAGCCTGTCGGCACTCAGTGGCAGGGAGATTTCCGCAAACGCTTCGCCGATCAGGCGGTTGCCCTCGGCGGCACCGGACGCAACACCCCCGATCAGCGAGAGCCCGTCGGAGTCGGTGGAGGTGAAGTCGATGGCCTCCCGCCGTATTTCTATACCGGCTGCCGCGAGGACTTCGCCGGCGGCACTGGTGCCGAGCGGGCCGTTGGCAATGTAGGTGACCGTGGACATGCGGCTGGCGCCACTCACACGGTTTTCACCACGGATATAGTCCAGCTGTGCGTCGTCGATACTGCCGGGTACGCCGAGCAGGTCAACCGGTATGCACCCCTCGGCCTCTGTGCAGGTATCCGGCCCTTTCAGGCTGAGGGACAGGCGGTTTGGATCAATCAGGTTGCTGAGCGTTTCATTGGCCTGGGTGTAATGGGTGGCGGCGGTGAGTTCCCACTGCCAGTCATTGACCTGACCCTTGAGGCCGGTGTTCAGGCGCCAGGTTTCGGTACCGTTGGACTGGATCCTCGGGCCGAGCTCCAGTACCCGCTTGCGCACATCAGTTATTTCTTCGCCGAAGGGGTTGTAGACCTGGTCACTGGCGATACTCAGATCGCCGTTATCGAAGCGGGTGAAAACCGGGGTAGGTGCCAGCGTCGATTGTGAGTGGGTCCGGACTGACATCATGTCGGCATAGGCATCGATCGAGTCGGAAACAGTCCGGCTCAGGGCGAGATACACAGAATGCCGGTCAGAGGGTACCAGTGCCGAGGTGTATTCACGGAAGTCGTAGAGGTCGCCGTTGGTCCACGGGCGCACGCCGTCGACGGTACTGGTGACGACACCGTCGGTGAGGGCGATATAGGCCTGCGGCGACGCGGAAGAGCGCAAGTCTGTGCCGCCGCGGGCGCGGTTGTCTGCAGAGGCGGACAGGTCCCGGTCGCGGCTGAGGATTTCTCCCTGGCGGTAGAGGGCCAGGCTGAACATCACGTGACCGGTCTCGCTGCCGGTGCCCCAGGTAATGCTGTAGGAATTGGTTTGCTGGTCGCCGCGCTCCGCCTGGCCGTAATAGCTGCTCACATCCAGCCCGTCAAAATCCCGCCGCAGAATAATGTTAACTACGCCGGCAATGGCGTCGGAGCCATATACTGCCGAGGCGCCGTCTTTCAGGACTTCGATGCGGTCCACTGCTGAAAGTGGAATGGTGTTGAGGTCGGCCGCTTCGCCGCCGAAGCCGTTACTCACGATGCGCCGGCCGTTGATCAGCACCAGCGTGTTGCTCGCGGGCAGGCCGCGCAGGGTAACGGTGGCCGTGCCGTTACCGCCATTGGTGACCGAGGTACTGGTGGAGTTGCCGGAAACGGCAGGGAGAAATTTCAGCAGCTCGGCAATGGTCTGTGCACCGGTGATTTCCAGTTCCGGCTGTGCGAGTACATCGATGGGTGCGTAGCTGTCGAGTTTCAGGTGGCGCAGGTGACTACCGGTCAGGCTCTGGCCGGTGACCGTAATTTCTTCCGCGGGGAGTAGCTGCGTCGTCGAGGATTCGTTTTCGGCGGGCTGTTCCGGGCGCGCGACAATTGCCAGCGCATTGGTGCCGGTGTGGGTGAATGTCAGCGCGGTGTTGTCCAGCAGTCGGCCAAGCGCCGGGGCGATGTTGCCATCCGGGGTTTCCAGGTGCTGTTCGCGGATCTGGATACTGGATACGTTGTTGGCCTGAACTACCAGCGATACGCGGCACTGCTTACCGAGGGAGATCAGTGCCTGAGACAGCGGGCCAGAGGGAAGTTGGACGCCGGATTCCGGGCAGGCGGACAGAGCACTCTTTGAGAATGCCAGCAGGCCTGTCAGTGACAGCGTTGCCCAGTGCCGGAAATCCAATGCTCTCGTCCCACCCCTGCAGTCAGCGCGATCAGCTGCCGAATCTGCGTTCGCTTTGATTGATTATGTGGTGTGGCGACACAAGCTTTTGGCTAAAAAAAGTACGACCACCCAAGGCGAGGTTTATATCTCAGTTGCGCTTGGGTGACAAGAGAGTCAGGTGAGGATCGCTGTGATCCTGCTCCAGACCCAGTGCCGCGGCAATGGCGGACAGGGTGCTTTCCGGATCGGTCAGTTCGAAAGTGCCGGACAGGGTCTGGTCGCTCACCGCGGGCGCTGCAGCTGCGGGTACCTTGAGGTAGCGGTTCAGTTCTTCCAGTGCTTCAGTGAGCGGTGTCTCGTCAAATACCAGCTGGCCGTGGGTCCAGTCGAGGGCCTCGTCCTCTGAGGTGCGGCCAACTTCTGACAGGCCGCTCGCGGACACGCTGACTTTCTGGTTGCGGGTCAGTTTGACCGATTCCGGTTGCAGGCCGCTGGCGGCGCGGGTCTCGCTCACGGCTACGGTGCCGCCAGTGACGGAAACCCGGGTGTTTTCGGGGTTGCGCTCCACGTTGAACTGGGTACCCAGCACGCGGATATTGGCACTGCCGGCGCTTACCGTGAACGGGCGCGAGGTCTGGCGGGCTACGTCGAAATAGGCCTCGCCACGCAGGAGCTGGGTGCGGCGCTCTTCGCGGCTGAAATTGACAATCAGCTCGGAGTTTGTGTTCAGTTGCACGCGGGAGCCATCGGGCAGATCGACGGTGCGAATTTCACCGACCGCGGTGGTGTACATCTGTTGTTGGGTCGGGGCTTGTTGCAGCCATTGATTGCCGATCCAAAGTGCAACCGCCAGGCAGGCTGCAACGGCACTGCCGCCCATCAGCCACTGCGGCAGGTTCCAGCTGCTGGCAGATTCTGCGGCGGCAGACGCGGCGCGCGGGCGGTTAGCTGTGCGACTGGCGGACTGGCTGTTGTTGCGGTGACGGGGCGCGGGCACACTCTCCGGGTAGATCTCGTCCAGCGGCAGGCGCGAGAGAACACCCAGGTCACCCCAGAGTTCGGCCATTTCATCAAAGGCTTTGCGGTTGGCTGGAGACTCGGCCATCCAGCAGGCAAAAGCGCGGCGGTCGGAATCGCTGAGCGCGTCGGAACGCAGGCACGCGATCCAGGCACATGCCTGGTCAAGCCTGTCTTCCGCTGGTACGTCTTGTACTTCCTGAGGATTCACCGCACTAATACCTTGTTTTCCGATAACCTGTTGAACTGCCTGTCAGAGTTGTCATTTGGGTGGTTGGTGCCTTTCCTCAAGCCCAGAATGCTCGCTTGCACCAATATGGTGCTATGGGAAGGCGGTCAAATCAACAACTGAGAACGTCCTGTGCAATTTTTGCGATAAAACGCTGAAAAATTTAGCACAACTTTCTCGCGGGGTCCGTTTTTTCTCGTTTGGATACCGCTGCTCATAAGTAAGACGCGTGACCGCCCCAGCCCCTCAAACAAATTTAAAAAAACTTGCTGCAAGGCAGTGCATTCATTGGTCGGCGTGCGCCAGTCTGGTTCAGTGGTGCATATGCTGAGCTAAATGCCGCCGCTCCTTTAAAGGTGCGGCGGCACTCAAGCTGTGCGAAACGAGACTGAGAGTGGTAACAGGATCAGAAGTTTCCGGTCTTTTGCCGGCAGACCTTTAGCGCCTGCAGTATGTACTTCTCCACACTACTGACGGATATGTTCATGTCTTCCGCAATTTCGGTGTAGGAAAGGCCGCGATTGCGGTGCAGCAGGAAGGCCTGGCGGCACTTGAGCGGCAAGCTGTCCATGGCCTCGTGGATGGCCTGTAGCTGTTGCCGTGCAGCGAGAACCCGCTCCGGCGACTGGTGGTCGGCTTGGTCGTCTTCGCCGGTACTGTCGACCGGCAGCTGTTGGTTGATGTAGTCGATATGCAGTTTGCCCCGGCGCAGTTGATCCAGAGCCAGGTTGTTCGCGATCTGGAACAGGTAGGCGCGCGGGTTCTCCAGATCCTTCTCGTCAGTGAGGTTCTGCAGGCGCAGGTAGGCATACTGCGCGATGTCTTCGGCGTCTTCGGGGCTGCGCACGATGCGAGTGACAAAGCGCACCAGTGCCTGGCCGTGTTCGGCAAACAGCTTCTCCAGAAGTGTCTTCCGGGTGTTATTCATCGGTAAGAGGAGTCCCCGTACAGCGCTCATTGTGATAGTTGTGGTTGCTTTGAGTCGGGCCCGGCAAGTTATAACACAGGCGTATAGCAATCGACGAGAGGTCGTTTTGGCACGATAAAGTGACCGGATCGCCTTGTCGAGGCTTGCTAACTGGTACGGGCGTACATCTGACGTGGGCCAAATGCGACTTCTGGCGGGTGTCTATTCCTGTGCGGTGATGCCGGTATAATGGCCGACTTCTCGAATGCCGGTAGCGGCATATCCGTCCAAATCAGGGCACCTCGAGGTGCGGAGAGCGAATGAGTTATCAAGTACTGGCGCGCAAGTGGCGACCGCGGTTGTTCCGGGAGATGGTGGGCCAGGAGCACGTGCTTCAGGCATTGATCAACGCTCTGGACAACAACCGCCTGCACCACGCCTACCTGTTTGCCGGTACCCGCGGGGTGGGCAAGACCACCATCGCGCGGATTCTCGCCAAGTGCCTCAACTGTGAAACCGGCGTCAGTTCGGAGCCCTGTGGCCAGTGTTCGGTGTGTACTGAGATCGCCGATGGACGCTTCGTCGACCTGATCGAGGTGGACGCGGCCTCCCGCACCAAGGTGGAAGACACCCGCGAGTTGTTGGAAAACGTGCAGTACGCGCCGACACGGGGCCGCTACAAGGTGTACCTGATCGACGAGGTGCACATGCTGTCCAACAGCTCGTTCAACGCGCTGCTGAAGACGCTGGAAGAGCCGCCGCCCCACGTCAAATTCCTGCTCGCCACCACCGATCCGCAGAAACTGCCGGTAACCGTGCTGTCCCGCTGCCTGCAGTTCAACCTCAAGAACATGAGCCCGGAGCGGGTGGTGGAACACCTGCGCTTCGTGCTGGAAAAAGAACTGGTGCCGTTTGAAGAGGCGGCCCTGTGGCTGCTCGGGCGTGCCGCCGATGGCAGTATGCGCGACGCCATGAGCCTCACCGATCAGGCCATCGCCTTTGGCGGCGGCAAGATCAGCGAGGCGGAGGTGCGAGCCATGCTCGGCACCCTCGACAGCACCCTGGTGTGGAAACTGGTGCAGGCACTGGCGGATGAAAACCCGGCGGCACTGTTCGCCGCGGTGGATGACCTTTCCCAGCATGCGCCGGACTACAGCGCTGCGCTGGCGGAGCTCGCCTCCATCCTGCACCGCATCGCCATTGCCCAGGTTTTACCGGAAGCGATCGATAACGCGTTGGGGGATGCCGAACAGCTGCAGCGCCACGCGGCCTCCATCGCCAGTGAAAACATACAGCTCTTTTACCAGATGGCGCTGCTCGCCAGGCGCGACCTGCCACTGGCGCCGGATCCCCGCGGGGGATTTGAAATGGCACTGCTGCGGATGCTGGCATTCAAACCCCAGGGGGTAGCCAATATCCCCACCGCGAGTCTCGCCGGCGCGGGGCAGGCCACGGTGAAACCACCGGCGCCGCAAATGGCCGCGCCAGTGCCAGTGCCAGTACAGGCGGCGCCCGAACCGCAGGCCGCGCCCGTTGTGACCGAGCCTGTTGCCCAGGTCCAAGTGGACACGCAGCCACAGCCGCACAGTGCACCGCCGGTGGAATCCGCTCCGCCAATACCACAGGACGATACGCCCCCCTGGGACGAGGAACCCGAGGATCGGGCACCTGAGCCGGTGCCGTACGAGTCCGGCTACCCGAGTGCCGGGGGTGACAGCGAAAAAAAGCCCGCAGCTGAAGTGGAGCCGCAGAGTTCTGCGGCGGACCCGGTCGCGCCTGTACCGGTAAATGAAACGGCGGCTGCGCCCGTGCTGGAGTCCGTGGCGGTAACTGAAACTGAAATGGCAGCGTTGCCTGAAGCCGCAGCGCCGCCCACCACCACCGATGACCGCACCGCCCTGCGCGAGCGGCTGCGCCAGCAGGTGGCAGAGGTTGAAACAGCGCCAATTCCTGCACCCGTAGCGGCACCACAGAAGGCGCCCGCGCAGGCCGTGCCCTCCGTGCCACCTGCGCGCCTGGACGCGCTCTCGCCGGGCAGCTGGCCGGCCATGTACCCGCAGATCGGGGTGACCGGTATCCTCCACTCCATTGCGTCGCATCTGGAGTTGCAGGGGCGGCAGGACAATATACTTTCCTTTACGCTGGATCAGTCTTTCAGCAGCCTCTACGACGAGGGCCACCAGCGCCGTCTCGCCGATGTGCTGGGGGATTTTTTCGGTCAGCCGGTAGTGGTGCATATCCAGGTGGGCGCCGTGCACGGCGGCACTCCCGCGCGACTGGTGGCAGCCACCCGCGAGGCGCAGCTGCTGTCGGCGCGCGACGCCCTCAACAAAGACCCGCTGGTACAGGATCTGCAGGCGGAGTTGGGGGCGCGGCTGGTGCCCGAGTCGGTGGAATACCTCGGCTGACCTGCAGCCTGATGACTGTCCAGAACGTAAAATTTGAACGAATGAATTGATGAAGCGGTGATTCCCATGATCAAAGGTTTGGGCGATTTGATGCAGCAGGCCCAGAAGATGCAGGCCGACATGCAGGAGCGCATGGAAAAGGTCCAGAAAGAGCTGACGGACCTGCGGGTTACCGGTGAATCCGGCGCGGGCATGGTGAAGGTCACCATGAACGGCCGTCACGATGTGGTGGATGTGAATATCGACCAGAGCCTGCTCGGCGAAGACAAGGAAATGCTGGAAGACCTGCTGGCCGCTGCGGTGAACGATACTGTGCGCCGGGTGGAAGAGGCCGCGCAGAAGGTACAGAAAGATCAGATGGGCGGGCTCGCCGCCGGGATGAATCTGCCGGAAGGATTCAAGTTTCCCTTCGGTTGATGCGCCACTGCCGAGAGACTCTCAACTGCCTAGGCCTTTTAACTGCCCAGAGCCTCTTAAAAAGTACCGGGCCCCAATCGGGCCCTTTTTGTTAGCGAACACACGTACCCGATCCCCATGTTCAGTCCCCTGATTGAAGACCTGATTCGCGCACTGCGCTGCCTCCCTGGTGTCGGACCCAAGTCCGCCCAGCGTATGGCCATGTACCTGCTGGAAAAAGACCGCGATGCCGCCGGCCTGCTCGCCCATTCATTGCAGCTGGCGGTGGAAAAAGTTGGCCGCTGCAGTCGCTGTCGCACCCTCACCGAGCAGGTGGTGTGTGCGCTGTGCAACAACACCCGGCGCGATCACACCCTGCTGTGCGTGGTGGAAACACCGGCGGATGTTCTGGCCATCGAGCAGGCGGGCAACTACCACGGCCTCTACTTCGTACTGCACGGGCACCTGTCGCCGATCGACGGTGTGGGGCCGGCAGACCTGGGCCTCGACCTGCTGGGTGAGCGGCTGGGTGAGCGGGAAAATGGCGGTATTGTTGAGCTGATCATCGCCACCAACCCCACCGTGGAAGGCGAGGCGACCGCCCAGTTCATCGCCGAGCGCGCCCGCGCCAAGGGGGTTGCCGTGAGCCGGATTGCCCACGGCGTACCCATCGGTGGCGAACTCGAATACATCGATGGCGGCACCCTGGCACATGCCTTCAACAGCCGTACCGTCCTCTAATCTGGTCTTCTGATGTCTGAGCAAACGAACAAACAACTGGTCGACACCACGCCCATCTGGGTCGACAGCGCCGAGCAGCTGGCGGAGCTCTGCGCTCGCTGGCGTACCCAGAGTGCGGTGGCGCTGGATACCGAATTCATGCGCAGTCGAACCTTCTATCCGCTACCCGCGCTGGTGCAGGTGGGAGATGGTAAACAGTGTTATCTGATCGACAATCTCGCCATCGACAATCTGGAGCCGCTGAAGGAACTGCTGCTGGATACCCGCGTGGTAAAGATCATGCACTCCTGTAGCGAGGATCTGGAAACCCTGGACCGCCTGCTCGGCGCTGTGCCCGAGCCGATTTTCGACACCCAGGTGGCCGCCGCGATTGCCGGCATGGGCGCCGGCCTCGGTTACGCCGCTACTGTTCAGCAGCTGCTGCAGATCGAACTGCCCAAAAGCGAGACCCGTTCCGATTGGCTGCAGCGTCCCCTGAGCGACTCGCAGAAAAATTATGCCGCCCTCGATGTGGCCTGGTTGCCGCTTATTTACGGCATGCTGCTCAAACAGCTGCGCGAGCAGGAGCGCCTAGAGTGGCTGCGGGAAGATTGCGATGCGATCATCCAGTCCGCACGCCAAGCGGAAGCACCAGAGCTTTATTATCTCAAGGTGAAAGGGGCCTGGCGTCTGCGACAGAAACAGCTGGCGGTATTGCAGGACCTGTGTGCCTGGCGCGAGCGCGAAGCGCGCGCGCGGGATATGCCGCGCAATCACCTGCTGAAAGAAAATGTCTGCCTCGGACTCGCCCAGTCCATGCCCAAGCACCTCGCCACCCTGGGGCAGCCCGGGCTCGAGGGCAAAACCATGCGCAAATACGGCGAGACGTTGTTGCAGATCATCGCCAGCGCCAGCGAGCGCCTGGATCTGCCGCCGCGCATGCCCATGCCACTGAACCGCGAGCAGGGCGAGGAGCTGAAACTCCTGCGGCAAAAAGTCGCCGAGCTGGCCGAACAAGCCGGTCTGCCGCCGGAAATTCTGGTGCGCAAAAAAGAACTGGAAAACCTGGTGCAGGCCGCAGCCCCAGAGCTGGAAGGGCGCCTGCTGGGCTGGCGCCGCGCCGTTGTCGGCGAGCCGCTGCTTGAAGAACTGAATCGATTGAGAAAAAACTGATGAAACTTCTTTGCGATATTTACCGCAGTCCGCGCAAGGATGAAATGTACCTGTATGTACAGAAACAGGACGGTGTGTCCCGGGTGCCGGAAAACCTGCAGGAACTATTCGGCACACCAGTGCACGTTACCACCATGCTGATTACCCCCGAGCGCAAACTGGCGCGCGCGGATGTGCACAAAGTCATGAACGCGCTGCAGGAACAGGGCTACTATCTGCAGATGCCGCCGGTGCAGGATGATGAAATGCGGGCGATCGCCGCGCAGAACAGTAAACTGCCTCGCGGCTGAAAACCGGAGTTGCGGACGTGGTAAGCCAAAGGCCTTTCTGGCAGCGCAAGACCCTCGCGGAAATGACCGCGGCGGAATGGGAATCCGTCTGCGACGGCTGTGGGCGCTGTTGTCTGCACCGGCTGGAAGACGAAGATAGCGGTGAGGTCTACACCACCCGCGTAGCCTGCAAGCTGCTGGATATTCACAGCTGCCGTTGTAGTGATTACACGCACCGCAAACAGAAAGTGCCAGACTGTATCCAGTTGACACCGGAAGATGCCGCCAACTTCAGTTGGCTCCCGGCCACCTGCGCCTATCGCATACTGGCGCAAGGCGGACAGTTACCGGAGTGGCATCCGCTGGTTTCCGGCGACCCGGAATCGGTGCACAAAGCGGGAATCTCGGTGCGCGACCAGGTGATCAGCGAAGAGCAGGTCCACCCGGACGATTATGAAGATCACATCGTTGTCTGGGTCGGCGACGATTGAACAAAACCCATTTGGCAACACTAACGAAAGATCAATAAGCGAAAAAAAATGGCAGAAGAATTCAAGATGGCCTGGGCGATTTACGTCGGCGGGGTAGTGGTACTGCTGGCTGCGGGCTGGTGGTTTATGCGTAACTGGCGCTGGTCCTGGCTGCGCCAGCTGTTGTTGCTGGAGGCCGCCGTGGTATTGCTGGTTCCGGCCCGCGGCACCATAGAAGGGGCGCCGCTGACACCGATTCTTCCCCTGTTTGCGTATCAGACCGTGTTTGAGGATAACGGCGCCAGCCCGGAAGTTTCCGCCAGCCTGGTATTCACTGCCGGCGGCGCTTTTGCGGTCATGTTGATCATCGGTATCATTCGCCTGATGCTTCGCCGTCGCAAAGACCGGCCCATGACAGAAAGTGACCAGTACTGATCCCGAATATCTTTGAATGGGCGCTGGAAATAACCTTGCGGCGAAACCGGCGCCAATCCCTTCTCCCCACCCCGATCTGCTGCCGCGAATTTTCCCGGTAACTGCTATATCTATTAGAGCCCGCAACAATCCGTCCCGGGAATGGGGCTGCGTGATTGCGTGGCGCCGAATGGCACATTGACGAGCCAGGAAGCAGGATTCAAAAAAACTAACAGAAAGAACACCACAGAGCACATTCAGTGTTTGCACTGTGCATCGAATGAAGGGACAGGGATGCTCGACCACCTGCTAATTCTGACTGCGGTCATGCTGGTCTCCGGTATTCTCGGGGGGCTGGTCAACTACTATCAGATGCTGTTCACCGAGGAAGACCCCGCCGGTCTCGCCCGTTGCCTGATCATGGGGCTATGCGGCGCTTTGATGGTGCCTATCTTCCTCAAATTCACCCAGAGCGACCTGCTGATCGAAATCCAGGGCGACCCGTCACGGCTGCTGATTTTTACCGGCTACTGTCTGCTCGCGGCCATCGCCTCGCGCATGTTCGTGTTCAATGCTGCGCGCCGCCAGCTGCGGGATGCCAGCATCGCGCGTGCGCGGGTGGAAAACCTGGAGCAGGAAATCCGCGCCATGCAACTGGAGATGATGCCGCTGCTGGAGCACGAGATCGAGGGCGACCCGGAGCAGGGGCCGACACTGGACTTCAACCAGATCCGCAAGCTAGACGATAACGCCCTGCACGTACTAAGCCTGCTGAACAACGGCGACTGTGTGTTCCGCTCCCTGGCCGGCATGGTGCAGGAGGGCAATATGGAAACCAACTCGGTAGCCCGTGCGCTGAACAGCCTGCTGGTGCTGGAAATGGTGGGCAAGATCCACAGCCATCTGGGTATCCGCTGGTATATCACCGACAAAGGGCGCCAGGTGGTGCGTCGTCGCCGCGCCCAGGTTGCCTAAGCAGGGCGCTAACACAGGCGCGCCGGACGGCCAGTCGCAATTTGCTGACTCAATATAAGTTCCTGGTCGCACCCAGTGCGGGCGCGATAAGTTCCTGGTCGCACCCAGTGCGGGCGCGGCCACTGCCGTCATCCATTCTGACCGTTTCCGCCTTTGGCCCATTTCCGGGCTTCCTTTACCATGAGTGCTTTTCGATCCTCGAGAATTCGGAGCAACCATGAAATTCACCGGAACCGACAGTTATGTCGCCACCGACGACCTGCAGATGGCGGTGGACGCAGCGGTTACCCTGCAGCGCCCGCTGCTGATCAAGGGCGAACCGGGCACGGGTAAAACCCTGCTGGCCGAAGAGGTGGCAAGTAGCCTGGGCCTGAAGTTGATCCAGTGGCATATCAAGTCCACGACCAAAGCGCAGCAGGGACTGTACGAATACGATGCGGTATCACGCCTGCGGGATTCCCAGTTGGGGGTGGACCGGGTGCACGATATCGGCAATTACATCAAGAAGGGCAAGCTGTGGGAGGCCTTTTCGGCGGACGAGCGCGTTGTGCTGCTGATTGATGAAATCGACAAGGCGGATATCGAGTTTCCCAACGATCTTCTGGTGGAGATCGACCGTATGCAGTTTTTTGTCTACGAAACTGGCGAGACCATTACTGCCAAACATCGGCCGATTGTGATCATCACTTCCAATAATGAAAAAGAGCTGCCGGACGCGTTCCTGCGCCGCTGTTTTTTCCATTACATCAGTTTTCCGGACCGCGCGACCATGCAGAAGATCGTGGATGTGCATTATCCGGATATCAAGAAGGAGCTGGTGGCGGAAGCGATGGATGTGTTCTTCCAGATTCGCGAGGTGCCGGGCCTGAAGAAAAAGCCTTCCACTTCTGAACTGATCGACTGGCTGAAGCTGTTGCTGGCGGACGATATTCCCGAAGAAGTACTGAAAAATCGCGACACCACTTCCGCGATTCCGCCGCTTTACGGCGCACTGCTGAAAAACGAGCAGGACGTGCATATGCTGGAACGCCTGGCGTTTATGGCTCGCCGCGAAGGGCGCTAAATCCAATGCTTATTGGCTTTTTCCTGAACCTGCGCCGCTACCAGCTCCCGGTTTCCATTACCGAGCTGCTCTCGTTGCTGGAGGCCCTGCAGCAGCGCCTGGTCTATGCCAACCTGGACGAGTTTTATTTCCTCGCCCGTACCTGTCTGGTCAAAGACGAAAAGCACTTCGATAAATTCGACCGCGCCTTTGCCGCCTATTTCAAGGATCTGGAAACCCTCGACGATATTCTCGAGCAGATGATCCCGGAAGACTGGCTGCGGGCGGAGTTCATCAAGCAGCTGAGCGAGGAAGAGAAAGCCAAGATTGAATCCATGGGCGGTCTGGAAAAACTGCTGGAGGAGTTCAAGAAACGGCTGGAAGAGCAGAAGAAGCGGCACAGTGGCGGCAACAAGTGGATTGGTACCGGTGGTACCAGTCCGTTTGGCAACAGCGGCTACCACCCCGGCGGTATTCGCGTCGGCGGCGAAAGTCGCAACAAGTCCGCATCCAAAGTCTGGGAAAAACGCCAGTTCCGCAACCTCGACGACAGCATCAGTCTCGGCACCCGGAATATCCAGGTGGCGCTGCGCAAACTGCGCAAATTCGCCCGCACCGGCGCGGCGGAGGAGCTGGACCTCAATGACACCATCCGCTCCACTGCCCGCAATGCCGGCCTGCTGGATATCAAGATGGTGCCGGAGCGGCACAATGCGGTGAAGGTGCTGATCTTCTTCGACGTGGGCGGCTCCATGGACCCCTACGTGAAGCAGTGCGAAGAGCTCTTCTCCGCCTGCCGCAGCGAGTTCAAACACCTGGAGTATTTTTATTTCCACAACTTCATCTACGAACACGTGTGGAAAGACAATGTCCGCCGCTACAGCGAATCCACGCCATTGGTGGAAGTGCTGCGCACTTACGGCAAGGACTACAAGGTAATTTTCGTCGGCGACGCCTCTATGGCGCCCTACGAAATCACCAGTCGCTTCGGCAGCGTTGAGCACATGAACGAAGAGCCCGGTGCGGCGTGGATGCAGCGGGTAACCAACACCTATGAAAAACTCGTTTGGCTGAACCCCACTTCAGAAGAGTACTGGCAGTACACCGCAAGTATCGGAATGGCTCAGAGACTGGTAAATGGCCATATGTATCCGATGACGATTGAGGGGTTGGATCGGGCGATTGCTTACTTGGTAAAAGGGCGCTAAAGGCACGCTTGATTCGAAGTGCTGTTCTTAGACTCGAAGGCCAAGTGCCGGGGGTAGGTTTTCAGGAGCGTCGGCGACAGGGACGTCGCCGACGCAGCGTACAGGGATGTATTCACAGCGGTCCTGAAAACC
>NZ_DATCMV010000052.1:0-8542 GCF_036563125.1 Microbulbifer sp.
AGCAGTTTTTCCCCGTAGAAAATCGAGTTGGCACCGGCGAGGAACGCCAGCGACTGCATCTCGTCGTTCATGGATTCGCGACCGGCAGACAGGCGCACGTGGGATTTCGGCATCATGATGCGGGCCACGGCGATGCAGCGGATAAATTCGAACGGATCGAGATCCTTGTTGTTTTCCAGCGGGGTGCCGGCCACTTTCACCAGCATATTGATCGGCACGGATTCCGGGTGCTCGGAGAGATTGGCGAGCTGCATCAGCAGGCCGGCGCGATCCTTTTCCTCTTCACCGAGACCGATAATGCCACCGGCACAGACCTTCATACCGGCCGCGCGCACATTCGCGAGGGTGTTCAGGCGGTCTTCGTAGGTGCGGGTGGTGATGATGTCGCCGTAGTATTCCGGCGAGGTGTCCAGGTTGTGGTTGTAGTAATCGAGACCCGCGTCCGCCAGGCCCTTGGCCTGCTCGTCGCTCAGCATGCCGAGGGTCATGCAGGTCTCTAGACCCAGGGCTTTTACCTCACGCACCATCTGGGTGACGTACTGCATGTCTTTGTTCTTGGGCGAACGCCAGGCGGCACCCATGCAGAAACGGGTGGCACCGCTGGCCTTGGCGGCGCGCGCTTCTTCCACCACCTTTTCCACCTTCATCAGCTTCTCGCGCTCGAGGCCGGTGTCGTAGCGGGCACTCTGGGGACAGTAACTGCAGTCCTCCGGGCAGGCGCCGGTCTTGATGGAACAGAGGGTGCTCACCTGCACCCGATTGGCGTCAAAGTGCTGGCGATGCACCAGCTGCGCGGTGAACATCAGATCGCTGAACGGCAGTGCGAACAGGTCCAGCACTTGCTGGCGAGTCCAGTCGTGGCGGACCTCGCCGTAGTTGGAAGAAGCATTGGACATTTGCGGGTTGGCGGTCACTGGGATTACTCTCCTCGGAGGCCATTCGACTCACGTGTCATGTGTGGCCGGGGATCGGACTTTTCGGTCTGTGAAGGCCTGCAAGTGTAGCGGTGGCCCTTTCGCTGTCAACCGAGAGAACCAGGTAAGGTTTACAAGTCCACAATTGCGGTGGCGCTGCCACGCAATCAGGGAGGATTGCCCCACAATGCTGCGACTTTTCGGCCAGCTGCTTGACCGCAGCCTGGAATCCAGTCTTGCCCGCTGTCTGCTGTGCGGTGCAGGCGGGCGGATTCATTCCGGCATTTGCACACCCTGCCGCAGCGACCTGCCGGTAATCCACCACGCCTGCAGCCGGTGTGCGCTGCCGCTGGAAAACACCTGCGACCACACCTGCCCGCAGTGCCTGCAACAACTGCCTCCTCAGGAGCGCAGCTACACCTGCTGGAACTATGCCTATCCGGTGGCACAACTTATCCAGCGCTTCAAATACCAGCGCGACTTCGCCGCCGGGCACACCCTGGCCGAACTGGCCGCAGCGCAGATCGGGCCGAGGCTTCAGCCTGCCGAACGCCCGGACCTATTGGTTCCGGTACCCCTGCACTGGCGCAAGCAACTCTCCCGCGGTTACAACCAGGCCCAGCTGATCGCGGATATCCTCGGCAAACACTGGCAGGTCCCTGTGGATAACCGCGCCCTGCGCAAGGTGACCCAAACCGGCAGCCAGCAAAAGCTGCGCCGCAACGAGCGCTTGAAGAATCTTGAGCACAGCTTTGCCGCCTCTTCCCGGGTGCAGGGTTTACATATCGGGCTGGTGGACGACGTGATTACCACTGGCGCCACCCTGGAGGCGGCCGCCCAGTCACTCCTGCATGCCGGCGCAAGTCGGGTGAGTGCTTACGCCTTGGCCAGAACCCCCTGACACTCAGCCAATTTCCCTGCCTGACCATTCGGTACCCCAGTACTCATTCCTAGACCATCTCGACCGGCGGCGGCACAATAGTCGCCCTTTGCGGCCACTGTGCAAAAAATCATCGGCTGCTAACGTTATAAAAGAGGCTCGCCGCGCGGGCGTGAAGTACGGGATTTAGCATGATGAGCGAATACAAGATGCCCCAGGGCATTGTGATCAGCGGTACCGGCCTGTGGACTCCCCCGGACACCATTACCAATGAAGAGCTGGTGACCGCACTCAATACCTTCGCGGAAAAGTACAACCGCGAAAACGCCGCCGCCATCGAGGCGGGCGAACTGGAAGCCAAGCCGTTTTCCTCCGCGGAATTCATCGAAAAGGCCTCCGGTATCAAGAGCCGCTATGTGGTCAGCAAGGAAGGCATTCTCGATCCCGAGCGCATGCGCCCCTATCTGCCGGAGCGCGCCGATGACGAGCTGTGTCTGCAGGCTGAGATGGGTCTGAAGGCGGCCAAGCTGGCGCTGGAAAAGGCCAACAAGAAACCGGAAGACATCGATGCGGTGATCGTCGGCGCCTCATATCTGCAGCGCTCCTATCCCGCCATCGCCATTGAGATCCAGGGCGCGCTCGGCATCGACGGCTTTGCCTTCGATATGGAAGTCGCCTGCTCCTCCGCGACCTTTTCCCTGCAGCGCGCGGTGGACGCCATCAGCTCCGGTTCCGCCAAGGCGGTGCTGGTGATCAATCCGGAACTGGCCTCACCCCAGGTGGACTACACCGATCGCGACAGCCACTTTATTTTCGGTGATGTGGCGGTGGCTTCGGTGGTCGAGCGCAAGGATCTCTGCAACGCGGACACCGCGTGGGAAATCCTCGGCACCAAGGCGAAAACCGTTTTCTCCAACAATATTCGCTCCAACTTCAGTTACACCGCCCGCGCTGCGGATGTAGATCCCTATGGCGACGGCAAACTGTTCCGCCAGAACGGCCGCAAGGTGTTCAAGGAAGTGTGCCCGATGGCAGCGGAGCATCTGGAGAACCAGGTACAGGAGCTGGGCATGACCCCGGCCGCAATCGACCGCTGGTGGCTGCATCAGGCCAACATCAACATGAACAACCTGATCGCGAAAAAGCTGATGGGCGACGGCGCCACCATCGAACGCGCGCCGATCGTGCTGGACCGCTTCGCCAATACCGCCTGTGCGGGCTCGGTGATCGCGTTCAACCTGCACAGCGACGATCTGCCGGTGGGCAGCAAGGGCGTGATCTGCTCTTTCGGTGCCGGTTATTCCATTGGCAGCCTGGCGCTGGAAAAAGTCGCGGTTTAATTCACGGCGATTCTTCCGGGGGCTAGAAAAAATCGGCCCCCGGCTTCCCCTCCCCAAATCATCTGTGTAGTGCCAGCCTGGTTACGGCTTCGGCAGCACCTGGCGGGCAAGTTGCGCATAGTCTTGCGTGGTGCGAAATGCCGCCAGCTGCGGATCCACATTGAGGAACACCAGAGAGTGTGAGCGCTGGTTCCTCGCGCGCTGCAGCCAGCGATCCACCTCGGCCAAGTCCCCGAGAGCGAGATAGGCTTTGGCCATTTCGTAAGACGGCAGATACCCGCCAGAACCCTCAAGCTCTGCCAGCCGGGCGCGGGCTTCCTGCTCATCGCCCGCCAGCGCCAGTGTCCGCGCCAGCGAGGCCACGCCAATGGCACTGCCACCGGAGCGCGCCACATTCTCCCGCAGGGAATCCACTGCGCCGGACAGGTCACCCATGTCTTCAAGGGTCCAGCCGCGCCACAGGTAAATAAGTTCGAAATCCGGATCCAGCTCCTGCGCCAGTGCCAGCTGCTCCAGCGCCGCCTGGTGCGAACCCGCGTGATACAGCACCCAGCCGAGCGCGGCATTGGCAATCAGTGACAGCGGGTCCAGCTCCGTGGCCCTGCGCATCTCCCGCTCCGCTTCCGCAAACCGTCCCGCCGCCACCAGCAGGTTTGCGTACCACTGATGTGCCTTGGAGGAGTCCGGTTTGAACGCAATCGCCTGCAGAAATCGCGCTTCCGCCTCCGCCAGATCCCAGTCGTAATACAGCGCCACATAACCGAGGTTGGCCTCCGCCGAGGCATTGACCGGGTCCAGCTGCAGGGTGCGGCGGGCGGCGCCGCGGGCGCGGGTGAATGCCTCGGACGGTGGCAGATAATCGTAGAAACCCAAAACCGCAAGAGCGTCCGCAAGCCCCGCCCACGCCGGTGCATACTCCGGGGCCAGGGCGATGGCCTGTTCGAAACATTCCACCGCCGCATGCAGATCGCGTTCCGAGCGCTGGTGCCAGTAAAAACGCCCCTTGAGATAGTTGTCGTAGGCCGCAGGAGGAATCCGGTCTGGTAGTGGATTGGTGTCCACGCCGCTCTGCAGTTCACCGGCCAGTGCGCTGGCGATCTCCAGCGCGATCTCCTCCTGCACCGAGAAGATATCCGTCAGCTCCCGCTGATAGCTGCGCGACCACAGCTGGTAGCCATTGCCGGTATCGATGAGCCGCACATTGATGCGCAGCTGTTCTGCATCCCTGCGCACGCTGCCCTCGACCAGCGCATCGGAATTCAGTTTTTCGCCGATGCTGCGCGCATCCAGACCGGACTGTTGCAGGGCGAAGGAGGAGGTTCGGGAAACAACATGCAATCCGGGATAAGCGGACAGGCGATTGAGTATGTCGTCGGCGAGGCCGTCGCTGAAATAATCCCGCTGGTAGTCGTCACCGGCATTCACGAACGGCAGCACGGCGACGGAGTTGAAGTGCCGCTCCGCACTGTGCTGTGAAACAAAATAAGGCGACAACAAATATCCCCGTACGGCCACTAATACCAGCGCGCTCAAAGCGACCGCGGATTGAACAAAACGGCGCGAAGCACCCGTTTCGATGCGCGGGAATATCTTCTCGGCGTCCTGTTCGGTACTCGGCTCCGCACCCTGCACAACCACCGGGGCGATAAATCGATATCCCTGCCTGGGGACGGTTTCCACGAAGCGCGAGCTGCGCGCCGAGTCGTTGAGGGCCTGGCGCAGTTTCCGCACCAGGGTATTGAGGTTGTCATCGAGAATGCCGGTGGCGTCTTCCGGCCAGAACTCACGGTAAATCCGCTCCCTGGTCACCAGCGCGCCGGGCTCCACCAGCAGCAGGGATAACAGCCGCAGCGGTTGCTCCTGGATCGCCACCTTTTTGCCACGGCGCAGCAGGCGGTTTTTTTTATGGTCGAGTTCGAACTCCCCGAAACACAGTGTCGTCATATGCCGCCCCGAATCCGGTCTGCTGCCTTTTCCGCACAGTGTGCGCAGTTCATTTCTACTGCTAACGCCTTGATTTAACGGCAATCACCAGTTCAGGTAAAGGTCAGCAGGGAATTCATTGTGAGCGTGACAAGTGACTGCTTGGATAGCTGGCAGGCCTCAGACAGCAATCGAGGTTGGTCACACAGCGGTTATCCACAGAAAACTTTTCCACCAGGAGATATTCCCATGCGTCACTCACTGATTGCATTTGCCATGCTGGTCGCCAGCGCCACCGCGTTTTCCGCCGACAGCCACCAGTACATCATCGAGCGCACCATTCCCGGCGCGCAGAAGCTCACCCAGGAAGAACTCAAATCCATCTCGCAGAAATCCCGTGCGGTACTGGAAACCCTGGGACCGGACATCAAATGGCAGCAGAGCTACGTCGCCGAAGACAAGTTTTATTGCGTGTATCAGGCGCCAAACAAGGAAATCATCGCCAAGCACGCCAAGCTGGGCGGCTTCCCCGCGGACAAGATCGTCGAGGTAAGCGGCATCATCGGCCCGCAGACTGCCTCGGAATAAAGCGGTGCGTCCCCCCGGGGCACACCGTGCTCCGGGGAACGGATGGTGTTTGGTGGTATCGGCCAACCGCGTTAGCATAGCGCCCCAATTTGTATGAGCTTCGCGAGGCTCACCGGAGCGCCGCCATGACCGACATGACCGATATGTCACACCCCTACGACGCGCTCACCCCGGACCGGGTGATCGACTGCGTTGAAAGCGTCGGCCTCCTCTCCGATGCGCGCATTTTCCCCCTCAACAGTTACGAGAACCGCGTCTATCAGGTGGGAATCGACGAGGGCCAGCCGCTGATTGCCAAGTTCTATCGCCCGGGGCGCTGGACCGATGCACAGATTCAGGAAGAGCACAGTTTTGCGCAGGAACTGGTAGAGGCGGAAATTCCCGTAGTGGCGCCGCTGGAATTCGACGGCCGCACCCTGCACGAAGCCCATGGCTTCCGCTTTGCACTGTTTCCGCGCCGCGGCGGGCACCAGCTGGAACTGGACAACTTTGACCACCTGGAACAGGTGGGCACCATGCTCGGGCGTATTCACGCCATCGGCGCGGCCAAGCCCTTCGCCCATCGCCCCTCGCTGTCACTGCAACACTTTGCCCGCGACAGTCGCGAGTTCATTCTCGCCGGTGATTTCCTGCCGCGGGAAAATCGCGAAGCCTACGAGACCACCACCGCGCACATCATCGAACGCATTGCGCCGCTGTTCGAGCGCGAGTGGACCACCCTGCGCCTGCACGGTGACTGCCACAGCGGCAACTTCCTGTGGCGCGACGACACCCCCTGGTTCGTGGATCTCGACGACTGTCTGCAGGGTCCGGCGATCCAGGATATCTGGATGCTGATTTCCGGCAATCGCGCCGAGCAAACCGCCTACCTCGACGCGGTGGTGGAGGGTTACGAAACCTTCTACGCTTTCGATCCACAGCAGCTACAGTTGATCGAGCCGCTGCGCTGCCTGCGCCAGATGCACCACGCCGCATGGCTGGCGCGGCGCTGGCAGGACCCGGCGTTTCCACGGGCCTTCCCCTGGTTCAACACGCCGCGTTACTGGGCGGAGCATATTCTCGCGCTGCGCGAGCAGCTGTCGGCACTGCAGGAGCCACCTCTCACCCTCGGTGCGGTATAGCCGTTGCGGTGTAACGGGTGCCATGTAACAAGCAAAAGGAGCTGTTCAGAATGGAAATTCTTATGCCTGCGGTAGCGCAGGACCAGCTGTGGCAGCAGATCCGCCAGGACGTGGCGGTGCAGGTAGAGCGGGAGCCGATTCTGGCGAGCTTCCTGCATGCCACCATTCTCAACCACGGGACGCTGGAATCCGCCCTCAGCTTCCACCTCGCCAACAAGCTCGACAGCCCGGTGGCGCCGGCGCTGTTGATCCGCGAAGTGATCGACGAGGCACTGGAAGCGGATCCCAGCATCGGCCTGGCAGCGCGCGCGGACCTCGCCGCCATCGAACAGCGCGACAGCGCGTGCCAGTCGCTGTACGAGCCCTTCCTGTTTTTCAAAGGTTTCCACGCCCTGCAGGCCTGGCGCGTGGCGCACTGGCTGTGGCAACAGCAGCGCCGTTCGCTGTCGCTGTTCGTGCAGCACCGGATCTCGGTGGTGTTCGGGGTGGATATTCACCCGGCGGCACAACTGGGCCGGGGGATTCTGCTGGATCACGCCACCGGCATCGTCATCGGCGAAACCGCGGTGGTGGAAGACAACGTCTCCATCATGCAATCGGTAACCCTGGGCGGTACCGGCAAGGAGTCCGGCGACCGCCACCCGAAAGTGCGCTGTGGCGTGCTGATTGGCGCCGGCAGCAAGATCCTCGGCAATATCGAGATCGGCCGCTGTTCGCAGATTGCCTCGGGCAGTGTGGTGTTGAAAGCGGTGCCGGAGAAAGCCCTGGTGGCCGGGGTACCGGCGAAGGTGATCGGCACCGCCAGTTGCGAGCAGCCGGCGCTGTCCATGGACCAGTGCGCGCTGTCGCAGGTGGATCAATTGGGCTGATTCTGCTGTCACAGGTTGCGAACAACGATACGCCCAACAACCGGCAAGACTATCCTGTAACCATGAAATACAGTCTCAGCGCCAAGAATCTCGTGTGCCGTAACCTGGAAAACAAAGCCGGGTACTGCGCGGATTTGCTCAACCCGCAACAGAGCAAGGAAATTACCGGCCTGCTGCGCACCGACAGCGGCCTGCTCTCCACCCGCTTCAACCAGGTGGTCAGCAATGCAGTGATGCAGCCGCGCATCCTGCAGCGATTTGTTGTGGATTATTTCGCCGAACGCCACAGCCCCTTCTCCCTGTGGCACTGCGCCAACAAGCCGCTAGACGACGAGGCGCTGGCGGAATTGCAGCTGGTCCGGCAGGCGCCGGTGATTGCGATGGCGGCAGAGGTGAAACAGCTCGCCACCGATGAGAAAAAGCTGGAGGGGCTGGAGATCAAGGCGGTGCACAACGCGGACGACCTGCTGGCCTACGGCGGGCTGATCGCGGAAATGCAGAACTGCCCGCGGGAGACCGCCCAGATCAAGAAATTCTACCGCCAGCTCGCCGAGCTGCCGGAGCACAAGCACAGCCGCCTCAAATACTTCCTCGGCGAATTTCAGGGCAAACCCGCCGCCACTGGCTGCCTGTTTTCCTCCGCCGATGCCCTCGGCTTCTACGACCTCGGCACCCTGCCCGAATATTGCGGTCGCGGCATCGGCAGTACCATGGTGCAGCACCTGGTCAATGAAGTGCTGCGCAGCCACCACAAACACGCGGTGGCACTGGTGGGCGAGGACCAGCAAGACGTGTGGCTGAATGTCGGCTTCTACGCCGTCGGCGAGGTGGCCCGCTACGATTTCACCCCCGAGCGCGGCAGCGCCCACATCGTCAGCGACGCGGAAAACAACCCTCTCGACGACGA
>NZ_DATCMV010000145.1:0-40013 GCF_036563125.1 Microbulbifer sp.
ATCTGGATCCACCCCAGTGCCACAGCTGGTTCTATGGCTTCCCTACAACCTCCGGCATGTTAGCGCGATGCAGGTTTTACCTCGCAGTGCCGGAGAACTTGCACCCGGATGAAAACAATTATCAAGGTGTAACTATGGAAACCGACAAAAAGCTAATCCGCGCCAGACTTGCCGCAACACTCATCTTGTTCAGCGCCATCACCTCGGTGACTGCCGTTGCCGAGACCATCTACTCCGATAGTTTCGGCAGCGGGAATATCACAGACTGGACCGCGAGCGGTACGGTGGATACGGATAACAATACCCTTCGCTTGCGCGGCAACGCAGCGGCAGTCCGCAGCGTGTCTACCGCGGGATTCACCGCCGTTTCAGTGGCCCTCACCATGTCCGCAAGCTCGTTGGAAAACGGGGAATTTTGCTACGGTGAGATTTCCGTGGATGGTGGCAGCAGTTGGACTACCGCACTGACGATTGCCAATGGAGATGACAACGGCACCCTGTTCAATAGCAACGGCACGCCGCCGGGCTCTGACAATAACCCGAGCTTGCAGCTGCGATTTCGCGGCACCGGAGCGACGACTGGCGACTACTGCTATGGACACCAGGCCCAGGTAACCGGTATTGGCGGTGCGTCGACCGAGCCCGACATCAGTGTCCCACCGGCCTTAGACTTTGGCACACTGTCTCCCGGCGCTACCGCGTCGCAAAACATCATCATTTCCAACATCGGCACTGCGGCGCTGGTGATCAACAATATTAGCGACCCCAACGCGCCCTTTAGTATTTCAGGCAATAACTGTAACAACATTGCCGCCGGCGGTAATTGCAGTATCGCGGTATCCTTTTCACCGTCTGCAGCCGGGAGCTTCAGCAGCAGCATCCTCGTTACCTCCAGCGATCCCGATGAACCCAGTACGGTTATCACTCTCACTGGCGCAGCGAACAGCAGTGGCGGCGGCAGTGTCGAAAATTTCGACCCACTGACGGGTAGCGGCGCGGTCAACCGCACAGCTCTGACCATGAACACCCTGATCAACGGCGCGGGCTCGGGCACTCTTGTTGATTACAGTCATTTCGCCCTGCCCGCACAGGCGGCGATGCCGACCAACCAATTCCAAGGCTCGCTGGAATTACTTGGCGAAGCGACCGGGGGTACATTCGCAAAGCACAAGGACACTTTCCGTTACGTCGGCGCCCAGGACACCACCCGCAAACATCTGCCCGAATTCAATTTCGAGTTTGTCCAGACCGGCAGCCATATCTTCCCGGTGCAGCGCGGCTCAATCCCCAGCGCACATCCAGAGTGGGAGTATGTGTTGACGCCGGGTAGGGTATGGAATGAAACCGGTGATACGACCTACAGCCGGGTGGCACTGCCGTTTGCCCTGCAACAGAAAAATGCCAATTGTATGCACAACGGCGTCCTCACCTTTCTGTTTAAGGACGACGGTTCGGTTTCCGATGTGGCTTATCAGATTGCCGGGGAAACCTGCCTCTACTTCCAGTTTGATATGTGGGGCCAGCTCCCCGCCAGCTATACCCCGCACGGTGTGAACAACAGCGCAGCACTGATCAGTGCGTATCAGGCAGAAATAAATGGTCGCATGCCGAGCAAACCGTTGAGTGCACTGAATCAGGACTATCCGGGCACGGATTACACGCACTTTGCCACCCCGAACGGCAAAGACCCGGCGACAATTTCCCTGGTGGGATTTGTGATCGATGGGACCCACTATGTCGGCGGTTGTAATTCTCGACAGGGCAGTTATCCCTATTGCGATTCACTGGTGGTGCCCTCTTATTCCACCGCCAAATCGGTATTTGCCGGCGGAACATTGATGCGTCTGGAGAAAAAATATCCCGGCACATTCAATCAGTCGATCGGCAGTTACATCAGTGACTGCAACACCAACGGCAACTGGAATGATGTGACCTTTGGCAATGCCCTGGATATGGGAACCGGCAACTACAAGCTCGCCGGCTACATGAGTGACGAAGGCGCGAGCCATACCAACGACCTGTTCTTGCCGGAAGACCACGCCAGCAAAATCAGCTACAGCTGCACCGAGTATCCTCGCAAAGCCACACCGGGCACCCAGTGGGTCTATCACACCTCCGACACCTATCTGCTCGGCACCGCCATGAACGCCTATGTGAAAGGACTCGAGGGCAGCAGTAGCGACATATTTACCGACATCCTGAACAGCGAAATTCTGTCGCCGCTGGGAGTCAGCCCCACAGCAGAATTCAGCCGCCGCACGTATGACAGTGTCCAGCAGCCATTTACCGGATGGGGGCTTATGTGGCTCAGGGATGATGTGGCAAAGATCGGCAGCTTTTATGCCGGTAGCAGCCAGTCTGTTCTGGATCAGGCCCAGCTAGATGCAGCACTGCAGCGAGATGCAGCGGACAGAGGACTTCAGCCATTGGCTGACTACAAGTACAACAATGGCTTTTGGGCGCACGAGGTCAGCAGCGATATGTCCGGCTGCAGCGCGCCACTGTGGCTGCCGTTCATGTCCGGGTACGGTGGAATTTCAATCCTGATCCTGCCCAACAATACCGTTTACTACTATTTCAGCGACGCTGATGAATACCTCTGGATGGACGCAGCCCAGGAATCTCACAACATTCGCAGTCTTTGCCCATAGCCGCGAAAAGGTGAATCGATACTCCAGCGATAAAAAAAGGGGCGATTAATCGCCCCTTTTTCTATGGTGAATGCACAGCCTCAGTCTTCACGGATGGGCTTGTGTAATTTGACCACTTCAACCTGCTTTTTACGCAGCCGAATATTGAGCATCTCCACCGCCACGGAGAAGGCCATGGCAAAATAGATATAGCCCTTGGGCACGTGCACATCAAAGCCCTCGATAATGAGGGTCACGCCCACCAGAATCAGGAACGACAGCGCCAACATCTTGATGGTGGGATGGCGGTCGACGAAATCACCAATGGGCTTTGCCGCAAACAGCATGACGCCCACTGCCAGAATGATGGCGATGGCCATAATGGATACGTGATCTACCAGACCAACGGCGGTAATCACCGAGTCCAGCGAGAACACGATATCCAGAATCGCTATCTGTACCAACACCATTCCGAAGGTTGCGGTGGCGGCAGTACTCTGCTCGCCTTCAGCACCCTCGAGACTGTTGTGAATTTCGTGGGTGGCCTTGAACAGCAGGAACAGGCCGCCGCCGATCAGGATCACATCCCGCCCGGAAATTTCCTCACCGAATACGGTAAACCAGGGTGCGGTGAGCCCCATGATCCAGGCAATGGAAAACAGCAGTGCGAGGCGGGTGATCATGGCCAGTGCCAGACCAATAAAGCGCGCGGATTCCCGCTGCTTTTCCGGCAGGCGGCCTACAAGGATGGAAATAAAGATTATGTTGTCGATACCGAGGACGATTTCCAAGGCTGCCAGTGTCGCCAGCGCTATCCAGGCTTCCGGACTCGCGATCCATTCGAACATGCGCTCTCCCCAGGGATTATTCGAGTTTTTTGAACAGGCCAATGTAACAAACGGCTCGAGCCTAATGGCAGGAGCCGTTTATCCACACATCTGAGAGGGGAGTTTATGCGCTTTCCTGCAGCCAGGCCAAGGCCTCTTCACGGTGCTCAAAAATCCGCGCTTCGCCGCCGATAAACCAGGTCCCGACCTTGGCAGCGATCTCCTGCCAGTATTTGCTGCCGACCATGGCCACCCTGTCAAACTGGCGCCCGTGTTTGACGCCGAGTTTGAGGTCGTCCCAGGCCGCGCGGATCTCCCAGCCTTCCAGTTCGCGCATATCGAACAGGACATCAATCTTGGGGTGCGTCATTCCCGCGAGCGCGGATTCCAGCATGGGCACCAACGTCTCATAGTCCTGGTGCTCAAGCTTGCCGCGGGCACGCAGGGACAGCAGTACCCGCTCATCGCCGGCACGTTCAATACTGACGGAAAAACCGTGGTGATATTCGCCCATGTTTTCTTCACATCGCGCTACGTTGAACTCACCGAGGTATAGGGTCTGACGACCCTATTGGCAAGCTCGGACCGCAATCAGTGCGAGAGGATGTCGACGATTTCGTGGGTAGCGTGCACCAGCCGTACCAGCTCGCCCTCGATACGCACGGTAACCAGGCCGTGGCGATCCACCGGCTGCACAATCACGGCGTGATGGTAAATGGTGTCTTCCAGACGATGGCCGCGTACCAGTTTTTTCTTCCAGCCGGGGGGCAGCTCACCGCCGCGCTCCGCTTTCTTCTGTAGGCCGGGGGGAAGTTCACCGCCTTTATCCGGTTTCGCCAGTGCGCTGGCGGCGGAGCCAATCAGGGTGAGTGCAACAAGAGCGACGGAAATCTGCTTGAACATAAAACGCCTCTGGCATTTGGTTTGTAGTAGTACAGATGGACTGTGCGCCATCGTAAACCGGTAATCTTTGCCCGCATTCGCAGCAGGTCACATTTTCATGATATTTCCTGCCGCATGACTGCAGGCTGAACGGATTGCGGGCACAAAAAAGGGCCGCAGTGCGGCCCAAATGGAGTCAAACAGGAATCCGATGATCAGCTGATATCGATCCAGGTGGACTTCAGCTCACAGTATTTGTCCAGCGCGTGGAGGGACTTGTCGCGACCGTTACCGGACTGCTTGAAGCCACCGAAAGGCACAGTGATGTCGCCGCCGAAGTAGTTGTTCACCCATACCGAGCCAGCGCGGATATCCCGCGCCATGCGGTGGGCGCGACCGATATCCCTGGTCCATACGCCGGCAGCGAGGCCGTAGATGGAGTCGTTGGCGATCTTCAGCGCTTCTTCCTCGGTATCGAATTCGATCACCGACAGCACCGGGCCAAAGATTTCCTCGCGGGCGATTTTCATCTCGCCGTTTACGCCGCGGAAGATGGTGGGTTCGTAGTAGTGACCACCCTCAACCGCCGCGACCGGCTTGCCGCCGCACACCAGCTGCGCGCCCTGTTCCAGGCCCTTGGCCACATAGAACTCGACGGTGTCGAACTGGCTCTGGTCGATGAGCGCACCCATCACGGAATTGGGGTCCTGCGGGTGGCCGGGCACAAAGCGTTCGGCGGCCTTTTTCACTTTCTCGATAAACGCATCGGCGATGCTTTTTTCCACCAGCAGGCGGGTACCGGCGGTACAGGTCTCGCCCTGGTTGTAGAACACCGCGAGCGCGGCAGCCTCGGCGGCCTTGTCCAGGTCCGCATCGGCAAACACGATATTCGGGCTCTTACCACCCAGCTCGAGGAAGGTGCGTTTGAGGTTGGACTGGCCGGAGTACTCCGTCAGCGTCTTGCCCACCTCGGTAGAGCCGGTGAAAGTCAGGCCGTCGATATCCATATGCAGCGCCAGGGTCTTGCCGAGGCTGCTGCCGGGCCCAGGCAGTACGTTCAGCACGCCATCGGGCAGTCCGGCCTCTTTTGCCAGTCCCGCCAGTTTGATGGCGGTGAGCGGGGTATTGGAGGCTGGCTTCAGAATCACGCTGTTGCCGGTGGCAAGCGCCGGCCCCAGTTTCCACGCGGTGGTGGAGAGCGGGAAGTTCCACGGCACGATGGCGGCAACCACACCCAGCGGCATGCGGGTAATCAGGCCGATTTCGGTGGGGCCGGTAGGGGCGATCTCGTCGTAGATCTTGTCGATGGCCTCCGCATTCCAGCGGATGGTGGTCACCGCGCTTGGCACATCCACATTCATGGTGTCGCTGATGGGTTTGCCGGCATCGAGGCTTTCCAGCAGCGCGATTTCCACCTTGTTCTCTTCGATGAGCTCGGCAAAGCGCACCAGGATTTTCTTGCGCGCCATCGGCGGCATATGGGACCAGACCCCGGATTCAAAGGTATCGCGCGCCACTTTTACTGCGCGCTCGGCATCTTCCGGGCCGCAGTTGGCGATCTGCGCCAGCTCGCGGCCATCTGCGGGGCTGATACACGGGCGGGTCTGGCCGCTCAGGGCGTCCACGTACTCACCGTTGATAAAGGCACGGCCCTCGATGGTGAGGGTCTCGGCCAGGGAGAGCCACTCCTGGAGCGTTTGCGGGGTCGGCTTCTGAGTCCGGTTGTCGGTCATGCGCACCTCGAATCCTGGGTTGCAAGTTAAACTGAAGGATTATTCAGTTTATACATAAAATGTGATCACAAATCAAAGTATCACGACTCAGATCGCCTCGAAAGTACCCGCCTGCAGGTTTTTGCGCGCACCGGGGATGGGGAAAACCCGGTTGTGGAACGCGATGTAGAAGCCGGGCGGCATCAGCCGCGCCGCCAGCAGTGCCTCGGTGAAGTTCTGGCGGGCGTCGGAATCGATAAACCCCATGGGTTTCATCGCGCCGGTAAAGACCACAGCAACCTTGGGGGTTCCCATCTTGGCGTGGCAGTAGTCCGCGGTGATGGACATGGTGTCGGTGCCGTGCAGGATAACGATGGGGTCGCCCTTTTCTGCGGTGCGCGCCACGGCGGCGCAGATCTGGTCGCGGTCGCTGTCGTCCATCTCCAGGGAGTCCTTGTTGAGCACGCTCTCCAGCTCGAGGTGGGTGTAGGGCAGTCGCAGACTGCTGATCAGGCCCTCGCGGATGATCGAGGCGCGGTTCTTGAGAGTGCCGTCGGACTCGCAGTAGCTCTTTTCAATGGTGCCACCGGTGGTGAGGATGCGGATGGTGGTCTTGGGGTTGAGATCTGTCATCGTTTTTCCCACTAAATGAGTACAGTTGCGCGCATCTTAGAGGGGCGGGAGCAATGGAACAATCCTAGTTTCCGTACCCCGCCAATCCATTCAATCTGCTCTGGTTCACACCAGTTGCGTCTCCACCCGCAGCCAGTCCTCTTCCAGTCCCATGGCGATCCTGTCACCCACCAGCAGCTCACCCACCCCGGCGGGCGTACCGGTCAATACCACGTCGCCCGGCAGCAAGGTGAAGTAACTGCTGATATAGGCCACCAGATCCAGAATCGGTGTCAGCATATGGCTGGATTTGCCGCGCTGGCGGATTTCGCCGTTCAGCCACAGGGTATAGGTCAGATTGTCCCAGTCCGGCAACCAGTCCAGCTTCACGAATGGCGACAGCGGGCAGGCACCATCGAAGCCCTTGGCTTTCTCCCAGGGGTGCCCTTGCTTTTTCAGGTCGGACTGCAAGTCCCGCAGCGTCAGGTCCAGCGCCAATCCCAGGCCGGCAATGGCCGGCGCCACCTGCGAGGCGTTGGCATCGGTCAGGGTCTCACCGATCAGCAGCGCCAGCTCGCCCTCGAAATGGCAGCTGCCGCGCCCGCGGGGCAGATGCACGGGCTCATTCATTGGCACCGCCGCCGTGGCCGGTTTGATAAACAGCAGCGGCTCTTCCGGCACCGGGTTATTGAGTTCCTCCGCATGGGCAGCGTAATTGCGCCCGACACACACAATCTTGCCAAGCGGCAGTTCAACGGGAGAATTACAGGTAAATTGATGTTTATACATAACCAAATTCGATACCTAGGATAGATATTGCGTATAAAGTTTTAGAAAGCCCTTGTGTTATGATGCCGCCCTCGCCGGGTTCCCGGCGATTCCCACTTCGGGAACCTCAATGACTTTCGCTAATTCAGTTGCGCTTTGTTCGCGCTCGGCCAAGAGACTCGTTATGGCTTCTCAGACTTCTCTTCAGAAAGACAAAATCCGTATCCTGCTGCTGGAAGGTGTTCACCAGTCCGCGGTGGATCTGCTGTCTTCCCGTGGCTACACCAATGTGGAATACGTTAAATCCGCACTGCCAGAAGACCAACTGATTGAGAAGATTGCCGACGCGCACTTTGTCGGGATTCGCTCCCGCACCCAGCTGACCCGCAAGGTACTCGAAAGCGCGCCCAAGCTAATCGCGGTGGGCTGTTTCTGTATCGGCACCAACCAGGTAGACCTGAAAGCGGCCACCGACCTGGGCATTGCTGTGTTCAATGCACCCTACTCCAACACCCGCAGCGTAGCCGAACTGGTGATCGGCGAGGCGATTATGTTGCTGCGCGGTATCCCGGAAAAGAACATGGTATGCCACCGCGGCGGCTGGCAGAAATCCGCCGTGGGCTCGTTCGAGGCCCGCGGCAAGACCCTGGGTATCATCGGCTACGGCGCCATCGGTTCCCAGACCTCCGTGCTGGCCGAAGGCTTTGGTATGCGCGTGATTTTCTTCGATGTGGTCACCAAGCTGCCACTGGGCAACGCGACCCAGGTCCACAGCCTGAATGAATTGCTGGCACAGGCCGACGTGGTTTCCCTGCACGTGCCCGAACTGCCCTCCACCAAGTGGATGATCGGCGCCGAGCAGATCGCCAAGATGAAAAAGGGCGCGATCCTGATCAATGCCTCCCGCGGCACCGTGGTGGAAATCGAGCCACTGGCAGAAGCGCTGAAGAGCGGCCACCTGGCCGGCACCGCCATAGACGTGTTCCCGGTGGAACCCCGCGGCAACGACGACGAGTTCCTGTCGCCACTGCGCGGCCTCGACAACGCGCTGCTCACCCCGCATGTGGGCGGGTCCACCGTGGAAGCCCAGGAAAATATCGGCGTGGAAGTGTCCGACAAACTGGCGCTCTACTCCGACAACGGCACCACCACCAGCTCGGTAAACTTCCCGGAAGTGGCACTGCCCGGCCACGGCGGCGCACACCGCCTGCTGCACATCCACAAGAACGTGCCCGGCGTGCTCGGTGCGATCAACCAGGTGTTTTCCGAAAACGGCATCAACATTTCCGCCCAGTACCTGCAGACCAACGAGAGCGTGGGCTACGTGGTGATCGACGTGGATGCGGAGTACTCCGACCTGGCGCTGGAGAAACTGAAAAATATTCCCGGCACCCTGCGCTGCCGCGTACTTTTCTGATTCCCTCAATCGGAAAGGTGCAGAAGGACGGGCGCCAGCGCGTCTGTTAAACTCCCGCAAACCCGGACCGCGCACTGCGACAGCAGCTGTGAAGTCCGGGTTTCTTTTTCTCTGTCTTCCCCAACCACAGGCACACCGCCGTTAATCCCCGGTGCGCCAAGGCTGTTTCCACGTGCAAAACCAGAACTCCGAATCTGCTGCCGCCGGCCTGCTGGCGGGCATAGGTGCCTTTCTCATCTGGGGGCTGGCACCGCTGTATTTCAATCTGCTGGGCGGTATTTCCGCACCGGAAATTCTCAGCCACCGCAGCGTCTGGTCTTTTGTGCTGGCGATGGTGATGCTCGCGGCGCTCGGCAAGCTGGCGGACTTCCGCCACACCCTCAGCTCCGGTAAAAAGATGGCCACGCTACTGCTGTCGACCCTGCTGATCGGCAGCAACTGGCTGGTGTTTATCTGGGCCATCACCAACCAGCATATCCTCGATGCGAGCCTCGGCTACTACATCAACCCGTTGATCAGTGTGCTGCTGGGTGTGCTGTTCTTGGGGGAGCGGCTGCGCCCGCTGCAGTGGCTGGCGGTGGCGATCGCCGCGGTCGGTATCAGCTATGAGTTGTGGCAGTTCGGACGGGTGCCGCTGATCGCTCTGTACCTGGCACTGACCTTCGGTTTCTACGGCCTGGTGCGCAAGCGCGCGCCCGTGGACAGCCTGACCGGGCTCGCGGTGGAAACCCTGTATATGCTGCCGCTCGCCATCGGCTTCCTGCTGTGGACCGACAGCCCCACCAGCAACCTGCTGACCAACACCTGGCAGTTGAACAGCCTGCTGCTGCTCGCCGGCCCCATCACCCTGACACCGCTGCTGCTATTCAATATCGCTGCGCGCCGCCTCAACCTCTCCACCGTGGGGTTCCTGCAATACCTGGGGCCGACATTGATGCTGCTGCTCGCCACCTTCTACTACGGCGAACCACTCAGTGAGAGCAAGCTCGTCACCTTCGCCATCGTATGGTTCGCGCTGCTGCTGTATTCCGTAGACGCACTGGCGCAGCGCAGCCAGCGTCGCCGGCTGCGTAAAACCGCACTCTAGGTTTCCGGTAGGCTTCAGAATTACTGGGCGAGCCAGCCCTCGAGGGCGGCGATGATCTGCTGCCGGTAGGGCTGGGTTTCATTGATCATCTGGTGGCGCGCCCCGCGCACGATCACGCGCTTGCTGTTGGGGAAGCGGTCGCGAATCGCACGCATGTTGTAGCGCCAGTCCACGGTTTTGTCGTCGGTGCCCTGCACCACCAGGATCGGCTTGAGATTGCGCTCGGACCTGGGAAACAGGTGCAGCCAGTCCACCATTGCCCCCAGCCAGCGGATGGACATTACCGGGGACTGCAGTGGATCGCGGTGCGCCTGGCGACGGGAAAATTCCGCATCGTGGGTGTTGATATTGAAGCCGCGGCTCGGATGCGGCAGCAGGAAGCGCCCCAGGTAGAACATCCACTTGCGCAGGTGCCAGTTGGCCGGGCGCACCAGCGGCGCCAGCAACATGACTTTGTCGAAGGGCTGCCATTCGCTGAACTGCAGGTAGGCGAGCAACGTCGCCCCGCCGGTACTCTGCCCGAGCCCGTGCCACGGCGCAGGCATCCTGTCTCTCGCCCGGCACAGCAGGGCCTCCAGCACCTCCCGGTACTGCATAAAACTGTCGATGGCCACCGGTTCGCCGCTGGAGAGGCCGTGACCAGGAAAATCCACACTAACCACATTGAAACCGCGCTCGAGGCCGAAATGGATCGCAGACGCGTAGATACCGGTGTGGTCGAAGTAACCGTGGCAAATGAACAGAGTGCCCTTGGGGTTGTTCACCAGCCAGTACTGGGCGACGAGTTCGAAGCCCGCGGCGTCGAAGGTACCGATGCCGGTGCCGCTGGTCTCGTCAAAATTCAGGCGATAAAAATTGCGGTAGGAGATTACCGATTGCGGCAGGGGCTGGCCGCAGGCGAAATCCAGCTTCGGCAGTTGGCAGCGCAGCGCGGAGTAATCCGGGCGACGGATCACCGGACTCGTATCTACGGCATTGAGGTCATCGAACAGGCTCATGACTCAATGGTACTGTATTTCTTCAAAAAAAAGGGCGAACCGGAGTTCGCCCTTTTTGCAATCCACCAAAAATCAGTTGATCTTCGGCACCAGCTCGCCCTTCGCGTAGCGCTGGTACATGCTGTCCAGGCTGATGGGCTTGATCTTGCTGGCGTTGCCTGCAGTGTTGAAAGCCTCGTAGCGGGCAATACAGATTTCCTTCATGGCCTTGGTAGTGGCCGCAAGGAATTTGCGCGGGTCGAATTCAGACGGGTTTTCCGCCAGGAAGCGGCGCACCGCACCGGTGGACGCCAGGCGCAGGTCGGTGTCGATATTAACCTTGCGCACGCCGAACTTGATGCCTTCGCAGATCTGCTCCACCGGCACACCGTAGGTTTCCGGAATCTCACCGCCAAACTCGTTGATCACCTTCAGCCACTCCTGCGGTACGGAGGAGGAGCCGTGCATTACCAGATGGGTATCCGGGATACGCGCGTGAATTTCCTTGATGCGGTCAATGGCGAGAATGTCGCCCGTCGGCGGACGGCTGAATTTGTAAGCGCCGTGGCTGGTACCGCAGGCGATGGCCAGAGCGTCTACCTGGGTTTTCTTGACGAAATCCGCCGCCTCCTCAGGGTCGGTCAGCAGCTGGTCGTGGGACAGTACGCCCTCAGCGCCCACACCGTCTTCCTCGCCGGCCATGCCGGTTTCCAGTGAGCCCAGGCAGCCCAGCTCGCCCTCTACGGAAACACCACAGGCGTGCGCCATGTCTACCGCGCGACGGGTCACGTCGACGTTGTACTCGTAGGAGGCCGGGGTCTTGCCGTCTTCCATCAGTGAGCCGTCCATCATCACCGAGCTGAAGCCCAGCTGGATGGAGCGTTGGCACACCGCGGGGCTGGTGCCGTGATCCTGGTGCATGACCACAGGAATGTGCGGGAATTCTTCCACCGCTGCCAGAATCAGGTGGCGCAGGAAAGGCGCACCGGCGTATTTACGGGCACCAGCAGAGGCCTGCACGATTACCGGGGAGTCGGTCTCGTCCGCCGCCTCCATGATCGCGCGCATCTGCTCCAGGTTGTTGACGTTGAACGCAGGAATGCCGTAGCCGAACTCGGCAGCGTGGTCCAACATTTGACGCAAGCTGATTAAAGCCATGAAAAAACCCTTTCTCGTCGAAATTTAGCTGATATTGGGTACAACGGGTGTGCGACTCCCGAAGCGGGTTCTGGTCGCATCTCTTTTTAATGATGGGTACTTCTTACAACAGGCACTTCTTACTGCTTGAGCGGGGCGCACCGGCGCCCCTGAACTGCAAAACCTGAAATTGCAAAAACGCGTTAGTGATTATTCGCTTACGCGAGACTCCAGAATGGCGACTGCCGGCAGCACCTTGCCTTCCACGTACTCGAGGAAAGCACCACCCCCAGTAGAAATATAGGAAACCTGATCGGCAATACCGTACTTATCCACAGCAGCCAGGGTGTCACCGCCGCCAGCGATGGAGAAGGCGTCACTCGCGGCAATGGCCTTGGACAGGTGCTCGGTGCCAGCGCCGAACTGGTCGAACTCGAACACGCCTACCGGGCCATTCCAGATGATGGTCTTGGCATTTTTGAGGATTTCCGCCAGCGCCGCAGAGGTGTCCGGGCCGATATCGAAAATCATGTCGTCGTCTGCCACCGCATCCGCGGACTTGGTCTCCGCCACCGCGGATTCGCTGAATTCCTTGCCGGTCACCACATCGGTGGGCACCGGAATATCGCACTTCTGCATCAGGCCCTTGGCGGTGTCGATCAGATCGTGCTCGCACAGGGACTTGCCTACCGGCTTGCCGCTGGCGGCGAGGAAGGTATTGGCGATACCACCGCCCACGATCAACTGGTCCACCTTGTCGGACAGGCTCTCCAGCACGGTCAACTTGGTGGAAACCTTGGAGCCACCGACGATGGCCACCAGCGGGCGCGCGGGGTTCGCCAGTGCTTTTTCCAGCGCATCCAGCTCTGCGGCCAGCAGCGGGCCGGCGCAGGCGATTGGGGCGAACTTGGCCACCCCGTGGGTGGAAGCCTGGGCGCGGTGCGCGGTGCCGAAGGCGTCCATCACGAAGATATCGCACAGAGCGGCGTACTGCTTGGACAGGGCCTCGTCGTCTTTCTTCTCGCCTTTATTGAAACGCACGTTTTCCAGCAGGGCCACTTCGCCATCTGCAAGTTCCACGCCGTTTTGCCAGTCGTTGATCACCGGCACATCTTTACCCAGCAGCTTGCCGAGGTGCGCGGCGACCGGTGCCAGGGAGAATTCTTCCTCGTACTCGCCCTCGGTAGGGCGACCCAGGTGGGACATCAGCAGGACTTTGGCGCCCGCGTCTACAGCGGCCTTGATGGTGGGCAGTGCCGCGCGGATACGCGCGTCGGAGGTTACCGCTCCATTTTTGATTGGCACGTTCAGGTCTTCGCGAATCAGTACGCGCTTGCCTGCCAGATCCTGGTCCTTCATCAATTTAACCGCCATAGCCAATCCTCTTTTGCTGGTTGCTGAATACTTACTCACCCCGACCTTATCCCGGCACTGGCCGGAAGAAAGCGGGCGCGGATTATAAGCTGTTGCGATTGTCCCTGCCCACACGAAGGGCGACCGGGCTTTCGGCCGCGAGTATATCAATCCGTTTTGTAAATGATTTACCGCACACTACTGAAAACGATCTGACACCGCTGTCATTTTTACAAGAAAGCAAAAAAGTTCGTAACAGCGCGTTGTCCGGTCAATTTACGTTCTCTAACATTGCCGGGGAGTACAAAAATTGTGCAGCAACTTGCGCGGGGCGCTCCGCTTTCACGGTAAACAGCATTCCCGCGCCCCGCTTCAACGGAGGCCTTATGGACAGCTCAATGGGCAAGATTGATGAATTCAGCGATCAATGCCCCTATTGCGGCGAAACCATTCTGGTGTTGATCGACACCTCTGCCGGCAGTCAGCACTACTTCGAGGACTGCCCGGTATGCTGTCGGCCGATTCAGGTGCTGGTGAGTGTGGATATGGAGGGACAGTGGACGGCGCAGTTCAAACACGAAGGCGACGTATAGCGGGAAGGACTGACCCAGAAAAACGGAAAAGGCCGCGGGCATGTGCCCGCGGCCTTTTCCGCATCCTGTGAGATGAATTCGAATACCAGCTGATGAATTTCCTCGCCACCCGCTCGGTACCCCAGCACCTTGCGAGCCAAGCGAAATCGGGAACTTAGCCCCTATGTCATCGCTTACGCCATTCTACATAGCGCGCGATAAATTGGAATATTTATTCGGTTTTCTCCGCAGACCAGGAATAAAGGCTTGGCCATCACGCAAGCTATTGGTGGTAAAGCATTTTTTCTTGGCCACCGCCAAAAAACTGGCCCACGCTTGCCCATTCTTCAACCAAAAAATACCAATAAATTTTCAGGGAAGAGAAAAAAACAAGCATTTTCACCGGCAATCACAGGAATTCGCCCCCTCATGCCGTTGCAGCGCCATCCCCCGGGGACTATAAAAAGCCTTCGATATCCGTGTGCGGGAGAACCCTGCGACACAGTCTCGAACATCGAGCGCAGTACCTACTAACAACTGAAAGCCAACAAAATAAGGATAACTGTTATGGCAAACAGACTCTGGCTGCCAGCGACCCTGGCCCTGGCCATCGCTGCCTGTGGTGACACTACCGGAAAAAATGGCACCGCATCTTCATCTATCCCCCCGGCAGTGACCGCCAGCGAATCCGTATCGGCAGCCCCCCAGGCACTCAGTATCGATTACGAAAAATTCACCCTGCCCAACGGCCTGCGCGTGATTGTGCACGAGGACCGCAAGGCGCCGATCGTGTCCGTGGGCGTGTGGTATCACGTGGGTTCCAAGGACGAGAAGCCCGGGCGCACCGGCTTTGCGCACCTGTTCGAGCACCTGATGTTCAACGGCTCGGAAAACTACGACGACGAGTATTTCAAGCCGTTCGAGCAGGCCGGCGCCACCGGTATGAACGGGACAACCTGGCTCGACCGCACCAACTATTTCGAGACGGTTCCCAGCAACGCCCTGGATATGGCGCTGTGGATGGAGTCCGACCGCATGGGCCACCTGCTCGGTGTGATCACCCAGGAAAAACTCGACGAGCAGCGCGGCGTGGTGCAGAACGAGAAGCGCCAGGGACAAAACCAGCCCTATGGCAAGGTGTGGGAAAACTTGCAGGCATCCATTTTCCCCGCCGGCCACCCCTATTCCTGGAGCACCATCGGCTCCATGGAAGACCTGAACGCGGCGAGCGTGGATGACGTGCACGCGTGGTTCAAATCCTACTACGGTGCTGCAAATACTGTGCTGGTACTGGCGGGCGATATCGACGTCGCCACTGCGAGGGAAAAGGTCAGTAAATACTTCGGCGACATTCCCGCGGGCCCGCCACTGGCGAAGAGGGATTCCTGGATCGCCAAGCGCGACCAGTCCACCCGCGAGACCATGTACGACCGTGTCGCCCAGTCGCGCCTGTACAAGGTCTTCAACACCCCCAATCTCGGCCATGCCGATGAAGAGGCCATCGGTATCGCCGCCTCGGTGCTCGGCGATGGCAAGAACTCGCGGCTGTACCAGCGCCTGGTGTACCAGGACCAGATTGCCACAAGCGTAAATGTGGCGTTGTATGAGTTCGAACTCGCGTCTATGTTCCAGATCATTGCCGACGCCAAGCCCGGCGTGGAACTGGCGCAGGTTGAAGCGGCAATCGACGAAGAACTGCAGAAATTCCTCGAGCACGGCCCCACTGACGCGGAGTTGGCACGGGTAAACATGAGCGAGTATGCCTCTTACGCCCGCGACCTGGAGCAGGTGGGCGGCTGGAATGGCAAGGGCGTGATCCTGGCCCAGGGCGAGCTCTACTTCGGCAACCCCAACGCCTACCTCGACAGCCTCGGCATGAAACAGCAGCTGACCAGCGCACAGGTAAAAGCTGCGGCGAATGCCTGGCTCTCCAGTGGCGATCACAATCTGGAAGTGCACCCCTTCCCGGAATACAAAACCGCCGACAGCGGCGCCGACCGCAGCAAACTGCCGGAACTGGGTGACTTTCCCTCAGTGCCCTTCCCGCAAATCCAGACGGCGGAGATGGCCAACGGTCTGAAGATCGTGCTGGCCGAGCGTCACTCGGTTCCTGTGGTGAATATGGAACTGCAATTTGACGCGGGTTATGCCGCCGACCAGGGCGCGCGCCTCGGCACCTCCAGTTACACCATGTCCATGCTGAAGGAAGGTACCAAGCACCTGAGCGCACTGGAAATCAGCGCGCGCGAGGAAATCCTCGGTGCCACCATTAGTGCAGAGGCAGACCTCGACACCTCCAGCGTGAGCCTGAATGCCCTTACCAGCAATCTGGATGCCTCCATCGCGTTGTTTGCGGATGTACTGCTAAACCCGGTATTTGCCGATGAGGAAATCGAGCGCAAACGCAGTCGCTGGATCGCCGGCATCCAGCAGGAAAAAACCAAACCGGTGCAGATGGCACTGCGCAATCTGCCCCCGCTGCTGTACGGCGACAATCACGCCTACAGTATTCCGTTTACCGGCAGCGGTACCGAGGAGTCCATCAGCGCGCTCACCCGCAGCGACCTGGAGAACTACCACCAGACCTGGCTGCGTCCGGACAACGCCACGCTGATTGTGGCCGGCGATATCACCATGCCGCAGTTGCAGGAAAAACTGCAGCAGCACTTCGCCGACTGGAAGGCCCCGCAATCCGCCAAGCCGGTGAAAAACCTGGCCCAGGTACCACTGCCGGAAAAATCCAGCGTTTACCTGATCGACAAGCCCGGTTCGGAACAGTCCATCATCATCGGCGGCCTGCTCGCGCCCTCGGAAAAAATTGCCGAGCGGGAAGCACTGCACATGATGAATGACATCCTCGGCGGCACCTTCACCGCGCGTATCAACATGAACCTGCGGGAGGACAAGCACTGGGCCTACGGTGCCTACTCCTTCCTCACCGGCGCCAAGGGCCAGCAACCGCTGCTGGTGTATGCACCGGTGCAGACCGACAAAACCAGCGAATCCCTGGCGGAACTGCAGAAAGAACTGCGCGCGTACATTGGCGGCAACCCAGCCAAGGCGGATGAGCTGCAAAAACTGAAGGACAAGCGCATCAACGAACTGCCCGGGCGCTTTGAAACCATTGATGCGGTCGCCGGCGCCATGTCATCCCTGATTACTTACGAGCGTCCACTAAACTATATGGACGGCTATGCGGAGCAGGTGCGCGGTATCGACCTGAACCGGGTGCATGAACTGGCGAAGGAAACCATCAAACCCGAACAGTTTGTGTGGGTGATTGTCGGTGACAAGGAAAAAATCGCGGACAAGGTGGCCGGACTGGAAATCGGAACCATCACCGAACTGGATGCCAATGGCGCGCCGGTGGCAGAGGGTAGCGTTGGCGGACAATAACCCCATTTATCGGCGGTAATTGCCCTAAATAACACTTGCCCTATTTGAGGATAGAAATCACCGGATGTGCGCCCAATAGGCGTTACATCCGGTGATTTTCACCTGTTGAGCAAACATATAACGCTCAAGTGACATCCCTGTCTTTTTCACGCTATTGATCACGCAAAAGAAATTTGGCCCGCACCGGAATAGGCACTCCTGTACCAACTATTTTCTTATCCCTGATAGTTAGCCCAAACGAGTTCAAGCTCGATCCCCTCCACCACCTTGTCACGCAATTCAACCTCGAATTGGTGAATTGCCGACCTGTGCACAGTTGCCAAATCGGGCGATGGCGGCCTTTTAAAAAAGGACTACATTTGCCGTTACCGGGTGTACGTCAGTACCGGAACCACCGCAGCCGACCACCCGTAAAACCATTAACTATAAGAAGTACCAGCGCATACTGGAGCCTTACAAACAATGATTAGAACTATTCCGATTTTATTTGCCAGCACCTTGGCACTGGCCATTTCCGCGCATGCCAACAGCGCAGATGACCGTTACATCGTCAAATACAAAGAAGGTAAAGGGCCGGCGGTAAAGGCCATGATGGAAAAAAACGGGGGCCGCTCGGCAATGGCGCTGGAAAAGCGTAACGCCATGGCTGCGCACCTGCCGGCGGGGGCCTTGACCGCACTGCGCAACAATCCCAACGTGGAATATGTGGAAGAGGACGCAAAGCGCTACCCCATGGCGGAAGAAACACCTTTCGGTATCCCCATGGTGCAGGCGAACCAGGTCAGCGACGTTCTGGCCGGTAACCAGACCGTATGTATCATCGATTCCGGCTACGACCTCTCCCACGAGGATCTTTCCAGTAATAACGTCTCCGGCAGCAACGACCCAGGTACCGGCTTCTGGTACACCGATGAAAACAGCCACGGCACCCACGTCGCCGGCACCATCGCTGCCATCGGTGGCAACCAAAAAGGTGTTGTAGGCGTTATGCCCGGCGGCAACATCAAGCTGCACATTGTCAAAGTCTTCGGCGCTGACGGCTGGGCTTACTCTTCCTCCCTGGTAGCTGCAGCCGATGAGTGTGCCAGCAATGGCGCCAGCGTCATCAACATGAGCCTCGGCGGCACCTTCAAGTCCCGCACCGAAGAAACCGCGTTCGCCGATCTGTACGCCAACCAGAACGTACTTTCCATCGCGGCTGCCGGTAACGATGGCAATACCCGCCACTCCTACCCGGCTTCCTACGATGCGGTCGTTTCTGTTGCCGCCGTCGACAGCAACAAGGTGGTGGCAAGCTTCTCCCAACAGACTGACCAGGTAGAGCTGTCCGGCCCCGGCGTAGACGTGCTGTCTTCAGTTCCGGTTGGCATGGGCCTCTCTACTACCCTCACCGTTGGCGGTAGCAGCATTGAAGCTTCCGGCATGGAGGGCAGCCCCCTGGACACCGCCACCGGTGCGCTGGTGGATTGCGGCCTGGGTGAGTCTGCATGCACCGATGCCGTCGGCAAGGTGTGCCTGATCTCCCGTGGCAACATCGCCTTTGCGGATAAGGTACTGGCGTGTGAGGCCGGTGGCGGCGCCGCGGCCGTGGTCTACAACAATGAGCCCGGTATGCTGTTCGGTACCCTCGGCGAAACCGTCACCAGTATTCCCTCGGCGGGTATCTCCGACACCGACGGCGCTGCGCTGCTCGGACAACTGGGCAGCAGCGCCACATTGACCATCGCCCCCAGCGATTATGCCTATTTCAACGGCACCTCCATGGCGACTCCCCATGTCGCCGGTGTGGCCGCGCTGGTGTGGAGCCACTTCCCCAGCTGTAGCGCCAGCCAGATCCGTACCGCGCTGGACAACAGTGCTGAGGATCTCGGTGCGGCCGGTCGTGACAACGCCTACGGCTATGGTCTGGTGCAGGCCAAGGCAGCGGTGGATTACCTGACCGCCAACCCCTGCGACGGTGGCAGCTCCTCCGGTGGCAGCAGCGGTGGTGGCAGTGGCGGTGGCAAGCCCTGCAAAGGTAAAAACTGCACCAACTGATCAACACTGATCACTGTTTTTTCAAGGGGGCCCTGTGCCCCCTTTTTTCATTGCGGCATCAGGCCGCCCCGAGGTTTAAATTGATCTAGATCAATTTGAGCGCCCCCCTTGATCCAAATCAATTTCCCTGCAATTCCTACCGCTAGAATCAACCGCCTCGACAGCCAGCGCCGGGCCGGAGCGAAGCGGCGCACCTCCAACAGCATTTAAAAGCATTAAGAATCAGGGAGTTCGGGAATGGGGAATGCCGATAGCGACGTGGTGTTTCAGAGCTATGGACGCTGCTGCAACAACGAGAGCTTCTTTATCGACTTTTACGATCGCTTTATGGGCAGCTCCGCTGAAATTCGCGCGCTATTTGCCAACACCAACATGGCGGCCCAGCGCCACCTGCTGCGCAACGGCATCATGCAGCTGGTGCTGCACGCCCGCGGCATGTCAGATACCAAACTGCGCGCGCTCGGCTGCAGCCACTCCCGCACCGGCTTCAACATCCGCCCCGAGTGGTACGGCCTGTGGCTGGACGCACTACTCGCCACCCTGCGGCAATACGATCCTGAGTTTGATGAAACCACGGCCCTTTGCTGGCGCCGCGCCATTGGGCCGGGCATCGAAGTGATTCGCGGCGCATACTGAGCTCGGCAAACCAGACCAAAAACACCCAATACCGCAACGGTTTAGGAGTTGGTCCCAGCCACAGCGCATCAAAACAGATAGCGATTCTGTTACTGAAAAAACCTGTAGAACATATGCTCTGCGCCCACCAGTGGTGTGGAGAGTTTCCCTTTGTGCGCTCCGGGATAGTTTGGTAGGCTTCGCGCGCAGCTGTCTGGGGGTCTTAAATTCCTATAAACAGGACTGCTGTTTCCCGATTCAGAGTGCGGCCCTGCTGCAAGCATTACCCGCTGGATGATTTTTTGAAAGCGATCAGTCACTTCACCACGGCGAGCGGAATTTTTCCGGCCAGACTTGACCAAAGAGTCAGAGCCGTATTCGTATTGTGCCTGTTGGGTAGTGCCTTCTTCGGTTTTTCCAGCTTGCTGCTGCAATTCGGATTTCCGCCAAATCCTTCCGAACTGATGCCGATTCTCGAAAGCGGTATTACCTCCGAGACCATTGTCGCGCTCACCAGTGCGGCACTGCTGATCACCAGCATTTTCATTTTCCGGCACTTCTGGCTGCAGCTGCTGCTCAGTTTTTTCAGAAGCCTGCGCACCGTCTTCAAACGTTTTCTTCGCGCACTGCAACCGCCGACACCGGCACTGTGCTCCGCACACCGCTCCGCCCACACCTCCCGGGCTCCCCCCTTCCGCGCGTAACCAGTTCGGTCTTTGCGGCCGTTCGCGCTGATATTTTTCGACGAAAAATAAACCTGTGACCTGACTGCCAGAGGCATCGGGCCGCGGACCTGTTCGTTCGCATTTTGTCAGCGTTTCTCTCACTACCGCAGGTAGTTGTTGTCAATCTCCATGCCGAGAGGAATGCTCCTCGTGTTAACTCGTAGCCTCAGAAACGCTGCGCTGTCTGCTGCCGTGCTTGCACTGGCGGGATGCGACGGCGGTGTGCTCGACCCCAAGGGACAGGTGGGTGTCGACGAAAAAAACCTGATCATCATTTCCACCCTGCTGATGTTGCTGGTGGTGATTCCGGTGATCGTCATGACCCTGTACTTCGCGTGGAAATACCGCGAGGGACGGGAACATGAAATCTATGCGCCCAAGTGGGCCCACTCCGGAAAGATCGAAGCCGCCGTGTGGCTGGTGCCGGTGGTTATCGTGCTCATCCTCGGCGTCATCACCTGGCGCTCCACCCACAGTCTCGATCCCTACAAGCCACTGGAACACGAGCGCGAACCGCTCACTGTGGAAGTGGTATCGCTGAACTGGAAATGGCTGTTCATCTACCCAGAACAGGGCATTGCCGCGGTGAATGAGCTGGTGATCCCCACCGATAGACCGGTGAATTTCAAGATCACCTCCGAGTCCACCATGAACTCGTTCTTCATCCCGCAGCTCGGCAGCCAGATTTATTCCATGGCGGGTATGGAAACCAAGCTGCACCTGATCGCCAACGAGCCCGGTACCTTCGAGGGCTTCTCGGCCAACTACAGCGGTGAGGGCTTCTCCGGCATGCACTTCGAAACCAGGGCGGTGGATGAAGCTGAGTTCGAGCGGTGGGCAAGCGACATGAAGCGCGGCCACGGCACTCTCGACAGCGCCCGCTACGCGCAGTTGGCCGAGCCCAGTGAAAACCACCCGGTGGAATACTTCAGCGCGGTCAGCGACGGGCTCTTCCACCAGATCATGTTCAAGTACATGCAGCACTACAACACCTGGAACAAGAGCCCCGCGCATCACCACGAGGAGCACGACACTGCTTCCATGCCCAGCATGCGCAACGGTAAAGCGGAGGAGTAAAAATGAATCTGCTCGGTAAATTATCCTGGGAAGCAATTCCCTATCACGAGCCCATCATCATGGGCACCCTTGCGGTGGTCGGCATTGCCGGCGTACTCATCGCGTTCGCCATCACCCGCGCAAAGCAGTGGAACACCCTGTGGTTTGACTGGATAACTTCCGTCGACCACAAGCGCCTCGGGGTGATGTATATCCTGCTGGCGCTGATCATGCTGATCCGCGGTTTCTCCGACGCGATCATGATGCGCACCCAGCTGGCCATGGCCACCAATGGTGCAGCCGGCTACCTGCCGCCGGAACATTACGACCAGATCTTCACCGCCCACGGGGTGATCATGATCATGTTCATGGCGATGCCGTTTATGATTGGCCTGATGAACATCGTGCTGCCGCTGCAAATTGGCGCGCGCGATGTGGCCTTCCCGTTCATGAACAACCTAAGTTTCTGGTTGTCCGCGGGCGGCGCCATCCTGATCAATATTTCTCTCGGCCTCGGCGAATTCGCCAAGACCGGCTGGCTCGCGTATCCGCCGCTGTCGGAGTTGTCATTTAGTCCCGGCGTGGGAGTTGATTACTACATCTGGGCACTGCAGATTTCCGGCGTCGGCACCCTGCTGACCGGGGTGAACTTCCTGGTGACCGTGTTCAAGATGCGCGCGCCGGGCATGAAGCTGATGGATATGCCGATCTTCACCTGGACCTGCACCTGGGCCAACGTGCTGATCGTGGCCTCCTTCCCGATCCTGACCGCGGTGCTGGGCCTGTTGACCCTCGACCGCTACCTGGATTTCCACTTCTTCACCAATGACCTCGGCGGCAACGCCATGATGTATATCAACCTGTTCTGGGCCTGGGGACATCCCGAGGTATACATCCTGGTGCTGCCGGCATTCGGTATTTTCTCCGAGGTGATCTCCACCTTCACCGGCAAGCGCCTGTTCGGTTACAAATCCATGGTGTGGGCGAGCGGTGCGATTTCCATCCTCGGTTTCATCGTGTGGCTGCACCACTTCTTCACCATGGGCTCCAGTGCCAATGTGAATGCGTTCTTCGGCATCATGACCATGATCATTGCGGTACCCACAGGGGTGAAACTGTTCAACTGGCTGTTCACCATGTACCGCGGCCGCCTGCGCATGACCGCGCCGGTGCTGTGGACCCTCGGCTTTATGGTGACCTTCACCATCGGCGGCATGACCGGCGTATTGCTGGCGGTACCGGGTGCGGACTATGTGCTGCACAACAGCCTGTTCCTGATCGCCCACTTCCACAACACCATCATCGGTGGTGCGGTGTTCGGTTACCTGGCCGGCTTTGCCTTCTGGTTCTCCAAAGCCATGGGCTTCCATTTGAACGAGCGCATCGGCAAGGCGTCTTTCTGGTGCTGGCAGGTCGGTTTCTACATGGCGTTTATGCCGCTGTACGTGCTTGGCTTCCTCGGTATGACCCGCCGCCTGAACCACTCTGACAACCCCGACTGGAATATCTGGCTGTATATCGCCTGTGCCGGCGCCTTCGTGATCCTCGTCGGTATCGTGCTGCAGTTTGTGCAGCTGTACCTGGCATTCCGCGACCGCGAGCAGAACCGCGACCTCACCGGTGACCCCTGGAACGGCCATACCCTGGAGTGGTCCACCGCCTCGCCACCGCAGTTCTACAACTTTGCGGTGCTGCCGCAGGTACACGACATCGACGCGTTTACCGAGAAGAAGGAAAACGGCACCGCCTACCAGCGCCCCGCCAAATACGCGCCCATCCACATGCCGAGAAACACCGCTGCCGGCATCCTGATTGCCGGTGCCGCCACTGCCTTCGGCTTTGCCGCCGTGTGGCATATCACCTGGCTGGCCGCCGCGAGCCTGGTGGCGGTGGTCGCGTTCCTGCTACAGCGTGCCTATGCGAAAGATGTGGATTACTACGTGCAGCCGGATGAAATCGCGCGTATCGAATATGCCCATCTGCGCCATATCAATCCCGCACCGGCAGCTACCCCTGGTCACGGCCAGGCAACGCCGGCGAAGCGCCGCAAAAAGGCAAACGAAGAAACCATTGAAGAGGTGTCCGCATGACCGCGATAGCTCAAATACCACAGGGCGCCACTGCGGCGTCCGATCACCACGACGATCACCATCACCACGACACGAGTGAGAACACCATTTTCGGTTTCTGGCTCTACCTGATGACCGACTGCCTACTGTTCGCCTCGGTGTTCGCCACCTACGCGGTGCTGTTCATGAACACGGCCGGTGGCGTATCCGGGCGCGATATTTTCGAACTGGATTACGTGGCCATCGAAACCGCGGCGCTGCTTTTCAGCAGTATCACCTACGGCTTCGCCATGATTGCCGCGCACCGCCAGAACAAAATCGCCACCCTCGGCTGGCTGCTGGTGACCTTCGCCTTTGGCGCGGTGTTTATCGGCATGGAAGTGAATGAATTCCATCACTTGATTGCCGAGGGCAACGGCCCGTCGCGCAGCGCCTTCCTGTCTTCGTTCTTCGCCCTGGTTGGCATGCACGGTCTGCACGTGACCGCCGGCCTGATCTGGATGGCGGTGATGATGATTGAAGTAGTGAAGCGTGGTCTCGGCAAGAGAACCATTACCCGACTGTCCTGCCTGAGCCTGTTCTGGCACTTCCTGGATATCGTCTGGGTGTGTGTATTTACCGTGGTTTACCTGATGGGAGTAGTGTGATGAGCGCACATACTGATTTGCATTCTGGGCACGATCACGCGGCCGATCACGGCAGTGTTAAATCCTACCTGGTGGGATTTGTGCTGTCGGTCATCCTCACCGCCATTCCCTTTTGGGCGGTGATGACCGGGCAATTCGACAAGGCCACCAGTATCTGGCTGGTGGTGGTAATGGCGATCGTTCAGGTGGTCGTACACCTGAAATATTTCCTGCACCTCAACTTCTCCGTAGCGGGACGCGCAAATACGTTTGCCTTCCTGTTTACCGCATTGATCATCGTGATGGTGGTTGGTCTGTCGGTGTGGATCATCTACGCCTCCAACGCCATGATGATGCATTAATGCTTTTGCCACGATTCAGGTAATGGCCGTGTCCAAGCATTTCTCTAAATACGTTGTCTTGAAATACTTTGCTGTCACCAAGCCGGGGATCATCGCCGGCAACCTCATTTCGGTAGCGGGGGGATTTTTTCTCGCCGCCCGCGGCGAGATCGACTGGGGCCTGTTTATGGCTACCGTAATCGGACTGTCGCTGGTGGTGGCCTCCGGCTGTGCCATCAACAATTGCATCGACCGCGACATCGACGCGCGTATGCAGCGCACCCGCAACCGGGTCACCGTTACCGGTGCCCTGGCAGCGCGGGCCGCAATGCTGTTCGGCTCTGCGCTCGGGGTTGTGGGATTTGTGCTGCTGGCCGTATTTACCAACACCGTCAGTGTCGCCTTCGCGGCTCTGGGATTTGTGGTTTATGTGGGGGTTTACAGCCTGTATATGAAGCGCAATTCTGTGTATGGCACCCTGGTGGGCGCGCTGTCCGGTGCGGTGCCACCGGTGGTGGGCTACTGTGCGGTGACAGGAGAATGCGACGGCGCGGCGCTGATCCTGCTGCTGATGTTCTGCCTGTGGCAGATGCCGCACTCCTATACCATTGCGATCTTCCGCTACCGCGACTACGAGGCGGCGAACATCCCGGTACTGCCGGTGGCGCAGGGCATCGGCAAGGCGAAGCTACATATCGTGCTGTATATCGCGGTGTTTGCCCTGGCGAGTATCTTGTTACCGCTGAACGGTTATACCGGCACGGCGTTTATGGCGGTGGCGTGTACCACCAGCTTCTGGTGGCTGGCGATGGCACTGCGGGGTTACCGGCAGGACGTGGATATCCACGGTTGGGCGCGGCAGGTGTTTGCCTTTTCAATCTTTATCATCACCGCACTCAGCGTCACCATGGCACTGGACTTCAGCAGCGCCACCCCACACCTGGCCAGGATCTGACGCCGAATTTAAAAATTATGCTCAACTAAAAAAGGTTTGCCGAGAGATCGGCAAACCTTTTTCATCTCTATCAAATCAATGCGCAATTACTGCTGCAGATCTCTTACGCAGCTATTGTACTCGCTGATATAAACGTCGCTACCGCGGTTGGGAACCTCATTGGACTTATCCGCAGCCGCGTTGCGGCAACCTTCGATCTGATCGCTGGTCAGGCCGGTACCCGGCAGGGTCTGGCTCCGCTGGTACATATGCGCTTGTTGCACACGGTCCTGATGCGCTTGCACAGTGGGTTGAGGAACCTCATAGAACATGCCAGATTCCTGATTGAAGCGGTAAAAGCTATCGCCACTTCTCCAGTAGGTGGTGCCCAAGATCTGAACCTCAGACGCACCAGCGGGTAGCTGAGAAATCGGTTGGCCCGCAAGGGCGGCACCTGACAGTGAACAGAACAGTACAACTGGTATTAAGTAACGCATGGAAAACTCCTCCTCTTCCAACGTGTCACGAAGTCTACTCACGGCCACAAGTCGTCCCCAACAAATTTCCCGATAATTTTTCCCACCACCGTCGGTGAATCCGACCCGTGCCGGCACTCCGGGTTTTTCGATACCGTGCAGTTTTCGGAAAGCGGAAAAGTAGCCTCCAATATGGTCTAATTGAGCCCTTACGGTTTCAACTGGACAATAAACGTGCAACCTGAATTTCTAACCGCAACCCTGTTCAATCTCGGTATCAACCTGATCTACACGGTACTCGCCATTTTTGTGGGTATGGTTGCGCTGCTGGTTATCGACAAAAAACTGCTGAAGCACGTGGATATCCAGCAGGAACTTAAGAATGGAAATATTGCTGTCGCGATATTTGCCTCCACCATTCTGGTTTTTGTTGCGATGATTATTTCCTTTGGCCTGAAAGGCTGAGGCTGAATCTCCATGCGCCTGCTACTGGTGGGAATCCTGTTTGGCTCGCTATTGATGCTGCCGGAGCTGATCCAACAGCGAAATCAGTTACTGCATGAGAGCGCCGTACTGAGCCAGCAGCGCGCCACCGCACGCGAGGGTGATAGCGAAAACTCAGAAGTCACGGACAACCAGAGTGGTTCGGTACTGGTATCCGGCAGCCATTCGCCACTCACCGAGAAAATGGTGCAACAGGCGGTGGGACGGCGCTCCGAGAGCGAGAGCGGCTACATATCCATCTGGAACTGGCAGGGGCTGGAAAATGTCACCGCCTCTGCCCGCGGCCTCGACAGCCTGCACCACTTCGCCAACAGCTATCTGGTCGGTTTCCAGCCCTTTGCAACCAAGGAGCTGTGGATACCGCTGTACACCCTCGCCATTCGCAAGGAATACCAGTATGACCATTTGCAGTACGCCGGCCTTGCGGATATCTGGCAGACCTCCCGCCAGGCCTACTACCAGAAACGCGGTGACTGCGAAGATCACGCCATCCTGTTGGCGGACTGGCTGATCAACCTCGGTGTGGATGCGCGGGTAGCCCTCGGCACCCACAAAGGCGAGGGCCACGCCTGGGTCGTGGCCATTGTGAACAACACCGAATACCTGCTGGAAGCCACCAGCAAGCGCCGTCAGTCCAGCTGGCAAGCGATGCCACTGGCGGCACTGGCGGAGGGCTACGAGGTGGAGTTCCAGTTCAACCGGAATTACTTCTGGGCCAAAACCACCTCGGCATCCACCCGCAGTTATCGCGGCAATCACTGGATCAAAAAGTCGCAGTTTGTACGCAGCTGAATCCGCTTGCGTACGGTGTTCGCCAATAAAAAAGCCGGAGGTGACTCCGGCTTTTTTATTGGCATTCTCAGATCGGCGAGCCCGGTGGTATCGGCTTGATCTCGCCGGCCTCCACACTCAGTTCCCCATCCATAAAGGCGGCGATGCGTTTCGCCTCGTAGAAATAGTGGGCGTTGTAGCCCTGCGGATCGTCGCCAAACAGTTTCATTGCACCGATGGCGTGCTGGAATTTCGCCAGCTCAAAACTGGCGCGGGCGCGTGCGGATTCCGCTGCACTCTTGTTGTCTGCCAGCAGCATCAACTTGTGGATATACACATGGTTTACCCGCTGGTGAATCGCCGCCTGCAATCCCCGGTATTCATCCCGCGCCAGCGCCTGCTCGGTGAGCTGTGCCAGCAGGGTATTGAAGCCCGGGCCTTCGCTGCGGCGCGCCTGTTGCTCCTGCAGCCGCGCTGCGCGCTCGGGGTCGAGCAGGATGGAATAAGTATGGCCGGCGGCCGCCTCGGCCATGGCAATACCGTCAAAGGCGACACCGGTATATGCGGGGAAACTCTCACCGGTGCGGTCGTAGCCGTAGGATTTCGGCGGCAGCAGCTGCAGCACGCTTTCCGGCAGGGTTAGGAATTCCGGCTTCAGCGTTTGCGCCAGTGCGTCGATCGCCCGCTGCTGCCTGTCGGCAGCAACGACCGAGTAGCTTTGCGCGTCGGCGTCGTTGTACAGATAGTCGTAGTCGAGACCGCCGATCAGCTTGCCCACGGCCTCGGCCTGGTAGCGGTGACCGTAGTAGACCGGCACCAGGGTTTCATCCAGGGACGAGCGCGCGCTGCCGCGCGGGTTGGCTGCCGCGCTGAACCGCTCCAGTGCATAGCGGCGCAGTTCGGTCATGCGCGCAAACTCATTCAGCGCATCGCCGCCGTTGTCCCACAGGTGGGAATCTGCATGGGCGTTATTGATCGCGCGGGAATCCGGGTCGGAAATAAAACGCAGTTTCTGCTCCCTGGCGTCGTCGATAATGCTGGCGAGATACAGCTGCTCGTCGTCATCATCATCGCCATCCGCAAGACCGTAGCCATAGCGCACCACCAGCTTGTCCCACTCACCAATGCCGGAATCGTAGGCTTCGTTAATTTCCAGTTCGCCGTCGTTCAGGTTGACCAGCGGTGCCGGGTAATCCATCACCGAGGCGCGACCGGCGGTACTGGCGATAAAGTTGTGGGCGATACCGAGGGTGTGCCCCACTTCGTGGGCGGAGAGCTGGCGTATACGCGCCAGCGCCATCGCCTTCAGGTTTTCGGTATCGGCATTTTCCTCGCCGTAGGGTTGCAGCAACCCCTGGGCAATCAGGAAGTCCTGGCGCACCCGCAGGGAACCGAGGGTGACGTTGCCCTTGAGGATTTCGCCGGTGCGCGGATCGGCAATGGAGTAGCCATAAGACCAGCCGCGGGTGGAGCGGTGCACCCAGTTGATCACGTTGTAGCGCACATCCAGCGGGTCGGCGTCTTCCGGCAGGATTTTGACCTGGAAGGCATTTTCAAACCCGGCCTCGTCAAACGCCTGGTTCCACCAGCTGGCGCCCTCGATCAGCGCACTGCGCACCGGTTCCGGTACGCCGGAATCCACGTAATACACGATCGGTTCCACCGGTTCATTGCTGCCCGGTCTTTTCTGCAGACGGTGGCGGTAGATCAGCCGCTGATCCATGGGCTGGTCGATGTCGGTGGCGTAATCCCGGTAGGTCAGCGGAAAGTAACCGCTGCGGCTGTGGAACTGGCGCGGCTTATAGTCATCGTCCGGCAGCGCCACCAGCGAGATATGCTGGCGCAAAGTGACCAGATTGGGCGTGGGCACCACTTCCTTCAGGTAATTACCCGGTTCGCTGCCGGCGAAGGTCAGTTGGGCCTCGAATTCGGTATTCAGGGGAAAGCTCTTGGTGCGCGGCAGGTAGACCGCGGACTTGCTACCGTCGATGCTGTAGTTGCCCTGCCTGGCGTCCTTGAGACGCTGGCCGATACCGTGCTGGTCGCTCAGTACAAATGGCGTAAAGTCCACCAGTACGCCACCGCCCTCTTCTCCCAGCACCTCAAACCCCCACAGCACGGAGGAGGCAAAGGCCTCGGATACGGCGCGGCGCTCCGCCGGGTTATCCGACAGGGCGCGATACTTGAGGTTGATCTCATGTAGCAGCACCTTGTTGCCGATGCGCTCGAATTTCACCACGCGGCTCTCGCCCACCTGGTTGCGATCCAGCCCCACCGGGTTGGACCCCAGCCCCTGGGCGAGACCGGTGAGTAGCAGCAGCTCGCGATCGAAACTGTCGACCTCGAGCAGGATGCGCCCTTTCTGCTTGTCCCAGTAAAAATCAAACAGCCCCTGTTGCCGCTCCATACCACCGGTCAGGCTGCTGATGGACTCGGCCTGCGCTGAAATACTCAGCAGCAGTGTGAAGGCAATAATCAGCCTCTTGAACATGATTCCCCCGCGTGTGATCGCACTATTGTTGTGGCCAAAGAGTACCAGCTGCAGCGTTTCAGTAAACCAATCCCTGCTACTTCAGTAAACCAATCCCTGGCGTTTTCGCGCATCGAATTCGACCGACCCCTGAATCCTTTCGCTTTATCCCCACTCACCGAATCCGCCCGCGCCTTGGCACGGTTAATGCTTTTCCCCATATATTCAACGAGGAACAAACGGGGGAATCAATGAGTATCGAGGAAGTATCTCTGTTTATCCTGCTGCTGTGCGCCGCGGGTTTAATTGCGGGAATTACCGCGGGGTTGTTTGGCAACGGCGGAGGATTTGTGGTGGTGCCCGCACTGCTCGCAGTGTTCCCCTTCCTGCACAGCGCCTCGGATGAAATGATGCGGGTGGCAGTGGGTACCTCGCTCGCCTCCATCGTAATTTCCTCGGCGCGCTCGGTGCAGGCGCACAACAAGCGAGGTGCGGTAGATTTCAAAGTGTTGCGCGACTGGTCGATATGGATTGTGCTCGGCGTCGGCGCAGGCCTGTATATCGCCTCGTTTACCGACAGCAAAAGCCTGGTGAAGGTATTTGCGGGCGGCGTGCTGCTCTATTCCATCTACTTCCTGTTTCCCCATCTGTTCGATGGCCTCAAAGGCAAGCTGGAAATGCCCACGGGTTTCGCCCGCGCGGGGCTTGCCAGTTTTCTCGGCGGGTTTTCTTCACTGCTCGGTATCGGCGGCGGCACCATTACGGTGATGACCATGGTGCTGTGTAACCGCCCAGCGCACCAGGCTGTGGCAACCGCCTCCGGAATCGGCTTCCTTATCGGCCTGCCCGGCGCCATCGGCTTCCTGATCATGGGACTCGGTGCACCAAATTTGCCCATGGGCTCCATCGGTTACATCAATATTCCCGCACTGATTGCGATTTCTGCGTTTTCCATCATTTCCGCCCCCATCGGCGCGCGCTGGGCCCACAGCCTGAACGAGCTGCACCTGAAGCGCCTGTTCGGGGTTTACCTGATTGCGGTATCCATGGCGATGTTTGCCAAGGCGTAGAAACTGATTACATAAATACTCATAAGCACAAACACACAACCGGGAGAATAAAATAATGCACAAATCACTGAGCAGAAGGTTGTTTCTACAGGGGGCCACTGCGGCCTTTTCTGCCGCCACCATGGGAGGCCTGGCCAGCGCCGCCTCCGCCAAGGAAATTGTGCGGCCGAAGCCGCTGTACGGCCCGCCCCCGGGAATCGCCAGGCTCAACTCGAATGAAAACCCTTATGGCCCCAGCCCCGCCGCACTCAAGGCCATGATGGAGGCGAGCCAGAAGGGCGCCTACTACGTATATGACAGTGTCATCCGACTCAAGGAAATGATTGCCGAGCGTCACGGCCTGACTCCGGAGCATATCAGCATCGGTTCCGGCAGCAGCGCCGGCCTGACCGCCGCCGCTATTGTGGCCGGACGGAAGGGTAATATTCTCGGCCCGGATCTGTTCTGGGATACCACCTCACGCGTGGTGGAGATCCAGGAACTCGGCCAAATCAAACGCCTGCCAAAACTGGAGTCGATGCAGATTGACCTGGACGCCATGTATGCGGCAATCGATGATTCCGTTTCCATGGTGCAGGTGACCAACCCGAACAATCCCACCGGCCTGCTGATCGACCCGGTGGCGATGAATAATTTCTGCATCAAGGCTTCCAAGAAATGCACCGTGCTATCGGATGAGGCCTACAACGAAATCACCGACAATAGCGATGCCAATTCGGTAATCCCGCTGGTCAAGCAGGGGCACGACATCATCGTCGCGCGCACCTTCTCCAAAATTTACGGTCTCGCCGGCATGCGTGTGGGCTACCTGATCGCACAGCCGGAAAAAATCGCCGAGATCGAGAAGTACGGCGTGGGCTGGTACGGACTCAACCAGGCCGGTCTCGCTGCGGCAATTGCCAGCTATGAAGATCATACCTTCATGGACTACTGCCGCAGCAAGATCAAGGAAGCGCGTGAAATGGTCAGCGCCGCGGTCAAGGAAAATGGCCTCACTGCACTGCCTTCCGTAACCAACTTTATGTTCGTCAATCTCGGCGATCTCAACGCGGAAACCTTCCGTGCAGAGATGGAAAAAGAGAACGTGCATATCCGCGGTATTTACCGCGATTACACTAACTGGTCGCGCGTGAGCATGGGCTATATCGAGGATGTACAGAAATACACTTCTGCGCTGCCGAAGGTTCTGCATCGCATGAGCTGATCTGCAGTTACGAGAATAACAGTCGCTCCACTGGCCAGCATTAGCTGGCCTTTTTTATGCCTGTCACTTCAAGCCCGCAATTTCAACTCCGTAACTTCAAGCCTGTCACTTTAAACCTGCGATATTTAGATTGCCTTCGAGGTCCTCCACTTTACTGAGAGGGTTTAGCGCTATCCCAAGCATAACCCTCAGGCAAAAAAAATCCCCGCAGAGCGGGGATTAAGTCACGTAGAAGACACCTCAAATCAGAAGTTGTGATTCAGACTCAGGTAGTAGAAGCTGCCCTGCCAGTCGACGATGGAGCCGGTGGGATAAACAGCGCCGCAGCAGTAATCGCCGAGCAGATCCTTGTCAGGATACTCGTCGAAAATATTGCGACCGCCCAGGCTCGCACTGGTGTTTTCGGTAAAGTGGTATTTACCTTCCAGGTCCACCTGAACTACAGAGCTGTACTTCTGCACTTCACCCGCATTGTAGTTTTCCGACGTGCCGAACCAGTTGGCGCGGGCCATCAGTGAAACCGGACCAATATCGTGCATGGCGGTTACCGCACCGCGCAATTTCGGGTCGAAGTTTTCGAAATCGTACTGATCCTCTTCGTTCAGATACTCACTGGGATCAGAAGTGAATTCGGATTTGTTGTAGTTAAGAGACGCGGTGATGTTGGTGGTGCTGTCTGCAGACCATTCCAGCGGATAGGTTGCCACCACATCTACACCCTGGGTGCGGGTATCGAAGGCGTTGGTGAAGTAGAACACGCCGCCGATGGATTCGGCCCCCACTACACCGGCATCCACCAGCGCCAGATAGTTGTCGTAGGCCGCACCACTGTCGCTATCCGCAGAAACATCCAGGGTGGAAATCGCGTAGGTGCGGTCATCCACATCGATGCGATAGAAGTCCACGGTCAGGTTCAGCTTGTCGAAATCCGCGGTAAAGCCGAACGCAAAGTTGGTGGAAGTTTCCGGCTTCAGTGCCTCGGCACCCAGCGCCTGGGCGACGCTGCTGCTGGCAGGGAACAGGCCAGTCGCCACCGGGAAGCCGTTGGGCAGGCGTGTGGAGACGTTGGTGGTGCCCTGCTGGCCCGGAGTTGGTGCACGGAAGCCCGTGCCAACGGATGCGCGCAGACCGAAGCTATCGGTGACGTCGTACTGCATCGCCAACTTACCCACCAGCTCCGAATCAAAGTCCGAGTAATCTTCAAAACGCACTGCGGCCTGAACGAACAGCTGATCGGTCAGGTCTGTGCTGAGGTCACCGTAGACGGCATAGGAATCGCGGCTGTAGCTGCCGCTGTATTCGGGAGAATAGCCAGGGAAGCCGTTGGACCCCACACCCACTACCTGGTAGACCGGATCATCCGGATCGGCACAGTTTAGGCCCGAACCCGTTACCATTACTTCAAGGCCGGCCACAGTAGGGGTGCCGTTGTCATTACAGAAGCCCCAGGGGTCCTGGGTAGCATAGGGACCAGCGGCATAGGAGGCCTCGTCGCCGCCGCTCAGCTCATAGGATTCATCCATATAGCTGATTCCGAACGCCGCCACCACCGGGCTGCTTAGCCCCAGCATCAATTCCTTGGAAAAATCTGCCTGGATCTGGACTTCTTCGTTTGCCAAGGTGCCCGGCTTGAAAGAAGTGGGGCTATCCGGGCCCATAGACGGGTTGATGGTGTTTTTCAGGGTATAGGCTACTTCTGATTTGCCGTAGCGGGCACTCAGGTCGTAAGCGAAACCTGAAGCCATCTCTCCCTTGAGCCCTGAAACCAGGGAGTAATCGGTCACTTCACCAAAAAAGCGCGGGGTAAAACCACCGGGGAATTTCTCCAGCGGGCTGTAAATGGAACCGTCCTGCTCGCGCAGGTCCATAATGGTGCCGTTGTTCGGGTAACGGTAATAGAAGCTGCCATCGGCTTCACTCTCGGAGTAGTTACCAAAGGCATACAGCTCCTTACCCTCGCCGAGATCGTAGCCGGCATTGAAGAACAGTCGCGCACCTTCGGAGTTCGGCTGCCCCCAGGGCTGCACCACATCGCCCTCCAGCGATGCATTTTTTGCCGCTTCAATAAACTCGGGGTCCTGGTCCGCAAGACAGAACCAGTCTTCACAGTATTGTTCGGAACGGGAGGTAAAGTCCGCCGCGGAAACTTCACCGGAAATACTCAGGAAGCCACTGCTGCCAAGAGGCATACCGACGTTGCCGACAGCCGTGGTCTGGAAGCCGTCGCCTTCACTGTACTCGCCGGTGCGCACACCGAAGGAGCCGCCCTCGTCGTTGTCCTTAAGGATAAAGTTGATCACGCCGGCGATGGCATCGGAACCGTACTGGGCTGCTGCACCATCGCGCAGCACCTCAACGGATTTGAGTGCAGAACTGGGAATGGTCGCAATATCTGGCCCCTGGGTGCCGGAACCGCCAATTTCCACCAGTGCGGCGCGATGGCGGCGCTTGGAGTTCACCAGCACCAGGGTTTTATCCGTAGGCATGCCACGCAACTGTGCAGGGCGAACAAAAGTGCCGCCGTCGCTGATCGGCTGCCGCGACAGACTGTAGGAGGGAACCAGGGTCATCAGCACATCATTGGTGTCGGTGTGCGACACCGATTCCAGTGCTTCTGATCCGAACACATCAACCGGCACTGGCGAGTCAGAAACCGAGCGCGGCTTGCCGCGAACCCCGGTCACCGCTACCTCTTCTACCTCTTCAGCCACCGCCATCGGCATTGGTGCCATGGCACCCCCGGCAATGATAGCTACCACAGCACAACTTAGAGCTTTCCGCTTCATGAGCCACCCCTCATTTATTGAACAAATACCAAAATCTGTTTTGAATGACGCTTTCCTGAGCTTTTTTCGGGCAAAGGAACCCCGTACCGCGTATGCCATGGCAAGCGCGGTTAAACTGGATATCGGGTACAACGGATACTTCTGGTGCCGGGCCACTGACGGTCATTGCGACCAATGGGGCCGGCTCTTTTGACGATTGCACCAGGCGACTGCCAGGTGCTTAGCTGAGAAGGAGCAATATGCGTGCCAAAATAAATCGGTTTTTTTCGCAGCCACTGCATCCAGATCAAAACCGGGTAGCGTCATACCTGCAGATCACCCCACAAATGACACTTAGAAAAATTCATGCTGGATAAACCGATGAACAAGATCCGCCTGCTGACCGCCGCCTCCATGCTGGCCCTTCCCTTCGCCATTCCGGTACAGGCAACCGAAATAAACCTGACCAATGATGGCGAACACAACTGCAATGTGGATATCCACCAGCAGATCACCGTCGGGCGCGACTTTATGGAAACTCGCGACGAGGACGACAACCAGCCGCTGTTCGCCTACCACGCACCGGACCAGCTGGCCGTGGGCGATACCGGCCTGATCCTCGACCGCCAACAACAGGAATTGATGCAGACCTACCAGCAGGGCTTGCACACCGCCGGGCGTCAGGTATCCGAAATTGCAGTGGAGGCAATGGATATCGCCATGAACGGTGTCGGCATTGCCCTAGCGGTACTCGCCGGCCCCGACAGCGCCGACACCCAGGAGTTTCTGCAGTCTTCCGAGGCACTGCGAGACAAGCTGCTGGCGCAGACCAAAAAACAGGGTGATGTATACACGTTCGGCAGCCCGTGGGTGGACGATGTCTTCGGTGAAACATTTGAAAGGGAACTGGAGCCGCAGATTGAAAAGCTCGCGGCAAAGTCCGCCGGCAACATTGCCTGGCATGCCATGAAAGCAGTGTTTACCGGTGGCGCAAGTATCGAACGGGATGCGGAGGCTGCGGCAGAAGCGGCCGAGGCCGAGGTGGAAAAGAAAGCGGAAAGACTGGAGGCGCGCGCCGAAGCCCTGTGCCTGCAGCTGCAGGCGCTCGACGCGCTGGAAGTGAAATTACATCAGGCCATTCCCGCACTGCAGGGCTTGGAATTGATCACGATGAAATAATTCTGGGCGGGCCTGTACCGGCCCGCACCAAATTTATGTAAAACCCCCAAGTGTTCGGCCGCTATTTGCGGCCTTTTTTATTTTATTTTTTTGCCACACCCAGTTCGCCCAGGGTACGCGCCATATCTTCGGCACTGGTAGCGGGTTTGATATCGCGGTCAATTTTCAGGATATTCCCGTCCTTGCCGATATAGAAGGTGACTCGCTTGGCCATATTCAGCACCGGCATTTTCACATCGTAGGCCTCGGCAACAGCACCGGTTGGATCACTCAGCAGCGGGAAATCCGCCTTGTATTCATCGGCGAATTTTTTGTTGTCTTCCACTTCATCAGTGCTCGCCATGAAGTAGGTGACATCGTACTCGCGAATCAGGTGACCATTTTCTGCGAGGGATTTGCACTCGATGGTACAGCCCTTGGTAAATGCTTTCGGATACCAGGCAATCACCACCGCCTGCTTGTCTTTGAAGTCAGACAGGGTGTAGGTCTTGCCATCGGAAGCCTGGAGTGAAAACTCCGGTGCAGGTTCACCCACTTGCTGTGCCATTGCGGGAACGGCGGCTACCAACAGCAAAAAGCAGCAGAACAGCTTTCTCATATATAGTTCCTTGTCCAAAGTGGTTTCTCGACGGATTGCGTCAGGCTATTTTCTGACTCCCGATTCCCACTCAGTTTCGGGGTTTTCGTCGCCAGCTTCAATGGCTTTTCGCCCAGCGGCGCCAGCGAGAACGGCAGTTTGGCCTTACTCCATAAGGTATGCGACGGCGCTGGAGGCGGGCGGCAGCCATTGCCGCCCGCACATTCTCCAAGCTACTGGCACAAGCCTGTGCTATTTCCCGTATCGTGACTCAGGCCGCCGCTTAAGTCGGTGACACAAAAACTCACAGACACGCTACCAGCCGCAGAAGCCGAGCTAGTCAGCCTGGCAACACCACTGCTATCGGTAATCCCACTGGCGCCGGTCTCGGAAATACTACCGCTAAAGTTACCGGTTACGGTCACGCCCGCCACACCGTAGCCCAGATCGTCCCGCACCGTCACCGTGGCAGTCGCATACTTTTGCCCCTTGCTGGCAGGCGCAGTACCGGTCACAACACTGGCAACCGACATGCTGGTAGCTACAGCGCCATTCTCGACACCGTAGATATCAAAGTTGTCCCAATAGTAGGTGTCACTGTTGAATGTATTCGGATCGAACAGGATCACCAGGCTGTCAACCGCATTGGCCGGGGTAGCACCATCGATGCGGTCATCCAGCTCGAACTTGAGGCGCTGCCAGCCGCTGCCTTCGCCCACGTAAGCAGCGTATTTCGAGTGCCGGCCAGTGGGATAGTTGGACGCCGTGGCGCTGGAACTGTCCTCCAGCTGTACCAGAATCTGGGTCCCCGGTGCCGCTGTGGTGAATACATCCATGTAAAACGCCTTTTCCCCAGCCAGGAACGGATCTGCATCAGGAATGGCATTGGTGCCGGCAATAATCACGTCGTACTGCGCCGCTGCGGAACGGTTGTACATGGCTACGGTCGCCGAACCATTGGTGGCATCGGTTTGCGGGTTGGCCGCATTTTGGACAAATGAGCCGTCGAACTGCGTATAGCTGAGGGTACGGTTGGACTCAAAGTCCTCCAGCACCGTTTCTTGCGCTAGCTTGGGGGTCACGTGGACTGGCAGCGCAAGGTCGCGACTGCCACAGCTGTCAACGACGCTCACACCCAGCTCACCGGGAGCACTGCCCCACTGCACGGTAACGGTATCGCTGCCGGCACCGGATACCAGCGTCGCGCCTGCGGGCAGGGCCCAGCTGTAGTTCGGATTGCCGCCCAGGGTGCCGGCAACCGAGTAGCTGGTGATCTCGCCACTCTCCACAATGCGGTCACCGACGATCGCAGGCTGCCCGTAGTCATAGACCCGCACGTAATCCACCTGCATGGTCTGCGGCAACATCGAATCATCCACTGCCCCACCGAGGTTTCCACCCACCGCCAGGTTCAACAGGAAGTGGTACCGGTAGTTCTCAAAGGTCCAGTAGGCGGAAGAAGTGATGTCATTGGGGGTCAATGTGGCGTACAGCTGGTCGTCCACATACCAGCGCATCTCGTTCGGCTCCCACTCCAGCGCGTACACATGGAAGTCCGCCGACCAGGGTTCCGGCTGGCTCAGCAGGCGGTTGCCGGTGAAGGAATTGTTGGGATAGGGCTCGCCGTAGTGGATGGTACCGAGCACGTATTCATCGGATTGACCGATGGACTCCATGATGTCGATCTCGCCACTGATGGGCCACGTCTCGGCGGGATCCGTTGGTAGCATCCAGAAGGCCGACCACATACCGTTGCCATACGGCACCTTGATACGGGCTTCAAAGCGTCCGTTGGTCCAGTCCCCGCCATTGGGCATATTCGCGGTTCGCAGGCGCGCTGACGTATAGGCCTTGCTCTGTACCCGCTCCTTTTTTGCGGTGATGGTCAACAGGCCGTTGGCCACCGTCGCGTTTTCTGCCTTGTAATACTGCAACTCACTGTTGCCCCAACCACAGATACCGTAGCTACAGCCATCGCCCAGCATGGGTTCCCACTTTGTGGTATCCAAACTGGTACCGTCAAAGTTGTCTTCCCACACCGGTGCTGGAGACTGGCACTGTTGGGCCAGTGCAAGCGGGGCAGAGGTCATCGCCATGGCAATTAACGCACTGTTATATACATTTTTGTAGCGCATTATTTTTTCTCTCGTTGTGATTATGTATGCGCGCAAACGGCGCACTACAAACCTAACAAGCTAAATGGCGCTTAGCTGTCCCACTATGCTGACCCGATTCGAAATGGGACAGCCTTGGACAGCGATAAGGTCGATGTGGGAACACGAGAGAGAGCGTGGCACCTGAGAGCGACAAATCTGCTTATGCACAGAAAAAACGATATCAGGTGCCACTTCCGTTGAAGCACAAAAACTGTTGCTCGAGCCTGTCGGCGATAGCCTGATACCCCTTGCCCCGCAGAATTTCCACTACGCACTCTGCAGTGCAAAGCCCGAAGGACTTCTGGTTGCGCCGCAGGCGATAGCGGGATCCCTGTTCAGAGGCCAGATTCAGCCTGCCCAGGGAATGAAGATAGGGACTGCGGTTGTACATCTTGCGCGCTTCTTGCCAGGTGGCGTCGAGCAGAATGAACCGTTCGCAGTCTCCGACATCCATACTTGCGACCGTCTCACCAGCTACTTCGGTATCGGGATAAAGCAACCCAGTCGCCGGATCATCCAGCACTGCGAGCAGCGCTTTAGACGGCGCAGTGCGCCGCCAGATCACCCGCTCAACACTTACGCCCTCACCGGCGACGGCGGACAGCACCAGCTTGCCGGTGTTACTCGGACGCTCCAGTTCGCGTTCGTGGGTCAGGAGTATGATCTGCATACTTGGCGTTTTCGATCGGCTTTCCGCTACTCACCAAGGATTGAGTGTATAGCCCTGTTGCTGCAACAGGGCGTGGGCAGTCATGGCGGACAGCGCCATCTCCACCCCGGGCAACAGGTCATCAGTCCCGATGCCGTTAAACGCAGCGGATTGGCCGCAAATAATGACGCGTACCTTGTGTTTCTGTAACGCCGCTAGCAATTCCGCGTTAGGGTTATCGCGCTGAAATTTTTTCTGGAAAGCGGCATTGTTTACGACATCAAGGCTCGCACCGCCGTGGACGACCAGCGCCAGCTCGACCTGCTCCGGCTTCACGCCCGCCCGCGCCTGCATATTGAGGAAACGCGCGAGGCTCTCGAACTTGCGATTGCGCTTTCCCTCATCGCCCTGCTCCGCCG